>SVMV01000021.1:0-19884 GCA_015067245.1 Oscillospiraceae bacterium | reverse complement strand
ACCTGTGAGCCTGAAGAAGTGCTTAACAAGGGTTGGTTTACAAATGCTTCCAGCCGTGCAATGCTTATCCACAGCCGTTGCTTTGGTGATATCACAAATGAAGAAGTTATATCCAAAGTTGGTATGGCAACATTCCTTAACAACCTTAAGCTTTATGCTGTTACAAAACGTGTTACAGTTAAAGTGGTGGATGAAAATGGCACACCTATTGAAGGTGCACAGGTTAGCTTTGGTATTCTCAACTATTCCAACATCTTTTCCAGTGCTGTTCTCACAACAGATGCAAAGGGTGAAGCAGGCCTTACCTGCGGTTTGGGCAGCCTGAATATTCACGTTAAAAAAGGCGATGTTTACTGCGAAAAAATGGTGTTTACACCAGATGTTGACACAGTGGAAATCGTGCTTAAAAAGGACGAAATCGAATACGATAAATGGATTGACTTTGTTGCAGTTGCTCCAAAAGACCAGATTGTAAACGGCGCAAAACCAACAGAAGAACAAAAGGTTCTCTGTCAGAAAAAGACAGACGCAGCAAACGCAAAACGTGAACAGCGTGTGGCACAAATGTTCTGCGAAGAAACAGCAAGAGCAGTTGTTGCACAATACGGTTACGGCGAAGAAATTTACAACATTCTTTTCGAAAGCCGCAGCAATGTAAACAGCCTCATTGACTTTTTGCAGGATGAAGCATTTACACCTGCCGAAAAAGAAAAACTGCTGCTTACACTTTCCCACAAGGACCGCCGTGACGTAGATACAGATATTCTGCGCGAAGCTCTTGCCCTTACAAAAGAGTACAAGTGCGAAGACGAAGATATGTTCTACAAATATATTGTTTGTCCGCGCGCACATTTCGAGCCTCTTACAAAATACAGACAGTTTATCCTTGACTTCTTTACACAAGAGCAGAAAGATGCTTTCCGTGCAGATGCAAATGCAGTTTGGACATATATCAACGATAATATCGGTTTTGACCCTGACATTGAATACGGCCAGATTGTTACACTGCCAATGGGTGCGCTTACAGTTAAAAATGCATCTCTCCTGTCAAAACGCATTCTCTTTGTTGCAATCTGCAGAACTTTGGGAATTCCATCCCGCATGAATCCGTTGTCTCAGCTTGCTGAATATTACGCAGACGGTGCATTTGTAACAGTTGAAAAAGTAGAAAAAGGCAACTGCACAATTGTGTTTGAAAAGGAAGAAGACGAAACATGGATTTACTATCCTGACTTCTCCATCGGTCAGCTTGTTGACGGTATTTACCAGACACTTGAGCTCAGCGAAGAAAAATGGGACGGCAACACTCTTACAATCACAGTTACAAGCGGAGACTACCGTGTGATTACAGACAATCGTCTGCCAAACGGTAACCTCTTTGCGAGCAAATATCACTTTGCAATCAAAGACGGCGAGACAAAACATCTTAAGCTTCGCAAATATCAGGCAAATCTTGCCGAAATGCTGGATAACTTTGACCTTGACGAGTTTAAAGTTTACGACGAAAAGGGCAATGCTGTTCTCGGCAGCGAAATTACAAAGAACAAAGCTGTTCTTGTGTGGATGGAAGAAGGCCGTGAGCCAACAGAACATCTTATGAACGAGATGCTTGACCAGACAGAAGATTTCCAGAATCTCAATGCAGATATTGTGTTTATGATTCGTGATAAATCAGCACTGGAAAATGCAAAACTGCAGCTTGTTCTCAAAACATTCCCACGCATTAAAGTATATTACGACAGCTTTGTGCCAAATGTAGATACAATTGCAAGAAGAATGTATGTTGACCCAGAAAAACTGCCGCTTGTTGTTGTTACAACAAAACAGCTTAATGCAGTATATGCATGCAGTGGTTACAATGTTGGCAGCGGCGATATGATTGTAAAAATCTGCAACAATTTTTAACAGCTGTCTGCAGCAGTAAAACCATATAGTTAATACACTTAAAATAAAGCAATGTCATTCTGGATAAAGGATGACATTGCTTTTTTATAAAGTATATGTTTAAATCGCACAAACAATATGATAAAATATTTACATAAAATATAGGGTAAAAGCCAAAGGAGGAACAGGCAATGAAAAAACTTTTTATACTGACAATGTTTTTGTTTGTGCTTTCTGCCTGTTCACCACAGTCAAATCAGCCGTCTGCTGTACCGCAGCCAACAGAAACGGTGCAGGCTCCAAAAACAGAAATTGATGGTTTGGTTGAATCACTTACCCTTGAAGACGTAATTAACAAAGAAAAGATAAAAGAGCTTGCAAGAGCAGATATTTCCGTGTCACTTACAGAAAGCAAAAAGATTACAGAAGAAACAGCCTTGCTTACATTTGAGTTTACAAAAGGGGAGCACAGTCTTGTTGTAGAAACACCTGCAGATTTATCTTATTTTGGCAGCGGGAAATCAGTTTATAATTTCCATGCTGTTGCCATTACTGTGCATAATTGGGGCACGGTTATGGTGCTTACATATCCCGACAAAGAAGTTTATTATTCAACAGATAATTTAACTTATATACGCACTGTTGAGTTTACTGGTTTTGAAGGCAGGATAATAGATACAATCCCACATGGTGCAGGGTGCATAGCTCTTTATCTTTCAGGGGATGAATACGGCCTTGCAAAATTTACTGCAAGCGGAGAGTTTTTGTGGAAAAGTGTTATAGACAAAGATAAGGTTGGGGGGATTATCAATGCGACTGCAGTGCACGGAATAAATATAGAGCCACGCCCGCATATTGCATACCTTGATAAATCTATATATGATACATCAAAAACACAGCAGCAGCTTGCAGTTGTTTTCAGAGAAGGTCTCAGCGCAATGAATCAGTACAACAGCTTTATATTTAACCCTGCAGACAGCAGCTGGTATCATCCTTACACGCAGATATACAACAGCTTTGCAGAGGGTGATTTTTATGTTGTTGCCCCTGTGGAAAAATACAGCAATAATATTCGCACCGATATTCCTGCAACAGCATTTGTGCTTAAAGACGGTATACCAAAACATAATATAAGCTTTGATTCACGTTATCTTATGAACGGTGCATTTTGTTCACCCGATATGCAGTTTGGTGATATTTTTTCAAATATGAATACAGTCACCTGTTATTGCCCATCTGCTGAACAGACTATGACTGTGGATTTTGCAAACAGGAAGGTGACAACAACTTTATCCGAAAATATGATGAAACACAATCTGCAGTATAAATACAGTATTTCCTACGATGGAAACTACAGCCTGTGGACAGGAAACTATGAAGGCGGCGGAGATGTTTTATACGAAGAAGTTTATCTTTTGGAAGAAGCGACAGGGAAGGTCAAATACATAGATACCATAGGCGGCATGTACGGTGGCAGTGAAGAAGCAGGATTTTTTTCCAACGGAGATATATACAGCATAGGGCTGGATAAGTTTAACGTGTATTCAAAGGATATGAATGTAACCGAGCCGCTGTTTGTTATGAGCCGTAATTTCAAAATCGGTTCTGACCTTGGTGCAGAAGTTGATTATCGCCATCTTCTTGCCGCAAGGCGTGACCCAGTTACACATTCTTACGTTGTGCTGTACAATGAGGGGAAATACAATGCAGACGGCCGCCCTGATTATATAGATGAAGAGGGCTATAGTAATAATTTCTATAAATCAACATATAAGGTTGGCGTTCTTGACCCACAGGGCAATCTTACAAAGGTTTATGAAACTGGGGAACATGTTATGACCTATGCATTCAGAACAGTGCAGATGTATATGCTGGAAGGCGATGTGCTGCGTTTTGATGTGCTGTTCAAAGGTCGTGACCCACAGCTTGAGTGTCAGCTTGATATGAAAACAGGAAAATACACCTGCCTGTCAGGCGGATATAACAGCTGGATTAATGCAGAATAATCAATTAATTTTTCAAAGTTTAAAAGTTATATAAGAGGGGAAAATGATAATTCAGATAATTCTTTTTCTGGCAGTATTTGCCATAATGCCTGTGTGGAAAAAGGTCAAAGTCAACTTTGCCTGGTCGCTGATAATAAGTGCACTGCTTATAAGCCTGGTGTTTGCAATATCACCGCAGCAGATATGGCAGAATTTTGCCGACGTGTTTTTAAAGCTGTCACTGTTTAAAAACGTAATAATTGTTGTGCTTATCGGTGCCCTTGGTGTACTTATGAAAAAATATGGTTTTCTTGTCAAGGTAAACGATGCAATTCTGCATATTCTGGCAGGTAAAAAGGCGGTTATGCTCACCTTGCCTGCAGTTATAGGTTTGCTGTCTGTGCCTGGCGGTGCACAGCTTTCGGCCCCGTTTGTAAAGGAAATAGGGGAAGACCTTGGTGTAAAGCCACAGATGCGTGCGGTTTTAAACCTCACCTGCCGCCATATTGCACTTATGCTGGTGCCTACCAGCAATGCCTTGCTGGTTATAAAGGCAACAGTACCAGAAATTGATATTTATTTTTTAATTCTGCTGGATTTGGGTTTTGTTGTACTTATGCAGTTAAGCTGCTATTTTTTCTATATACGCAAAATCCCGGATGTAAAGGTAGCCTTGGACACATCATTGCTGCCCAAATACATAAAACAGCTGTTAATATATCTTTCGCCAATTTATATGATTCTGGTGTTTAACGGCATATTAAAAATAGATATGCTTATCTGTGTGCTGTTAAGCTTTGTTATTATCTTTGCAATAAGCGGCAGAAAAGATGTAAAAGACTATATAACCAGTTTTGTACAGGGCATAAAATTTAACACTTTTGTTATGATGGTGGGCCTGTTTTTTATCCAGAACACCATTAAGTCGGCAGACAGCCTTATTAACGGCTTTTCTGCTGTGTTTGCAGGCAGCCAGGGATTTGTGCTGGCGCTGGCAATCTTTGTATTTGCGGTTATTATATCGGTTACAACAGGCTTAAGCTACACTGCAATGGGGATAATTATGCCAATGCTTATGGCACTTAACCTGTCGATAACGCAGATAACCATTTTTGGTTTCTTTGTATTTGCCAGCAGTTTTTGCGGTTATTTCTTTTCTCCGCTGCATCTTTGCCAGCTGCTTACAATACAGACCATGGGCTGCAGCCCCAAAGATGTTTACAAAGAATATGCCAAGCTTATACCTTGTGTGGTGTTTTATGCTTTTGCACTGTTCTTTGTTTATCAGGCAGTTTTGCTGTAAAAAAATAAAAATTGTCATTCTGAGCCATAGGCAAAGAAGGTATTTGTTAAATCAAAGCCTTCTTCTGCCATTATGTCTCAGAATGACATTGTTTTTATCTAAGATTTTTATATTTTTCGTTTCTTCCAAAAACCATATAAATAAGCACGGCGCTAAGCAGATAAAGCACAACAGTTATATAGTAAGGTGTGTTGTAGCTTACCATCATCATGATAATGCCGCCTGCCTGTGTGCCGACTGCACGCAAAAGGTTATCGCAAAGGGTAAACAGACTGCTCATTACAGTACGGTGCTTTTCTTCAACAAGGTCCATTGCCATGCTCTGCAAAACAGGGTTTGCCATATTCATCAGAGAATTGCGGAAGAAAAAGCTGATGGCCATTATAAAGGCGCCCTGCGGAAACGAAATGGAGATAAGAAAAGGTATAGACATAAGCTGGCATATAAGCACAAATTTAACTCTGCCAAGACGTCGGCTTAAAATTGGTGTAAGCAATCCGCCAAGCACTGTGCCAAACTGTGCAAAAGCCATAATAGAGCCAACTACGCTGTCGGTTGTGTTAAGGCTGTGTTTTATATAAACGCTGAAAAATGGCACAATAAGGCCTGCACCCAAACCTATAAGTGCGGTTTTAACCATATACAGCACGCTGTCGCGGTTAAGTATAGAAAGATAATCCTTAAATTTGCTGCCTTTGCGGCTGTTGTTAAGCTCAAGGTCAAAATCAATTTTAGAAAGCGCAACAAGATTTATAATAAGCAGAATAAAGCTTATATTAAGCACCATCTTGCTGCCAAAAACCAAACCGCCAAAGCTGGCGAAAATATCTGAAAATATACCAAATAAAAAGCTGCCACTGAACATTGCCACATTGCTCAGCACAAAGCTGGCAGAGAAAACACCAACAACATTGCGGTCATCGCTGTGTTTTTTATAAAAAGGTGCCTGAACAACAAGGAAGATTGCCTGAGAAACACCAAATAAAAAGGAAGCAGCCTGCATAACGGGCAAAACAGTTATATTTGTAAAACACAAACCGCTTATTATCATTGTGGAAAATGATGTATAAAGCGAACGTTTTGTACCAAAGGACTGCACTAAAAATATGGCAAAAAATGCACCGATGCTGTTGCCGAATGTACGCACAGACAAAAGGTTGCCTATAACAAGTTCGCTTAAGCCTATATTTGTATAGTATATGCCCAGCATAACGCTCAAGGCACTTGATACAAGTCCATTTACAAACACGCACAGCATAAATCGCTGTACATTTTTGCCCGAGTAATGTATTATATCAAAAAATTCTGTAAAAATACTCAAAATATCACCTTATCTTTATAAATTGTATACAATTTTTCAATACAAATTTTAGCACTTTGCATATATCAGGTCAATAAAATATACACACAAAATATGTGCAAAATCAGCTGTTTTTTTTGTGCAATAATTCACCAGTGATTTGTTGACAAACAAAAGATTGTGTGCGATATTTTAAGTAGTGAAAATCAACAATTTTATTGTTAAAGAGGTATAAAATATGAAAAGAGTTTTAGTTGCAGCAATGCACCACGAGTCCAACTCATTTAACCCTATAGTAGCAGGTGAAAAGGACTTTATGGTTATTCGCGGCAAAGAATTTTTTGAAAACTTCCGCCCAAACGATTCTTTAAGCGGTGTGTGCGAAACACTTATAAAAGCAGGCTACGAGGTTGTGCCAACAGTGTCGGCCCGTGCAGTGCCAAATGGAGAAGTGGATTATGATTTCTATATGGGCATCAAAAAAGAAATCATCGAAATGGCAAAGGCAGCAAATGCTGAAAAGCCTCTTGATGCAATCACACTTTCTCTTCACGGTTCAATGCGTGTTAATAATTTTGGCGAAGCAGAAGGTCCGTTTATTGAAGAACTGCGTGAACTGTTCCCTAATATCCCAATTTTTGCCTCTCTTGATATGCACACAACAATGACCGACCGTATGCACAACAACTGCAACGGCTTTGTAGGCTACAAATGTGCACCGCATACCGACTGCTATGAAACAGGTGAGCACGCAGCAAGGCTTACAATTGCGGCACTGGAACGCGGCGTGCAGGCAAAATCGGCCTGGGTGCGTGTGCCAATTATAATTGCAGGTGAACAGTCATCTACAGTTGTGGAACCTATGATTACAATTATCAACGAATTCCGCGAAACCGAAAAGAAACCTGGTGTACTTGCAGCTTCTCACCTTATGGGATTTCCTTGGGCAGACAACGAAGACAGTTCCATGGCTATTTATGTAGTTGCCGAGACACAGGAAATTGCCGATGCAGAAGCAATCCGCCTTGCTGAATATGTATGGAGCAAAAAAGACGAGTTCTGCTTCCAGACCGAAACATACAGCGAAGCTGAAACTTTGGACGTTGCGTTTGAAGCGGTTAAGAACGGTGAAACACCTGTTTATATCTCCGATTCTGGTGACAACCCAACAGCTGGTTCTTCATCCGACTGCACAGGTTTTCTTAAACGTATTATGGAAGATGAAAGAACAGCAATTCTCAAAGCGCCTGTTCTTTATGGCGGTATCTATGACCCAATTGCAACAAAAGAATGCGAAGGCAAGGTTGGTCAGGAAATCACCCTTACCTTTGGCGCCAAGTTCGACAGCAAGACAACCAGCCCAATAACCGCAACAGGTGTTGTTAAGCAGTATGTGAAAGAGTGGTCATCTTTCGGTAAAATGAAAAGTGATATTGCTGTGTTCAGCACTCATGGGGTAGATGTTATCATTGCCGAAAAACACATCGGCTATGCAACCAGCCATCTTTACCTTGACCTTGGTTATGACCCAAATCAGCTGGACATTGTTGTCTGCAAGCTGGGATATCTGGGTGACCATCACGAATCCTTTGCAAAACGTGCCATTATGGCTCTTACAAAGGGCAGCACAAACGAAGATCTGAAAACGCTGGAATATACACTGGTGCCAAGACCATTGTTCCCACTGGATGACAATTTTGAATTTGATGCAAAGGCAAACCTTAAATAATATATGCAAAATACCCTTCAGTAACAGAAGGGTATTTTTGTATATATACTGTTTTTATTGCAGGTTATATGATAAAATATAAATATATTACAAAAAGGCGGTGGATTTGTGTTTAACGTAGCAATTATAGGCCCGGGCAATATAGCCCACACCTATATGCATGCATTGGCAGACAGCAAAACAGTAAAAATTACAGCAGTGCTTGGCGTAAGCGAAGAAACAGCCAAGGATTTTGGCGAAAAATATAATATCAGCTGGTATACAGATGCAGATGTGATGTACCATACCGAAAAAATTGATGCTGTGCTTGTATGTACACCAACATTTACACACGAAGATACAGTAAAAAAAGCCATAGAAAACAAGGTGCATATAATGTGCGAAAAGCCTTTTGTGCTTAGTGAAAAAACAGCACAGCAGCTGTTTGACAGTGCAAAAGCAGCAGGTGTGCGTGTTATGGTTATGCAGGTGGTGCGCTTCTGGCCACAGTATCAGTATATTAAAAATTTGGTTGATAGCGGCAAAATAGGGGATATAACCAATGTTTATGTCAATCGCTTGTCGGCACATCCAAACTGGTGCAGCTGGCACAAAGACCCTGCAAAAAGCGGCGGTGGGCTGTATGACCTGCATATTCACGACATTGATTGGCTTTATTATGTGTTTGGCAAGGCAAACAGTGTTTATGCTGTTGGCAAGCAGACTGACACAGGATGCTGGAACAATGTTTCAACTGTAATAAAATTTGCAAACGGTGTTTGCGCAGTTGCCGAAGGTTTTATGGATATAACAGGCGGCTGGGATTTTTCCACCAATGTACGCATAAACGGCACAAAATCAGCGGTTGAGTATCTCAGCAAAAAGATTGACGGCAATAATGGTAAAGAAAGCGTCAATACGCTTGCAGTTTATCCAAAACAGGCAGAAGCACGGGTTGAGAATGTTACAAAATATGACCCATATAAAGTGCAGGCAGAATATTTTGCACAATGTGTAACTGAAAATAAAGAAACAGCAGCTGTTCCTGAAACTGATGTGGTTTATGTTTTAAAAATGCTAAAAGCAATAGAAAAATCCCTGCAGACAGGTCTTGTGCAGCAGATAGAAGAATAAATTATAATATTTTTACGGAGGTTAATATGATTGTCCGCAAAGCAAATGCAAATGATATAGATTCAGTTGCAGATATTTATGACGAAATCCACACAGAGATTGAAAAAGGTGTTTTTTCAACAGGCTGGATAAGGGGAATTTATCCTCTTAAATCCACAGCACAGAACGCTTTTGAAAAGGATTGGCTGTTTGTGGCTGAAGAAGAAGGTAAAATTGTTGCAGCTGCAATTATTAACCAGTATCAGGGGCCTATTTACGAAGAAGCAGCCTGGGAGTTTGAAGCAACCGAAAACGAAGTTATGGTACTGCACACACTTGTTGTAAGTCCATCCTGCAGCAAAAAGGGTATCGGTACAAAAATGGTTGCATTTTACGAGCAGTATGCTTTGCAGAACAACTGCCGAGAACTGCGCATGGATACCAATGCAAAAAACACAATAGCCCGCAAGCTGTATAAAAAGCTGGGGTATAAAGAAGTTTCAATAGTTCCTTGTGTTTTCAATGGCATACCAGGAGTAGACCTTGTATGTCTTGAAAAGCATCTGTAGAACAAAAACGGTTATATACTAAAAATCCGCACCTTTTTTAAGGTGCGGATTTTTTTGGAGATATTACTTATGTAAAAGATTTTTATCTTTTAATCATTTTTCGCTTCTGATTTTAGCCTGTGCAGCTGCAAGACGAGCAATTGGCACACGGAATGGAGAACAGGAAACATACTGCAAACCAGCATTCTGGAAGAACTGGATAGAGTTAGGGTCGCCGCCGTGTTCACCGCAAACACCAAGTTTGATGTCTGGTTTTGTACATTTAGCCCAACCACAAGCCATTTTGATAAGTTTGCCAACACCAGCCTGGTCAAGTTTAGCTGTTGGGTCGCTTTCAAAGATACGGTTTTTGTAGTAGTCGTCAAGAATCTGACCAGCATCGTCACGGGACAAGCCGTATGTTGTCTGTGTAAGGTCGTTTGTACCAAAGCTGAAGAAGTCAGAGTATTTGCTGATTACGTCAATTGTCAAAGCAGCACGTGGAATTTCTACCATTGCACCAACTTTGTATTCGATTTCTTCGCCGTACTGTTCCATAACCTGTTTAGCTGTTGTATCAACGATATTTTTAACAAATTTAAGTTCAGCAGCGTCACAAACCAGTGGAATCATAATTTCTGGTACAACGTTTTTACCTTCGTGTTTAACTGTGATAGCAGCCTGAATAACAGCCTTTGTCTGCATCTGTGCAATTTCTGGATAAGAGATTGCAAGACGGCATCCACGGTGGCCAAGCATTGGGTTGGCTTCGTGCAGATGTTTTACTGCAGCTTTAAGTTCTGTAAAACTCATACCCATTTCGTATGCTGTTACAGCAACTTCGTCGTCATCGTGTGGAACAAATTCGTGAAGAGGTGGGTCAAGGAAACGGATTGTACATGGCAGGCCGTCCATTTCTCTGAATATGCCTTCAAAGTCTTCCTGCTGCATTGGAAGCAGTTTGTTAAGAGCAATAACTCTGTCTGTTTTGCTCTTTGCCAAAATCATCTGGCGCATTGCAAGAATTCTGTTCTTTTCAAAGAACATGTGTTCTGTACGGCAAAGGCCAATGCCTTCTGCACCAAACAGGCGTGCCTGACGTGCATCTTTAGGGTTATCTGCATTTGTTCTGATTTTAAGGCTTCTGATTTCATCAGCCCAGCTCATAAATGTAGCAAAGTCACCGCTGAGGGTAGCTTCAATTGTTGGCAGTTTTGTCAGATAAACTTTACCTGTGGAACCATCGATGGAGATAAAGTCACCTTCTTTAACAGCAATGTCTTTAAAGTAAGCAATTTTGTTGTCAAAGTCAACTCTCAAATCGTGACAGCCAGATACACAGCAACGGCCCATACCACGTGCAACAACAGCTGCGTGGCTGGTCATACCGCCGCGTGCAGTAAGGATACCTTTGGAGATTGCCATACCTTCAATATCTTCTGGGCTTGTTTCAACACGCACAAGGATAACAGGTTCATTACGGTTTTTTGCAGCTTCTTTTGCGTCTTCAGCATTGAAGTATACACGGCCTGCTGCTGCACCAGGAGAAGCTGGCAAACCTTTTGTAATAGCAGTTGCATCTGCAAGTGCTGCAGGAGCAAACTGAGGGTGAAGCAGGCTGTCAAGCTGGCTTGGTTCAACCTTAAGGAGAGCTTCTTCTTTTGTGCAAAGACCCTGATTAACCATATCAACAGCAATTTTGATAGCAGCCTGAGCTGTACGTTTGCCGTTTCTTGTCTGCAGCATATACAGTTTGCCTTTTTCGATTGTAAATTCAAGGTCCTGCATATCCTGGTTGTGTTTTTCAAGTGTTTTTGCAATCTGAATAATCTGATTGTATGCATCAGGCATAACCTTTGCAAGTTCGTCAATTGTCTGTGGTGTTCTGATACCAGCAACAACGTCTTCGCCCTGTGCATTCATAAGGAACTCGCCGTAAAGTTTGTTTTCACCTGTAGAAGGGTTGCGTGTAAATGCAACACCTGTACCACAGTCATTGCCCATATTGCCAAATACCATGGACTGAACGTTAACAGCTGTACCCCAGGAAGAAGGAATATCATTCATTCTTCTGTAGTAAACGGCACGTGGATTCTGCCAGGAGGAGAAAACGGCTTTAACAGCACTGAGAAGCTGCTTTCTTGGTTCTTTAGGGAAAGCTTCGCCGATTTCTTTTTCGTAGATAGCTTTAAAGGAAGCAACAAGGCTTTCAAGGTCAGCAGGGGACATCTCGTGGTCATATTCAATGCCTCTTACTGTTTTAAGGCTTTCAAGTGCTTCGTCAAAGAGAGATTTGGAGATGCCCATAACAACGTCAGAGAACATCTGGATAAATCTGCGGTAAGCATCCAGTGCAAATCTGCGGTTGTTTGTAAGTTTGCCAAGGCCTTCAACAACTTCATCATTAAGACCAAGGTTAAGGATTGTATCCATCATACCAGGCATGGAAGCTCTTGCACCTGAACGAACAGAAAGAAGCAGAGGGTTTTCAGGGTTGCCAAATTCCTTGCCTGTAATAGCTTCAAGTTTTTCAAGATAAGCAAAGATTTCTTTTTCAATATCATCGCTTATTCTTTTACCTGATTCATAATAGTCTGTACATGCTTCTGTTGTGATTGTAAAGCCCATAGGCACAGGCATGCCCAGTCTTGTCATTTCAGCAAGGTTAGCACCTTTACCGCCCAAAAGTTCACGCATTGTACCGTTGCCTTCGCTGAACAGATAAACAAATTTTTTGCTCATGTTTTTTCCTCCATATTAAATGGGTAACGTTATATTTTAAAGCCGTTAAGTTTAAAAACAGCTTTAAGCCATTCTATGATGTTATTATATCACATAAATTTTGTGAATACAATCAACAAAAGTGCAAATCGGTGAAAAAATAGTCCATTTTAAGCAATTTTGTAACAATGACTAATCAGGTTAAATAAATAACAGCTTAAAAAGGCAATTTGTACAAAAGTTACAATTTATGCATTTTTGTTTCATTAACTGTAATTTTATTAATAACTGACAAAAAACTACATTATAAATCAAAATGTATCAAGGGATATACTTAAAAATAAATTTTTATTTATTAAAAAAGCTATTGACAAACCGAATGTTATTTGGTAATATATTTCTTGTTAAGCCGATACGGAGAGGTGTCCGAGTGGTTTAAGGAGCTAGTCTTGAAAACTAGTGATTCGCAAGAACCGTGGGTTCGAATCCCACCCTCTCCGCCATATCGACACCAAACCAAAACAAAACTTAATAAACGGATTTTAAATTCGCTCACTTGGAGAATTACTCAAGAGGTCGAAGAGGCGCCCCTGCTAAGGGCGTAGGGTGGGCAACTGCCGCGAGGGTTCAAATCCCTCATTCTCCGCCAGGAAAAGCACTGCTGAAAAGCGGTGCTTTTCGCATTTTTGATTATTTTTTATGAGGGATTTGAACCCGAGAGGGTTT
This sequence comes from Oscillospiraceae bacterium, assembly GCA_015067245.1. GTDB lineage: Bacteria > Bacillota > Clostridia > Oscillospirales > Ruminococcaceae > RGIG3102. Next base: position 6,596 of record SVMV01000021.1, on the reverse strand, counting down.
TGGCGTAAAAAAACAGTGTGGAACACTGTTTTTAGCCAAAAGAGCCGAGCGTACCAAGCGAGGCCAGCCAGCATGCAAGGCGAAGCCGCAGCAGGCGGTAAAACCTAATTCTCCGCCAGGAAAAGGACAATCAAAAGATTGTCCTTTTTGCATTTTAAGGCGCTTTATCAGTGATATTATTTTTTTGCTTAGGCCTTATAAATTAATATATGTACTTATAAACAAAAATATAGTATAATAAATATATTAACCTTTTATAAAGGAGAAAATACGTGAAAAACAAAATTTTAAAATATATAACATTGCCCTTTATTGCAGGTGTTATAGGGATGCTTTTGCTGTTTGCAGTATCATTGATACCTCAGTCTATGGTGCAAAAAAATGCATCAGCATCTGCACATCAGCTGGATGCCGACGAGATTACACCAAGGTATATAAATTTCTGGGACTGGTCCTATGGCTTTGACAATCACACAGATACTCTTATTGTAATGGAAAGCTACAATCTTGAAACTTTTCAGGATGCTTTGCTTAACCCTTACCGCAATGTGCAGAAATATGAGGGTGAAGAAACTTATATAAGCGATGCTTTTATAGAGCGTGTTGATGAAGGGGCAGACAACGATACAATCTATGTGCGTTATTGGCAGGGATTCAGAATTTTTATACGTCCAATGCTGATGGTATTTCCGTATTTCCAGCTTCGCCAGGTGGTATCCTGGGTATTTTTTGGCCTTATGTTCTTTATGCTTGCTGCACTGGCCGAAAGAAAAGGTGTTTTCGCATCGCTTTGTATAGGTCTGGCAATTATATTTGTAAATCCATCAATAATTTCACACTCATTGCAGTTTACACCATGTTTTATAATATCTTTTGCGGCAATTCTGTTTCTGCTGTTTACCGAAAATCTTACATTTGACCGTGGTTTTGCATTTTGCGCTTTTGGTATGATGACACAGTATTTTGATTTTTACACAGCACCAATTGCAACCTGTGGCCTGCCATTGCTTGTGTGGCTTATGATTGACGAAAGCAGCAGATGCAAATATAAAACAATACTCAAATCGTTTGCAGCGTGGGCTTATGGTTATGCATCTCTGTGGCTGGTTAAACTTGTAATGGTTACATTGTTTACCGATTACAATGGCCTTGCAGACGGATTGGGGTCATTTATCCGCCGTATAGGAGTAAAACCTACAGAAAATGTAAGCGGAGAATTTACACCTGTAGGGGCTTTTATTGCAGCATGGGATATGGTTACACCTGGGGCTACAGGGGCGATTGCTCTTGCGGCACTTGCGTTTATTGTGGCGGTAAGTGCACTTATAATATGGAAAAAACAGGGTATAGCACGGCTTTTGGATTCTGCTGCATACCTTGCAGTTGCAGCACTGCCTATTATATGGTTTTCAGTTGCATCTCAGCCAACAACAATCCACGCATATTTCCAATATAGACCTCTGGTGGTTTTCTTTGCGGGCATTTTCCTTTTTGCATTGGAAGCAACACCTTTTAAAAACAGAAACCTGCTTAGAAAATAAAATCATTTATTTGACAATATATTAATAAAATAGTAATATAATTATTATTAAAATCCTGTGAGGGAGTAGCAAGCGCATTTTATGCGTAGCAAGTCAACATCCTGGCATAAGCCTGGCTTGCTTCAAATTGCGAGACTCATATGTAACAAAGCTATACATAGAGTCTGCCTGTTAAAAATATGTCCGAGTATAGCATAAGTTATACTCGGGTTTTTATTGTACAGCAGATATAAAGCTATTGCTGTGACAGGGAGGATAATATCAATGGAATGGAATTTTATATTTTTTGCAAACAGCGTTCTTTTGGGTGTAGGTCTTGCAATGGATGCCTTTTCGGTTTCGCTGGCAAATGGTTTGCACGAGCCTAAAATGAAGGGCGGCAGAATGTGTGCAATTGCTGGTGTGTTTGCGGCATTTCAGTATCTTATGCCTATGTTGGGGTGGTACTGTGTGCATACAATAGCACATTATTTTGCGGTTTTTGAAAAATTTATTCCGTGGATTGCTCTTATTCTGCTTTGCTATATAGGCGTAAATATGCTTAAAGAGTCAAAGGAATGTGAAGAAGACTGCGGATGTGACGGTGTTTCGGTAAGCCTTGGCGGTCTTATAGTACAGGGGATCGCAACATCAATAGATGCACTTTCGGTAGGTTTTACAATTGCAGATTATAATTTTACAATGGCATTTATCGCTTGCCTGCTTATTGGCGTTGTAACATTTTTTATCTGTTTTGGCGGCCTTGCTCTTGGCAAAAAATTCGGTACAAAGCTGGCAGGCAAAGCATCGGTACTGGGCGGTGTAATACTTATTTTTATCGGCATAGAAATATTTGTTACAGGCATATTTTAACAGTTAACTATAATAAGGCGTATATCACCTGCATTTGTGGGGTGATATGCGCCTTATATTTTTGCAAAAACTGACGATAATATAATTAAAATTTATTAAAGGGTGTTTAATATTGAAAAAAGGTATATTAAAAAAAACTGTGGCAGGCATAACAAGTGGTTTTTTAAACGGTCTGTTTGGCAGCGGCGGCGGTGTGGTGGCGGTTATGTTTCTGCGCAACATTATCGGTGATGAAAAAAAAGCCCATGCAAGTGCAACACTTATGATACTTATTATGAGCACAGTAAGCCTAATATTCTATGCAATATACGGCCATGTTGATTGGGCAATGGGTTTTAAGTTTGTGCCTGGGGGGATAATCGGTGCTGTTTTGGGCACAAGATTTTTAAAAAATATGCAAAGCGATAAGCTGAAAAGATTGTTTGGTTTGGTGCTTGTAATTTCAGGGGCGGTGATGTTTTTTTGATGGAATGGTTTGTTGCATCTGCAGTGGGTCTTGCTTCGGGTATACTTGCTTCAATGGGCCTTGGCGGCGGTTTTGTTCTTGTGGTATATTTTGCACTGTTTACCGACCTTATGCAAAAAGGGGCACAGGGCATCAATCTGCTGTTTTTTATCCCAATAACTGTTATTGCGGTGTTTATGCATATAAAAAACAAACTGATAGATATTAAAACAGCAATAGTATGCTCTCTTATAGGTCTGCCTGCAGTGGTGGGCGGTTTTTATCTTGCCCAGAATATTGAAAACCAATGGCTGAGAAAAACATTTGCAGTGTTTATCATAATTTCGGGGTTAAAGGATTTGCTTTCTAAAAAACAGCAGAACAAATAAATATATAAACTGATATGCAGGTTGATAAGATGCTTGTTTTATTATAAAATAATATTAACAATTATAGTAAAAGAGGTGTGATATGGAACCTGTAATTTTTGGTAGAATGCCTGATGATAAGCCAGTAGAATTGTACACACTTAAAAACGGTAATTTAAGCTGTGAAATTATAACCTATGGCGGTGCGGTAAAAAGCCTTATTGTGCCCAACAAAAACGGCAATCCAACCGATGTTGTGCTTGGCTTTGATACTTTGGATGATTATCTGAAACAGGATAAATATATTGGTGCCATTATCGGCCGATGTGCAAACCGTATTGGCGGAAGTGTTTTTGAACACGATGGAAAAATACATCATCTTTATAACAATGACGGCAAAAATCATCTCCATGGCGGTAAAAACGGATTTGATAAAAAAATATGGGAAGTAAAAGAAGCAACAGAAAATACATTGAAACTTTGGAGCTTTTCGTCAGAAAAAGAGGAAGGATATCCCGGAGGCTTGATTATGGATGTCAAATATACCCTTCATGAAGATGCCCTTTCGATAACTTATTATGCATATACCCGTTCGAAAACTATATGCAATATGACAAACCATTCTTACTTTAACCTTTCGGGCCATGACGACGGATGTATAGAAGATAATCTGATACAGATTATGGCAGATTATTATACACCTACAGACAGCGAAAGTATTCCGACAGGGGAGATTGCAGCGGTGGACAACACGCCTATGGATCTTCGCAAACTGATTAAGATAGGTCAGTATGCCGACAGTGACTTTGAACAGCTTAAGCTGGCAGGAGGTTATGACCACAACTGGTGCATCAATGGTAAAAGTGGTCATCTGCGTATTGCTGCAAGGGCGAAATCAGAAAAAACAGGCATTGTTATGGAAACCTATACCACACAGCCTGGCATACAGTTTTACAGCGGCAATTATCTTGATGGCTGTCCAAAGGGCAAAGGTGGTGCAGAATACAAAAAACGCAGCGGTTTCTGCCTGGAAGCACAGCATTATCCTGATGCAGTCCATCACAAAAATTTCCCATCAGTGGAATTGAAAAGGCATCTGGCTTATTATCAGCAAACAGTATACAGCTTTAAAACTGAATAGCAAAAAGAGCTTGCCGCATTATAAAAGGCAGGCTCTTTTTAAGTATAGTTTAATAAATACTGTAATATTTCAGAAATAATGGTGAGTTTTTCAGTTTGTTTTAAGAGAGTTGTTGTATTATAATAATAAAGTATATATAAAGGGAAATTGTATCGTTATGAAAATACTTATTATTGAAGACGAAGTTCTGCTTGCAAATTCTCTTAAAACAATGCTCGAAAATAAAGGGTTTACGGTAGAAGCGGTTTATGACGGAGAATCAGGTGCCGAATATGCGCTGCTTGGCGTTTATGATCTGCTTATCCTTGATGTGATGATGCCAAAGCTTAATGGTTACGAGGTTGCACGCAGAGTGCGCAGCAAACGCTGCAGCACACCAATACTTATGCTCACAGCAAAATCTTCCATTGAAGACCGTATAGCAGGGCTTAATGCAGGTGCAGACTATTATCTGACCAAACCTTTCGACAGTCGTGAATTGCTCGCCTGTATAAATGCACTTCTGCGCCGCCAGGGCAATCAGGTGAACGAAATGGTTTATGGCAATACCAGCTTGGATTTGGAATCCTGTCAGCTGTGCTGCGGCGAAAAAAGTGTGCGCCTCTCTGCAAGAGAATTTGACGTAATGCGTTTTCTTATGAATACAAAAGAAAACATAGCTTCCAAAGAGGTTATACTTGCAAGGGTTTGGGGGTACGACTCCAACGCAGTTGAAAACCATGTGGAAGTATATGTAGGCTTTTTACGCAAAAAGCTTAAAAGCATAGGCTCAAACATAAGCATCGAGGCGGTACGCCGTTTGGGCTATCATCTGGAGGTTAAAGATTAATGCTTAAAAAACTGCGCATAAAATTTGTGTGCATAGTGATGATTATTGTTACGGTTATGCTGGTTATAATAATGGGCGGTATGGTGCATTTTACAAAAAAAGATTTGCAGCAAAGCAATGTGCAGATGATGTACAGTGTTGCGCAGAGACCCTTTATACCAGACAGACCGCCCAATTCTCGTGATGAAATCAGCCTGCCATATCTTGTTGTAAAAATAAACCGAGACGGCAGCACTGAGACGACAGGCAATTATTCTGCTTTGACAGATACAGATTTTGTGCAGGAAATTATACATACCGCAAACCAAAGCAGCAATATGGAAGGCGAGATAAAAGAATATAGTCTGCGATATATAAAGGTTGATATACCAGAAAATAAGATTGTTTTTGCAGATATTTCCAGCGAAATTATAGCGATAAACAAGCTTTTAAAAAACTGCATAGCAGTGGGGGTGACTGCGTTTTTTGCTTTTTTTGTTTTAACTATGTACCTTTCAAAATGGGCAATCAGCCCTGTTGAAGAAGCCTGGGCACAGCAAAGGCAGTTTGTGGCAGATGCCTCTCACGAACTGAAAACTCCACTTGCAGTTATACTTACCAATGCAGAACTGTTAAAATCTGATGATTATACACAGCAGGAAAAAAATCAGTTTACCGAGAGTCTGCTTGTTATGAGCCGCCATATGCGCAGCTTGGTGGAAGGTCTGCTGGAACTGGTAAGGTTTGATAGTGGCAATATAAAAACAACAATTGATAATATTGATGCTTCTGCAGTTATAGAAGATGCAATACTTCCTTTTGAGCCGATGTTTTTCGAGCAGGGACTTGTCCTTAACAGCGATATCCAGCAGGGTATAAAGATTAAGGCCAGCAGCAGGCATATAACACAGCTTACAAATATATTGCTGGACAATGCACTTAAATATTCATACAAAGATACGCATGTTAATATCAGATTAAAAAAACAGGGCAGCCACTGCATTATATCGGTATCGGGGCAGGGAGACAGCATAAATAACGAAGATTTAAAAAATATCTTTAAGCGGTTTTACCGCACAGATAAAGCACGCAGCCGTGACGGCAGTTTTGGGCTTGGCCTTGCAATAGCGCAAAGTATTGTAAGGGAGCACAGCGGACAGATATGGGCTGACAGCACAAATGGCACAAACACATTTTATGTTATGCTGCCGCTATAAATGGCAAATCATTCTAAATCAGAAAAATTTTTCAAATTAATTTCACAAACCGCAATACACAAGGCGGTTTGTGATTTTTTGTAAATATTTTGTGACAAAATTATTTTAAAACAAACAATTTTATACAAAATAACTAAAATAAATAAACAATAAGCTATTAAATTTTAAAATCTTTATTACAAAATATTATTGACAAAGCATGCGTCAGATGATATAATAATTTT
>SVMV01000092.1:1773-3129 GCA_015067245.1 Oscillospiraceae bacterium | reverse complement strand
ATATTCTATTTTTTAATCAGTTTTGGCCGCATATAGTATTTATAAAGTATAAACATTTTGCTGCAGGCAAAGTCAAACAGCAAAAATGTGATGGTAAATAAAGCTAAAAATGCAATGCCAAACCAAAAGGTAAGCTCGCCGAATTCTTCGGTAAGCAGTGGTGACGGAAATACAAACAGCAGCAATCCATAGCAAAATGCAGTCATAACAATGCAGTACAGTGCCTTAAGCAGATACTGTATAAATTTTGGCTTTATCCTGTCTGCACGGAACTTGAATACGCTGTACAGCCCAAAAACAAAAACATAGATAAGGGCAAATTCTTTTTCTGCAACCAGCAGCATACTTAAAATGCTTACAACCAGATAAAGCATAAAGCCTGTCTTTTCTTCATATTCGTGAACTATAGGCAAAATAAAAAATGCGGCTATGGCAGGGCACATATAGGTTGCCATTGGGATAATGGAGCCAAGCAGCATCACAGTTATTGACAAAGCCCCAAACATACCGCACAGGGCGATTTTCTTTGTGTTTTTCATATAAACATATCCTTACAAGCAAAATTTGACATAACAAAATTATCACTTTTTTTAGTGTTGAAAATGTGATACACTATTAATATTGTATAATATATTTTAAAAGAGGTAAATATGATAGGTGAAATATTTATTTATATAATTATAGCACTTCTTGTTGTTATAGCTGTGCTGCAGGTGCTTAACCTGCTTAAAAAGACCAATACACAGCAGCTGGAAAACAAGATAATCTTTATGCAGAATGAAATTGAAGATTATGTGGATAAAAGCACAAAGGATACACTGGATTTTATGGACCGTCAGCAGAAACTGCAGGCACAGAACCAGCAGACCATAAAAACAGTGGAAAACGCACGCTTTGCTGAGTTCAGCCAGAACACACAGAACAATATCGACACACTGCGCAAAACCGTTAACGAGATGGCAGGCGGCATTGACGACCGTTTTGCCGCATTCCAGAAACAGAACGAAGAAAAACTGTCTGAAATACGCGCAACACTGGAAAAAAAGGTTGGGGATATGCAGGCAAGCAACGAGAAAAAACTGGACGAAATCCGCGGCACAGTTGACGAAAAGCTGCAGAAAACCCTTGATGATAAATTTAACCAAAGCTTTAAACTGGTGAGTGACAGACTGCAGGAAGTTTACGAAGGCCTTGGCGAGATGAAAAACGTTGCAGGCAGTGTAGGCGATTTGAAAAAGGTGCTTTCCAATGTTAAAACAAGAGGTATTCTGGGCGAAATTCAGCTTGGGGCAATTCTTGAACAGATACTAAACCACGACCAGTACGACGAAAACGTGGTTACCAAAAAAGGTTCGG
>SVMV01000092.1:0-1673 GCA_015067245.1 Oscillospiraceae bacterium | reverse complement strand
TTTAAAAAAGTGTTGACAACAGTTAAAACTTGTGATATTATAATTGAGCGCTTGAGAGAGCGCCCATGTTTGCGGATGTGGTGGAATCGGCAGACACGCTAGCTTGAGGGGCTAGTGGTAGCAATATCGTGCAAGTTCAAGTCTTGTCATCCGCACCAAAAGGTCTCGACCAAATCGGTTGAGACTTTTTATTTTGTCTATTAACTTTTTCGTTTACATATATTGTACAGATATGTCTGTTTACAAAGATATTGGGTTCAGAGGTAATTAAAATGATTTTACAGATTATTCTGCTTGCTGTTGGTTTTGCAATGCTTGTAAAAGGCGCTGACTGGTTTGTAGGCGGTGCAGTTTGCATTGCAGACCGTTTTCATATTCCGCCAATTATAATTGGCCTTACAATTGTTGCAATGGGCACCAGCGCACCTGAAGCTGCCGTAAGTATAACATCTGCATTTCAGGGTGTGGCAGATATCACTGTGGGCAACATTGTTGGCAGCAACATAATGAACATTCTGGTTATTCTTGGCATATCAGCGGCGATTGTTCCGCTTTCGGTAACAAAATCTACCATCAGGGTTGAAATGCCTTTTCTTATAGGCATAACTGTTCTGTTGCTTTTGCAGGGCATTGACGGCACAATCAGCCTTATTGACGGCATTGTTCTTGTTGCGATTTTTGCACTGTATATCGCTTATCTTATTATAAGAACAATAAGATATTCTGCACAGACAGAAGACGAAGAAATAACAACAATGAAAATGTCCAAAGCTGTGCCAATGCTTATTATCGGCATGGTGCTTATTGTGTGGGGCAGTAATATTGCTGTTGAAGCAGCAACTGCTATTGCAAGAATTGTAGGTATGTCAGAAAGAACAATCGGCCTTACAATTGTTGCTCTTGGCACATCCCTGCCAGAACTTGTTACATCCACAGCAGCAGCACTTAAGGGCGAAACAGACATTGCAATTGGCAACATTGTTGGCAGCAATTTGTTTAACATCCTGTTTGTTCTTGGAATTTCTGCTCTTATTATTCCTGTGCCGTTTGCAAAGGCGTTTGCTGTTGATATGATTTTTGCAATTGCATCAGCTGTATTTCTTTTTGCAGTATGCAAATTCAAACGTCAGCTGCCACGCTGGAGCGGCTTTGCAATGCTTGCAGGTTATGTTGGATATATGTTTTATCTGCTGTAATAAAAATTATAATAAAAATATCAAAAAAATTAAAAAAACACTTGCATTTTGTAAAATGTTGTGATATTATAATTGAGCGCTCAAAAGAGTGCACAGTTTGCGGATGTGGTGGAATCGGCAGACACGCTAGCTTGAGGGGCTAGTGGTAGCAATATCGTGCAAGTTCAAGTCTTGTCATCCGCACCAAAAGGGTCTCGACCAAATCGGTCGGGACTTTTTTATTTTCTGCGAGACCTTTTTTCATAGGGGGATTATCCCCCTGCATGACGATTTTTATTCCAGACAAGACTGTGATAAAAATTCTCTACCAATTTAGATAAAAGTGTGTAATGCTGCTCGGCCGTGTGGCCATAAATTAAAGTTTTTATTTTTTGATAGACAGTAAAAAGAATTAGTGATAAAATTTAAATGTTAAATATGTACTTTTATGTACAAAAATATTTAGAAAGGGAAATTGTATGTTTGAAAAAGTTTTTA
>SVMV01000091.1 GCA_015067245.1 Oscillospiraceae bacterium | reverse complement strand
CAGAGAGATTATTTGCTGATGCTCAGAATGACAATTTATTTTTAAAATGACAATTTACTTATAATATTTTTTTGTAAACATATTTATCCATCACATATTCAAAACCGTTTTTATGCAAATCCTGCCAGAATTCTTCACGATAGTGCGGATATTTTACAGGCTCGCTTAAACGTTTCTGATGCTTTAACTGTTCGGCAATATCGCGCTGGTGTATATTTGCACGCTGTTTCATGTGATAAACCAGCTTTTCACCCTTTGGGTTGTTTGCCAGCACTACCGAAACCCCAAGGGGTGTATATGTTTGCGGGCTGTATTCTTCGATACCCCAGTAGTCTGCAATGGTTATTGCTCCAACACGGCTCTGGCTTGTAAACTTGCAGTTTGCACAGGCAGGACGCATTATTGTGCCAACCTTAAAGAACAAATCATAAAAAATGTTGTCTTCATACATTTCTCCGTTTATCTCAAAGCTGAAACCGCGGTTTGAGTTAGTGCGCGTCCACGGGTGACGTTTGGAGCGGAACATAACCCTGCTCATTTTACCGCCATGCTTTGCTTCCTGCCAGGCTTTGTACTGCTGCCATATAAGCGGGCTTGGAATGCTGTGGCAGATAAGATCGCAAAGATACAGATTTGCAGTGAGATGCCTTGGCAGATAGGCTTTAAGGCCTGCTACCTGACATGGTGTACCCACAAACAGTACCGTAAGTCCGTTTTTCAGATCGTTTTTAACCCTGACAAATGTATCCTTTAAGTCACTTTGGGAATATTTGGAAATACGCTGACGGTCACGCTGGGCTTTGCTTATGGCACGGCTGTGGCAGACGTTAAAATCTTCATCGAAATCAGCACCATAAACCACACCGCCGTTTTCCAGAATATAATCCGACAAAGCGGTAAATGCGCCGCCGCTGGTGGAAGCTTTAAGCACTTCTTCATCCTTATGCACACAGCTGTAACAGTTTTGCTGGCCGCCGTTTTTGAGACTTTCACTGTTGATAAACGGGCATATATCGCGGCAAAGGCCGCAGTTTGTGCAGATTTTGCCATCTATAACAGGATAGAGAAAACCTTCGCTGTCAGGCTGCATGGTTATGGCATTGCTTGGGCATACATTTTTGCAGGCAGTGCAGCCGCTGCAGTCTTTTTTATTTTTATAAACCTGTTCCATAAAAACTCCTTGAAAAAAAGGTTTGTTTTCTTTAATATAATTTTATCACAACAAAATCAAAAAACTACATAAAATATCGGAAAGTTTAAATTATTTTATCTATGATTTACAGCAATATTTACACAGCAAAGTTTTTAAGCCGCCCAAACCGCTTTATCGCCCATATAGATCTGGACGGCAAAAAAGAAATTGCCCATGTTAAAAATACAGGCAGATGCAGGGAGCTGCTTACAGAAAACGCCACGGTCTTTGTGCAGAAGTCCGACAATCCCAACCGAAAAACCAAATATGACCTTATTGGCGTTTTGAAGGGTGAAAAAATGATAAATATGGACAGCCAGATACCTAACAAGGTGTTTGGCCAGTGGGCAGAAACAAGCGGATTTTTTGGCGATTTAAAGCTGATAAAAGCCGAAAAGACCTTTGGCAGCAGCCGTTTTGACTTTTACATTGAAACAGAAAAAGACAAAATTTTTGTGGAGGTAAAAGGTGTAACGCTGGAAAATGACGGCGTTGTAATGTTTCCTGACGCACCAACCGAAAGGGGCGTCAAGCATATAAATGAACTTTGCACCTGCCTTGAAAGCGGGTATAAAGCATACATCTTTTTTATTATCCAGATGGACAATGTAAAATATTTTACACCAAACCGACAGACTCACCCTGCCTTTGCCGATGCGCTGAAAAACGCTGCCGAAAAGGGAGTTGGTGTATACGCCCTTGACTGCAAAGTAACACAGAACAGCATTGTTGCAGATAAATTTGTGGAAATAAAATTGTAAATAAAAATGCAGAGTGAAAACCACTCTGCGTTTTTTGTTTTTATAAATTGAATTTAAGTGTGTCACCTGCATTTACACACTCTGTTTTGCCGTCTACACAAAACCACAAGGCCACACTGCTGTTGTTGCGGATATATTCCGCCGTTATTTCGGCCTTTTCCATAGCTTTGAGATATCGCACAATTTCGAGATTTGTCATTGAAATTATGTTTTTATCTGCCGCAATTCTGCTTAAAATATTTTCCATTGTTTCCCACATATTTTCGGCATCAAGGTCATAGGAATGGCCCACAATCTGGCACAGTGCAAGCTCGGTGTCTGTGCTGAAAAAGTTATCCACAAAGGCCTTAAGCCTTGGGTTTAAATGAAAAACCCCGCACTGCCACCAGTAATAATCTTTTGAAGGAGCATAAGAAAGGCTTTCTGCTGACATACGGGCATATTCAAAGCCACAGTTTTTTGCGCAATCAGCGATGAGGGGGCTGTAATAATCAAAGGGCACCGCAAAACCGCATATTTCCCTGCCAAAAATCTGCTGAAGATTGTACTTATCCTGCCACAGCTGATGCATAATGGCATTTTCGTCCATATCCTGCATATAGGGGTGTGTAAGGGTATGGCTGGCCACCTCGTGACCTTTGTACAGTTCCACAGTATCTCTTGGCGGCAGGCGCTTTACCTGCATACCGCAGGGATGCACCCAGCAGAACTGCTGGGCCATAAGCTGACTGTTAAGGTTAAACGTGCCTTTGATATTGTATTTGTTAAGCAATTCTACAAAGCGGATATCCTGCACAACACCGTCATCGTAAGTGATGTTAAAAGCCTTGCTTTTGCCCTGTGGGTAAAGTTTTTTAATCACAGTAAATTCTCCAATGACATATATTATTAATAAGTATATCGTATATACCGCAGATACACAACAATATAAAAATCTCCGCACAATCTGTGCGGAGATTTCATTATTTTTAGTTGTTTGCAACAATAAGTTCTTTTGTTGCGTTGTTGAGTGTTTCGTTGCCGTCTTCTGTTACCAGCACTATATCTTCAATGCGTATACCAAACTCGCCAACACGGTAGATGCCTGGTTCAATACTGAATGTCATACCAGGTTCAAGGTAGATTGGGTTGGACTGTTTGATGTCTGGTGCTTCGTGGATGGAGAAACCGATACCGTGGCCAAGGCGTGTTACAAATGTTTCGCCATAGCCGCT
>SVMV01000020.1 GCA_015067245.1 Oscillospiraceae bacterium | reverse complement strand
GAACCTGTTCTTTTTGCTGTTTCAACAATTTTTTCTGCTGCTGCGTCAATCAACTGATGATCGTAACTCTTAAGTCTTACTCTGATTTTTTCTTTGACTGCCATTTTAACGCCTCCTGTAAAATTTTGTTTTGTTTTGCTTAGCGGCGGTAAACAATTTATTGAACATCGCGCCGGGTGTTTCGCGTCCTTCCATGATAAAAACCGGTAAACCGCCAAGCAGTTTTTCCCGGATATAGCCCTTAGGCTTTTATCACAAAGTTTACGGCCAGTGGACCTTTCACAAGGTCATACACCCTTTGCATTCAATATTTTGTCGCCCGGTTCAAAGATCGGACATACTCGGCGGAAAAACCCACGATATTCGTGGCAACCTCCCGCGTCAACGCATAATCTTTGCAGTCGCCTAATTATGATACACCAAACCTACATATATTACAAGTATTTTTGCAACATTTTGTAAATTTCGTACACCATAATAAATCATGTAGAACTTTCGGTTTTCTTTTTGTGCAACTTGTACACAAGATGGGTTTTCATTTTCTACTGTTAAGGCTCGATTTCTCAAACCTTAGATATTTTATCAGATTATATATATTTTGTCAATAGTTACAATAAAAAAATTTTTATTTGTTAAAATTTACAATCAAAAAGGAAGGCTTTTTACACCTTCCCTTCTTTTAGACGTTATAATTGTGCAACTGCACAATAAATAGTAACTGATTATTAGTTATTTTAATCTTTCAAGACCGCTGATAACTTCCATATCAGGTGTGATGACTGCACTTTCGTAGGTATCATAGATAACCATACCTGGTTTAAGGTCGTTTGTCTTTTTGATATTTTTAACAAAAGTATAGTCAATCTCCACCCTTGCAGAATCTTTAAGACTGGAATGATACACCGCAAGCATTGCTGCTTCGTTTTGTGTGCGCAGTGGAATATCCGCACCTTCGCTTATTACAACCACATGGCTGCCAGGGGCTTTCTTTGTATGAAACCACATATCCTTGCCTCGTGCAGTTTTCATTGTAAGCTTATCGTTCTGCAGGTTGTTGCGGCCAACACAGATGAGAAAACCATCAGAAGAAATATATTTTATAAAATCCTGCGGTTTCTGTTTTTTATCACGCTGCTTGTAATATTTGATATAACCTGCACCGTGAAGCTCGCTGCGGATTGCCATAAGCTCTGCTTCATTCTGTGCTTCCTGTACAGCATAGTTTATGGATTTTAAATATTCCAGCTCAATTTCGCCCTGCTTAATAAGCTCGGTAAGCATTTTAACTGCAGTCTGGCGTTTTTTATATTCCTTATAATATTTCTGCGCATTCTGGTTGCCGTTGAGCTTTGCATCAAGGGGAATAACTATATCTTCGTTTGTGTAATAGTTGAGCACCTTGATGCTTTTCATGCCTTTTTCCAGCTGCCACAGATTTGCCGTGAGAAGTTCGCCGTAGATTTTATATCTTTCACTGTCTCGGCTTTCCTCCAGCTCTTCCTGTCTTGCCACCTGCTTGCGCTGGGTGCGTTCGGTTAAGGTCTGTGTAAGTCTGTATAAATCTTTGCCTTTCTGACGCAGACGCTCTGCCTTATCCTTCTGTGCATAGTATTCATCCAGCAGAACATTAAGGCTTTCGTATGTTTTTGCAGGCAGATTTCCGTACTGTAAAAGAGGCATAAAGCTGAACTCGCTTGGTTTGCCGTTTTCGTCATATACAGTTGTATACTGCGGATTGTTATAATAATCTATTACAGTTTTAACTGCCGACCGAACACCATACTGCTGGACCTCGTCAAGATAGTTTGCATAAACATCTCTGCCGTTTGTAGCACGGTAAGCAATTTCCCTTGCAATAACAGGACCTATCCCCTGGGTATTTTTCATAAAGGCTGTATTAAGAGGCGCATCAAACCCAAACACCTTTTCCAGCACCTGTTCCGACTCGGTAATCAGATTTGGATTTTCTCGGTTTGGCGGCAGCTTGTATGTGATGCCAGGCAGAAGCTGACGAACACTTGATGCATCAGCATCAACACGCTTCATTGCATCAATAACTTTTCCGTCCTGATTTATGGCAACAATATTTGCATATCTGCCCATAAGCTCCACCGCCAGGTCCAGCTGAACAGTATCGCCCATTTCGCTGGTGGCAGTAAATGCCAGCATTATAATTCTTTCGCCTTTAATGCTGTTTGCCGCCACAAATTTTGCACCTGCAAAATATTTGCGCATAAGCATACAGAAACTTGGCGGCGTCTGTGGGTTTTCAAAGCTTTCGTTGGTAACGCAAACCCTTGCCGAGCCGCTGCGTGCTGAAATAAGCAGCTTGATATTGCCGTCACGTTTGCGGATGTGCATAACAATTTCATCCTTGGACGGCTGATGTATTTTGTCTACCCTTGAACCCTGCAAAATTTCGTCAAGCTCTTTTGCAAGCAGGGACATTGTAATTGCATCCAATGCCATTTGGTTTCCTCCATCGGCTGACCTAACAGCCTGTGCAGCAATTATACCGCACTTTATATACTTACTATATAGATATAATTTAAATAATTATCAGATATATTCAATCAAAGATTTTTCAATATAGCAAACTGTTTTTACATCTGAAAACTTTTCTTCGATAAGCTGTGCAAAGGTTGGCACAGAAATCTTTTCACTTTCGTCATGACCAAGACAGATGCAGCTGACCCCCAGTTCCTTTAAATCCAGCATATCGTGATAACTGCTTTCACCTGTAACAAGGCAGTCACACCCTGCAACAACAATTTCTTCAGTCATACCTTTACCGCTGCCTGCTACGACCATAATTTTTGTAATATCTTCACAAGATTTTACAAATTGTAAATTTATTTTTGTATTTTCTTTTATTTTAGCCAAAAAATCATCAAATTTTTCTGTTTTTGGTAATGTAACGGTAAATGCATATTCGTTCTGTTCTTTCTCACCTTCAATGCCGCAGAACTCAATCAGCTTTGCAGTTGTACCAAATTCATATTTATCAAAGTTTGTATGTGCAGAAATCACGCTGATACCATTCTGAATAAGCTTAAACAGAATACTGTCGCAATCCAGGCTTTTTATGGAAGAAAAAATAACGGGATGATGAGAAACTATAACCTTGCAGTTTTCTGCTATGGCCTTGTCCACCGCAGCCTTTGTAACATCAAGGCAGCACAAAACCTTATCTGCTGCAACACCGCTGTCCACAAGCAGTCCGCTGTTATCCCAGCTTTCCTGAGTTTCAAAAGGCATAATACTGTTGAAATATTCAAAAATCTGTTTTGCTGTAACCATAACTTCTCCCATATAGAACATATATTTTTTATTATATCACTTATTTATTAAACCACAAAAAGCTGCTTTCAGCAATAGGCACTATAATTTCATTAACTGTACAACCTTCTTTTTATAATATATAATATTGCTTGTAAAAGGAGTGTAACATATATGAAATTTTCCGATACTCTTATCATATTCATCATAATCATTATTTCTATGTGTATGGTGATATCCGCGGTATATCACATATACAAATTCTTTCACCATCCGTATAAAGAACCGATTATTATCCCCAACCTGCGTATGTTCCCGCCACAGTAACTACAAAAATGGGTTTATCTTAAAAACTGCGGTTCCAGCAGAATGCCAGACAGCAGGATAATATATATGGCAGAATTTATTACTTGTACAAACCAAACTGTAAAGCTTGAAATACCGCAAGATGTATATGATTCTTTGCAGCAAAGCCAGAAAGGAACATTGGTGACGGTAGAAAACAATTTCTTTGCATTTGAATAAATTGATATACACAACAAAAAAACAGGCCTGGAAAACCAAGCCTGTTTATTTTTATATCTTGCGATATTTATTATGCAATTATCTGCAGTTTGGTACGTCGATTGCGCCAACTGGACAAGCTTCTGCACACTGCATACAACCGATACAAAGATCTGCATCGATGCTTGCAAGGTTGCCGTCAACAGATACAGCTTTAGATTTTGCTGTTTCGATTGGACAAGCTTTTACACATCTGTTACATGCAATACAGCCAACTTTACATGCTGTTCTTGTTGCTTTACCGTTGTCTTTGTTGTTACAGAGAACCATTGGTTTAACATCGTCTTCAACAATTTCGATAACAAATTTTGGACAAACTTTAGCACAAGCACCACAACCTGTACATTTTTCATTGATTACTCTTGCAACGCCGTCAACAACCTGGATTGCACCAAATGGACATACGCTTGCACAGTCACCAAGACCAAGACAGCCGTAAGCACAGTCGCCAGGACCGCCAAACATTTTTGCTGCTGCAGAACATGTTGTAACACCCTGGTAATCAAATTTTGTGCCAGTGTTGCATGTGTGACCCTGACATTTTACTACAGCTTTTTTAGCTGCACCTGCAGAAGCAGAAACGCCCATAACTTTTGCGATTGCTGCAACACAGTCTGCACCGCCAGGAGCACATTTTGTAAGGTCAGCACCTTTTTCTACAATTGCTTTTGCATAGTCAGAACAACCTGCGTAGCCACAACCACCACAGTTTGCACCTGGCAGACAGCCAGCAACAAGGCCAATTCTTTCGTCTTCGTATACGTACATTACTTTAGCAGCAACTACAAGAACTACTGATGCAATAATACCGATAGCAGCAACGATAATAACAGTTGTTAAAATACCATTCATAGTTACCCCTCCTTAAATTGCACCAAAGATGCTTTCGATGATACCGCCAAAACCTGTGAAGGAAAGAGCTACCAAAGCAGCTGCAACCAGTGTAAGTGGCAAGCCTTCGAAGGATTTAGGTGGTTTAGCCTGGTCTACTCTGCTTCTAACACCTGTAAAGATAACCATAGCAAGCATAAAGCCGAAACCAGCACCAAGGGAACCAATCATACTTTCAACAAAGTTGTAACCGGATTCAACGTTGAGCAATGCAACACCGAGAATAGCACAGTTTGTTGTGATAAGTGGAAGGTAAACACCAAGGGAGTTGTAAAGACCTGGAATGTATTTTTTGAGGATAATTTCAACAAGCTGTACCAAAGAAGCAATAACAAGGATAAACACAATTGTTCTGAGGTAAACAAGGTCATTAGCCTGAAGAATAAATTTATCAATTGGCCATGTAACTGCTGTTGCCATCAACATAACAAAGATAACAGCTGCGGACATACCAACAGAAGAGTCAAGTTTCTTGGAAACACCAAGGAATGGACAGATACCCAAGAATTTAACAAGCACGTAGTTGTTAACCAACACCATGCTGAAGAATATAGCACCTAATCTCATTACATCCATTATGCGTTACCTCCTTCGCTTTTTGCGTTGGCACAAGCCATTTTACAGCCGATGCAGCCTGCACCGCAGCCTTCTTTAGGCATTGTTGCAATTTCAAGTTTAACTGCAAGAGCCATGAAGAGACCAAATGTGAAGAAGCCGCCTGCTGCGGATGTGAAGAAACCGATTGGCTGCCAGAGATTTTTTGTTACGATAAAGCCAAAAACTGTACCTGCGCCAAGAAGTTCTCTGAAGATACCCATAAGAGTAAGTGTAACTGTAAAGCCAAGACCCATACCTACACCGTCGAGAGCAGAGTCAATAACTGTGTTTTTGGAAGCGAATGCTTCAGCACGGCCAAGAATGATACAGTTAACAACGATAAGTGGAAGGAACACGCCAAGGGCTGTGTCCAATGCTGGCAAGAATGCTTTAACAAGCATCTGCACGATTGTAACGAAACCTGCAATAACTGTGATAAATGCAGGAATACGTACTTTATCAGGAATAATTTTTCTGAGAGCAGAAATTACAACGTTTGAACAAATAAGAACAAAAGTTGCTGCAACACCCATACCAAAACCGTTAAATGCAGAAGATGTAACTGCAAGTGTTGGACATGTACCCAAAACAAGTTTGAGAACAGGGTTTTCTTTAAGGAAACCATTGGTAATGAGAGAAAGTTTGTTATTTTTCTTTTCCATCTATGTTTCCTCCTTAACCATTGATTGCTGCAAATGCAGCTGCTGCTTTGTTTACAGCCTGTTTAGCGCCTTTAGAAGAGTATGTGCAGTTTGCGATGATGTCTGCGCCGCTGTCGTCTGTAGCACCGATAAACTTGTTGATGAAGTCTGGTTCTGCGATTTTATCACCAAGACCTGGTGTTTCGCTGGAAACGTCAAACATAACGCCTGTGATAACACCTGCTTCGTCAAAGGATGTGTAAGCTTTAAGCATAAGGCCGGACTGGTGTTCGTCACCGATGATACCGTTGCCTTTGCCTTCTGTTACAAGCACAAGACCTTTATCGGATGTGTAAGCTTCGAGAACATCTTCGTGAGCAACTTCTGTTGCAACCATGTTGCCGAAGTAGAGAGCAACTTCTTCTTCAAATGTAAGTTCAACAATAACAACGCCAAGAGCTTTTTCGCTGAATGCTTTGTAAGCTGCGTTAACTGCGTTGAGAGCAGCACCAGAAGAAATTGTTGTACCAGAGATAAGGTCAACATTTTCACCTTTTTTAGCTTCGCCGTTAAGGCCGATGTACTGTTCCATATACCATGGTTCGCTAACAATTTTATCACCGATACCTGGTGTTTCGCCGCTGCAGTCGATAACTTTGATGTTTGTGATTGTACCTTCGTTATCGTAAGCAATCATAAGTTTAACAGAACCGTTACCGCCGTAACCGTTGCCCTGGGAAGAAATTACATAGCCAGCATCATTTGTTGCTTTGTACATTTCTGTTACGCCTTCAACTTCAACTTCGATTTTTTCAAAGCCGTCAGCTTCTGGAAGGAGTTCATATCTTGCTGCGTCTGCTGCTTTTGCTGCTGCTTCTGCAATGATTGGTGCTGTAATGCTGTTTACACCAGCCAATGCTGCAGAAACTACTGCACAGATAACTGTGAGAACAACAACAGGTTTGAGCAAGTCATTCCATGTAGAATTCTTTTTCATGATTATTTAGCCTCCTTTACTTTTTTAGGAGCACCAAGAGGTTTCTGTCTTGTGAGCTGATTGATGTATGGAACAAAGAGGTTCATGAGAAGGATTGCGTAGGAAACGCCTTCTGTCATTGTGCCGAATACACGAATCATCATTGTGATAAGACCGAGACCGAGACCAAACACAATTTTACCTTTAACTGTGTATGGGCTTGTTACATAGTCTGTTGCCATAAAGATAGCACCGAGAAGGAGACCGCCGCCAAGAATGTGAACAAGTGGATCCTGACCGAATACTACTGCAAGAACTGCAACTGTTGCAACGTATGTAACAGGGATAACTGGGCTGATAACCTTTTTGATAAGGAGATATACAAAACCGATGAGAAGAGCAAGAGCACTTGTTTCGCCAAGAACGCCGCCTGTTGTACCAAGGAACATCTGGAGATATGGTGCGCCGCCTTCTGCAAATGCACCTGCTGCGTTAGCTGCAAGTGGTGTTGCTGCTGCAATTGCATCGATTGTCTGTGTTGGGTGAACAAAGTTTGTCATGGAACCTGCAAAGGATGTTGCAAGGATGATACGAGCTGTGATAGCTGGGTTAACAAAGTTGTAACCGATACCGCCAAAAAGCTGTTTAACCATGATGATTGCAAATGCTGCACCAACAATTGCCATCCAGTATGGCATTGTGGAAGGCATATTGAATGCCAAAAGCATACCTGTAACAACTGCGGAAAGGTCGCCAACTGTCTGTTCTTTTTTGAGTGCTTTGTTCCAAAGATATTCAAAAACAACGCAAGCTGCAACTGTAACAGCTGTAAGGATAACTGCTCTGAGACCAAAGATAACGCCTGCTGCGATAAGTGCAGGAATCATAGCGATGATAACATCAAGCATGATGGAGCGGCTGGAATCTTTACCAGTAATATGAGGAGCAGCTGATACTGTTAATTTCATATTGTTCATAATTATTTAGCCGCCTTTCTTACAAAGTCTTTAGCTTCTGCCATTGTCTGTGCTACTGGGCGTTTTGCTGGACATACAAAGGAACAGCTGCCGCAAGCCATACACAAATCAACGCTGAGAGCTTTGATTTCTTCTGCATCTTTAGCATTGAGAGCAAGAGCAATTTCAACTGGGGAAAGACCCATTGGACATGCATCAACACATCTGCCGCAGCGGATACATGCGGATGCTGGTGCCTGAACTGCTGCTTTTTTGCCGAACACTAAGATAGCATTGTTCTGTTTCATAACAGGAAGCTGGTCGTTCATAACTGCAGCACCCATCATTGGGCCGCCAGAGATGATTTTGCCTGCTTCTTCTTTATAACCGCCACAGAAGTCGATTACATCTTTTGTGGATGCACCGATAACAACTTCTACGTTTTTAGGCTGTGCAACTGCATCGCCGTCAACTGTAAGACGTTTTGTTACCAAAGGCATACCTGTTTTAATGTATCTTGCCACAAAGCCAACGGAAGCAACGTTCATAACGATGCAGCCTGCTGCACTTGGAAGAGCACCCTGTGGAACTTCTTTGCCTGTTGCGGATTCAATAAGAACTTTTTCTGCACCCTGTGGGTAAACGCTTGGAAGTTCACATACTGTGAAGCCTTCAATACCTTTGCAGAGTTCTTTCATTTTTGCGATTGCTGCTGGCTTGTTCTTTTCGATACCGATGATAACTTTGGAAAGTTCAAGGTATTTTTTAACAAGCTGTGCACCTTCGATTACATCTTCGCCGCATTCCATCATTTCACGGTAGTCAGCTGTGATGTAAGGTTCACATTCTGCTGCGTTGATGCAGAGTGTGTCAACTTCGCTGAGGTTCTGTGGGTCAAGTTTAACGCCGGATGGGAAACCTGCACCGCCAAGACCAACAAGGCCACTTGCTTTAATTGCTGCAACAAAGCTTGCATGGTCTGTAACTTCAGGAGCTTTAACACATTCGCAAACTGTCTGTTCGCCGTCTGTTTCAATAACAACAGCCTGTGTTTTGTTGCCGTTTGGCAAAAGAATTTCTTCTGTGCCAACAACTTTACCGGAAACAGAAGAGTGAACTGGAGCGCTGATAAAGCCGCCAGCTTCACCGATAACTGTACCTACTTTAACTTCGTCACCTTTTTTTACAACCATTTTAGCTGGAGCACCAATATGCATGCTCATAGGGATACGAACTACAGCAGGAACCGGCATTTTTACAGTTTCTAAGTTCTCAGTGTTTTTGTTGTGTGGAACATGTGCGCCACTTGCACTGCGAACCAGTTTTTTAAATACTGCCACTATATAATCCTCCATTCAAAGCCTTTAATATAAAGCCTATTATTTCAATTTGTAATTGTAACATTTTTGTTAATGAAATTCAATACCTTACATATCAAATTTATCAAATATATATATTTTATTTTGTAAAATTAGTTAAATTGTAGAAAAATGCCAAAGTGTGCCAAATATGTAAGAATAAGCTGTTAAAATTTTGTAAAAACTGCCCTTTGGGTTTGTGAAAGCTTTAATTATGTGTTATACTGTATACAGAAACAATGCTGTTTATAAAGCAGCAGATACATCAGAGGTATAAAAATTGCACAAGATAATTTATTCTTCCCCAAACAAGATAGAATGGGATGCACAAAGTGCGTTTAAAATAACAAATTACTATACCGACAAAGAAGAAAATATGGTTTTCTGCTATCTTAAACAGTATGTGCAAAGCGGCAATTTAAAGCTTTGCAGCTTTTGCTTTGACAGCACGGCAGAAGGCAGGCAGGATTTACAGCTTTGCTTTAACCTTAACCCCATTGTCAAAGACGCCTTTATTCACATAGAGTTTGGTATTGACGGTATAAACAGTGTGGATTATGTCGACACTGAAAATAACACCGTTACACCTGTTGACGCAGATGCACTTACCTACCGCTCGTTTAAAACAAATGACCAGCAGGGCTATTACTGGTGCGGCGAAATAACAGTGCCTGCCGATATGGTAAGCAGATATTTTGATACCTGTCTTAAAGAAAAAAGCATCATTCTTTTAAATTTCTATAAAATTTTTAAAGACAGCACAGACCATGCTGCCCTTTTTCCTGACAAAAACAATATTATTGCCCACAAGCATAAATATATGGAAGAATTTATAATTCTTGACTATTAACTGACTTTTGGAGGTTTTTATGAAACTGATTAAATTTGTATTCAAGTTTGCTCTTGCTTTTCTTACCTTTGGCGCACTGGCAAGCCTTTATCTGAGCAAGAATAAAGAAGAATATATCAACATAAGCAGCAATAACCCTGACCTGTATTGAGGAGGACATAATGGCAATCAGAAGATTTGAAAGCAACGGCAGATATTCCAATGTAGTAGAGCACAACGGTGTTTTATATCTCACTGGTCAGCTTTGCACCAACCCTGCCGCCGATATCAAGCAGCAGACAAAAGAGGTTTTGGAAAAAATAGAAACCCTGCTGGAAAAATACGGCAGCGATAAACACCACTTGCTTTCCGCACAGATTTATCTTAAAGACATAAATATGTTTAAAGAGATGAACAGCGTATGGGATGCATGGGTAAGCCAGGACAACGAACCTGCACGTCTTTGTGTGGAAGCAACCATGGCATCGCCAAACTTTCTTGTTGAGATAAGTGTAACCGCAGCGGTTATTAAATAATAAACATATAATACATATTTATATATAAAGGTACGGGTGAAGCAATCCGTACCTTTTCTTATATAAAAAAATAAAGCCTGGTGCTGCCAGCACCAGGCTTTTGTTTAACAGTATATTATTTGATTTCTGCCATCCACAGACCATGGAGATTGCAGTATGCATAAACAGCAACTGCTTTGTCACCGCCAAGGTGGAATTCAGCATTTGGTGCTTCACCAGGTTTGAGCGCTTTTCTCATACCGCCGTTTTCTGTTTCAACATAAACCCATTCAATGTAGTGTTCTTCTGCCATTGGGTGGTCAACAGAACCAACGTTTACCTTTAAGATATCGCCTTCAACTGTAACTGCAGGGATATGTTTTTCGCCACTTGCTTCCACTGTGTTTGGCACAAGAGCGTGCATTTTTTCGCCGCAGCATACAACAGGAACGCCTGCATCGTTAATCATACCAATAAGGTTACCGCAATGTTTACAAATATAGAATTTAGCTTTCATAATAATATCTCCTTTATATACCCTGTTCCTTTAAGGAACTTTATGTTTGTTTTGTTGATTATATATTACCACAGCTTATGCGTTATTTCTGTGATAATATCACACAAATCTTATAGACCAAATCCATTAAACATCAAAAATATCAGGATTTACCATTGGAACTATAATCTGGCATATATTATCATCTGCATCATACCCATAATATGCATTGTACAGTCCGTCCCCTAAGCCTGAAGCTATCATAACCATTCTGCTGTTTGTATCAGGATTTATCCATTCTATAAAATCTCCGCCTTCTCTCTGATATGCAGGCATATTGCTGTAGCTTTCAGCAAAAAACGCAGCAAAGTAATCATCATAGTGATTGCCGTCAGGATTTTCGGCATACCATCTGTCCAGAAATTCTCTGTATTCCTCTGCGGTCTGTTTATCACAGAAGCATATCATACCTGCATCAACAGGGAACCCTTCAATACTGCCGTCTTTCAGTTTTATAACTGTATCTTCCGTTGCTGAAGCTTTAATGTATTTTACTGCAGGCGTCTGTTTTATCACCAGTCTTGCCGTACACATACGAAGACCTATAACATCATTTCTGCACAATGATACTTCCACACTGCACCTTTCTCCTGCAGGCACTTTTTTATTCAATACAGGAGAAAACTGCCTGCTTGGCAGATACGCCAGCGGGTCTGCAACAATCACACTGCCTGTTGGAAAATCAACGCTGCCAACTGCAAGATAAAATCTGTTTTCTGTTTTGACAAACTGATTTTCTATATCTTTTACAGGTATTTCCTGCTGTGTGCGAAAATCGGTATTTGCTTTTATCATATCATTTAACTGCTGTTGTCTGCGTGCTCTTTCCATCCAATAGGCCCGTATGCGTTCAACTATCTCTGTTGCATCCTCCACTGCAGTTTTGTCATTATATGATTTCATATCACTGAAAATATGGCCGCTGTGTTCAAGACCGTTTTCTTCATATCCACCGCAAACCGCCAAAAGCCATTTATCCAGAGGCTCTGCCTTAAACCTGAACACATAATAATGCAGTCCATACAGTTCAAATTCTTTGGTGCACTCAATTCTTGCAGGAGCCTTTCCCAGTTCATTTTCATGTGACAACCATTTTATCATCGATTGCTGCGCCGCATTTAATTGTTCTTTGCCCATAACAGCACCACCTTTTATGTATAAAATTTTTATTATTATATCATAAAAACCATTTTAACAACAATAACAATACAGAAAAACAGAGACTGCAGAACAGCCCCTGTTTTTCCGTTTATATGAACATTTATAAAGAAGGATGGTAAGCATTTTTATGTATCATATCTGATGTCAGTTTCTATACTGGAATATCACAGGCTGTGTCTCTGGCTGTATGTTGCTGAACACAAACCCCTGCTCTTTAAGCTTATCTATCAGCTGCGGCAAAGCCTGAACCGTTGTGTATTTATAGTCGGAATCATGCATAAGCACTACCCCACGGTTTACATTCTGCGTCTGACGCACAACACTTGAAACAATAACATCTGCTGACGGCGGTGTTGTTGCAGCATCTTCGCTGGAAACATTCCAGTCGTACGGAACAAAACCGCGGCGCAGCATCTCGGCAATAATCTCCTGATTTAACGATGTGTTATATGCATTTATACTTCCGCCAGGAAATCGGAACACTGTTGGCGTTACCCCTGTAACCTCTTTTATCTGACTGAACAGCCTGTACATATCCTCAAGATAGCTTTCAACCGATGAATAAATCTTTTTATAATCATGAGTGTACGAATGCATACCTATTGTGTGACCTGCGTTCACTATATCCCGCATCCACTGATAGCTTTGTTCGTCATTTTGGCCCACTACGAAAAATGTGGCTTTAACACCCTTTTCTTCCAGGACTTTTAAAACCTCAGGTGTTCTTGGTGACGGACCGTCATCAAATGTAAAGTATATTGTTTTTTCACTGTATTCCACCAGATTAAGTGGCTGTGGTGCATAAAAATCAGGATAAAGCTGCTGGTAAGACGGCACTTCGGTTGGTGGGACAATCGGTACATACAATCCGTTTTCATCAGGTTTAAGTGTAGCCGCACCTACAAGGCCGCTTTCCATTGTCTGTTCCAGCTGTTTGATTTCTTCTTTGGCGCTGTTGTATTTTACAAACATACCTGCAACAAAAAACCACGGTACTGTAATAAGCAGCAGCAGAACCGTAAGGATAAGATGCTTGTAAAAACGCACACTGCCTATGTAATTGCGCAACTTTGAAACATCAAAAAATCTTTTGTGCCAAAGCATTGCTTTGTATCTTATTTTGTTAAGATTTGCAGTTATTGCTGCCACATGCATCCCCCTTTCTCTTATGTTTGTAATTATGTTATGCGAAATTTCCTGCAGGATAACCTTTTTTGCAAAATATAGTTTTAAAAAGCTTGAAAACACATACTTACTCTATTATAATTATATTATAAGTTAAACCTTAGGGTACAAGTCAATAAGTTTTAGGTGAAAAAGTAATGAAGAAATATGGAGAAAATTTATTCCAGATAGGTGAAGTAACCAAAATAGCAGGTGTAACCCGCAAGGCACTTTTAGTGTATGAAAAAAAAGGGCTGCTTACTCCTGCCGTAAAGGACAGCGAAAGCGGTTACCGATATTATTCAGCAGACAATATAACACAGATACGCGCCATACGTTCTTTGCAGTCACTTGGGCTGTCTCTTAAAGAGGTTGCTGCATACTACTATGATACCGAAAATATCGACGCCCATCTGCAGCGCATTATGGAACTGCGTGCAACTTTGGACAAAAACATCCAGATGCTGCAGGTGCGTGCAGCCAAACAAGGCGACATGACTGTTCACAAAACAGTTTTGCCTCAGCAGGTATGCTTCTGCCGGCGTTACCTTTGCGGAAATGTGGGCGATGCCGCAAACAAACTGCGTGATACATATATTGCCGCAGCCCACACAGGAAAAATGCACATGGCTTTGCGCATGTTTACCATGCGTATGTCACAAAGCATCGATAAACTGGATTTAATGTGCTGTATCCCTGTGCAAGACAGCTTTGACGGTGCTGAACGTGTGGATTTTGCACAGACGCCTGCCCTTTGCATCTATTATCGTGGTCCGTATGAAGATACTTCAAGAGCTATTAAAGCATTGATGAAATATGTAAAAGAAAACAATGTTGAGACCATTGGCCCATTCCGTTCCATCTATCTGGAGGGGCCGCCAAACCGCGGAGAAAACAGCGATGACTATATTACGCAGATAGCGGTTCCAATAAAAGTATAGCTATGATATATTACATATAATACTTATAAAATATAAGACACCGAAGAAATAAACTTCGGTGTCTGTTTTTTGTTATTTATCAAACAAAACCATACCAAAAAGATACAGCTTGTCCTGCGCCCAGCAGAATTCCATTTTACATCTGTCTGCCAGCTTTGCAACATCAACGCAATAGGCCGAAAGACAGCTTATTTTTTTATCAGGATGCGCACAGGGCTGGTTTAAACTGCGTTTGCAGGGATTGCACAATGGGCATCCACTGTAACCAAGAGGAATTACATCAACGCCATTATCCCTTATCTGCTGTGCTAAATTGAGCACGCCATAGTTAAGAGTATTTTTTGCCGAAAGCACCGCTTCTTTATCCTGTATACTGCCAACTTCGCATATTTTTTGAAGCACCATGGCAGAATTTTTGGAAAGCAGACGTCTGTGCACCTGCTGTGGCGTGCCGCAGTCTGGCGGACAGGAATAATTTGCACCATATCTGCCGCAGAGATTATCTTCGCAGAATCTGCGGAAACCATAGTCTATCACCACATCTGCCGTGGGAATAATTTTTGCCGAAAAACCACTATTTTCTGCAAGCTCAAGCAATTCTTTTTCTGTCATATATGTCACCTATTTTACCACCCAGCATTTTTTAATGCCGTAATATTTAAAACATTCAACTGCTTTTTCGTCTATCATTTCGCCGCACACAACAATGGGCACTGCAGGGGGGCAGCCCACAGATGCGGCTGCAAGCAC
This sequence comes from Oscillospiraceae bacterium, assembly GCA_015067245.1. Lineage (GTDB taxonomy): Bacteria > Bacillota > Clostridia > Oscillospirales > Ruminococcaceae > RGIG3102. Next base: position 9,813 of record SVMV01000020.1, on the reverse strand, counting down.
TTTGCCAAATGCTTTTTCCACTGGTATTTCCTCGCTTAAAGAAAATGCGGCTTCTCTTATCGGTATCAACTTTTCAGTTTTTGCAAACTGCGGCGGTTTTTCTGCAATCAGTGCTTTTTGCGGTATACTGCACAAAGCATCTGCAAAACAGTCAAGTTGTTCATTGGTTATCTGCGGTGTAAACATAAACACAATAAAATCAGGGTCACAAAATTCACACACAATATTCTTCTGCTGCAGCATTTCTGCCAGCTGCGTGCCTGTATAACCATAACTTTTTGTGCTTATGGTTATTTTTAAGGGTTCCTGCCCTGCAAGCTGAAGCCCTTTTTGAATAAGGATATTTTTTATATCTTCAACTTTACCGCAAAGTTTTTCAAGTTCTTTTTTGTATCCGTCGGTTATATATTTATTTGCCATATCAAGCGACTGCATTATTATATAGGACGGACTTGTAGAACCAAACATTGCAAGGGCATTTTTAGCCAGCGGAGAAAGTTTTTCTGCCACGGTTTGTAATATGTGCAGATATGCACCGCCTGTGAGTACAGGCAAAGTTTTGTGTGCGGAATCGCAGCATATATCTGCACCCAAATCAGCAGGATGCCGTGACTGTGGCAAAAACTTAAGATAAGCACCATGGGCATTGTCCACAAGCAGCAGAATACCATGTCTGTGGCATATTTCTGCTATCCCCTTTATATCCGCAACATTGCCCAGATAGTCAGGGCTTGTAAGATATACAGCCACAGGCTTTTCTGTTAATTCTGTCAGTATATTTTCAATATATTCTGCAGAAATGCTGCAGGACAGATATGACTGCTGTTTTTCGCCATAAAGCCATTCCACATCAAATTCAACAAGTGCCGCTGCGCTTAAAAATGTTTTGTGGGCATTTCTTGCTGCCAAAATTACAGGCCGCCTGCCATTCTGCCTTGCATATATGCACGCAAGGTAAAGCATCGCCCTTATGCACTGGGATGATCCTTCGGTGGAATAATATGTATCACAGCCAAAAAGCGCCGATGCATTAGCTTCACTTTGTGCAATTATGCCACCTGCTTCATACAGGCTGTCTGCACCGTCAATCTCGGTTATATCAAACCTTTCCATTCCGAGCAGGTTTATTCCCTTGTGCCCTGGCATGTGCAATCTTATGGAACTGCTTTGTGCATATCTGCGTACAAAATCGCATATAGGTGTTGTCATTTTATTCTCCCAACGCTCTGTCAACTGCAACCATTATTGCACATTCCATACGTTTTTTAAACAGTTTGCAGCCATATTCGTATATGCCTGTAACCTTGCCTGTTGCGTGGTAAGCGTTTGCAGCACAGCCGCCTGAGCAGTAAAGGCGTGCCCAGCAGTCTTTGCATTCAGGATGAGCATACACATTGCATGCGGCAAATTCGCCCTGGATTTCGGTGTTTGTCACACCCTGCCAGATATCGCCAAGCTTAAATTTTTCGTCACCTACAAACTGATGGCATGGGTAAAGGTCTCCCCAAGGAGTAACGGCCATATATTCGGTGCCGCTGCCGCAGCCTGAAATGCGTTTATATATACAAGGACCGCCTGTAAGGTCTATCATATAGTGATAGAATGTAAAAGGCTTGCCTTCCTTATCCCGTTTAAGCATAAGTTCTGCCAGTTCTTCATACTGCTGGCATACAATCGGCAGGTCAGCTTCGGTAAGTTCGGCTGGATCCCCCGCTGCACATACAACAGGTTCCATACTAAGCTCGGTAAACCCAAGGTCCAGCATTGTCTGGATATCTTTGAGAAAATCAGGATTTGCATGGGTAAATGTACCGCGCATATAATAATTTTTGCCGCCGCGTTTTTCCACAAATTTCTGGAACTTAGGCACAATTTTTTCCCAGCTGCCGTTGCCGTTATAATCCACACGGTAACGGTCGTGAATTTCTTTTCTGCCATCAAGGCTCAGCACAACATTGCTCATCTCCTTGTTGCAGAAATCTATAACATCGTCATCTACCAGCACACCGTTGGTTGTAAGTGTAAAACGGAAGTTTTTACCCTTCTCCTTTTCTATGCTGCGTGCATACTGCACAAGCTGTTTTACAACGTCAAAGTTCATAAGCGGCTCGCCACCAAAAAAGTCCACTTCCAGATTTCTGCGGCTGCCAGAATTTTCGATAAGATAATCAAAAGCACGCTTGCCCACTTCAAAGCTCATCATTGCTCTTTCTCCGTGATACTTACCCTGAGAAGCAAAGCAGTATTCGCAGTTAAGATTGCAGGTGTGAGCAATGTGCAAACACAAAGCCTTTACAACACCTGATGTTTTTGCTTTAAGATGGCCCGCCATACCTTCAAATGTGTCAGGTGCAAAAAGCTTGCCTGCTTCTTTAAGTGCTTCCACCTGTGCGTAACATTCTTCAATATCCTGCACTGTTATATCACCGCGGCTGGCATATTTTTCCGCAATTGCAGCAACAACTGCGTCCTTTTTGTTTTCTTCAAACATTGCAATTATATCGTATGCCACCTCGTCCACTGCGTGCACCGAGCCTGAACAAACGTCCAGAACAATATTGTAATCTCCCAATTTGTACTGATGAATCATATTTTCCCCTTTATATCAAAATGCTGCTTTTTATGTGCAGCACCGTTTTTTCTACAAAAAATGCCGCCTGTCTGGCGGCATCTTGTGCACTTACTATTCTTCTGTGTTTTCGCACTGCTGGTTAGCAATACCGCAGCTTGTTTTGCAAGCGGACTGGCAGGATGTCTGGCATTCGCCGCAGCCGCCGTTTTTTGCGCTTTCACAGAGATTGCGAGTTTCAATTGTTTTGATATGTGTCATGATAACTACCTCCATCAAAATCTTCTGTAGAAAATATTACCACACAATTCCCATTAAAGTCAATGACCTGCACATATATTGTGCACAATCTTTTTATATTTTCACAATTAAAAGTTCTCTTTCTGTATATGCTGCTGTTTCAGAAAAATCATCATAAATACCTTTTTATCTGCGCAAAAATTACAGGCTTATTTCGATACTGCAAACAAAAAAAGCCTTACAGCTCCTGATGGGCTGTAAGACTTTAAACTTTTGTCAATCTGCTTATTTCTGAACTTCAAGATATTCTTTGTAAACCATATTCCAGATATAGTTTTTAAGTTCTGTGAAACGTGGAAGCATTTTGGATTCCTGTCCGCGTGGGTAAGGAATATCAATGTCGATAATTTCTTTGATACGGCCTGGGCGTGCAGACATAACAATTACTTTTGTAGCCAGAAGGATAGCTTCTTCTACGTCGTGAGTAATAAAGAAACATGTTTTCTTTTCTTCTTCCCATGTTTTGAGAAGTTCTGTCTGAAGCTGTGTACGTGTCTGTGCATCCAAAGCACCAAATGGTTCGTCCATAAGAAGCAGACTTGGGTTAACTGCATAAGCACGTGCAATAGCAACACGCTGTTTCATACCGCCAGAAAGTTCTTTTGGATAAGCATCCACAAATTTTTCAAGACCAACGATTTTTATGTATTTCATTGCGATTTCTTCGCGCTGTTCATCAGTAAGGTCTTTTTTAAGCTTGAGACCGAACATAACGTTCTTTTTAACTGTAAGCCATGGGAACAAAGCATACTGCTGGAAAACAACGCCGCGGTCAACGCCTGTGCCTTCTACTTTAACGCCGTCAACAAGAACTTCACCAGAAGATGCTTCGTGCAGACCTGCGATAATGTTGAGAAGTGTGGATTTACCACAGCCAGAAGGACCAACAACACAGATGAATTCGTTATCATAGATGTCCAGGTTTACGCCGTTCAGAGCAACAGTTTTACCATTGCGGCCTTCGTAAATTTTTTCTACGGCCTTAATCTGAACCTTAGGCACTAAATTTCTCTCTTCTCCTGCCATGATGTCAGTCTCCTTTCAAAGAATTTCAAGATTTTTTCAGCAAGCATACCGATAACACCAACAACGATGATGTAAAGCATCATTGGCTGTGTTTCGAATGTAGAGCTGAGTGCGCGGATACGCATACCAAGACCAGCACTTGCACCAGTTGATTCAGCAGCAATCAAAGTTGTCAAAGCAACAGAGATACCAAGACGAACAGATGTGATGATAAATGGAGTTGTTGCCGGGAAGATAACTTTTGTAAACAGAACACTGTCGTTTGCGCCCAATACGCGTGCAGCTTTGATAAGTGTTTCGTCTACGTTGATAACACCCTGAAATACTGTGATAGAGATTGTCAGGAATGTTGCAATACAGATAACGATAATCTGTGGTGTACGGCCAACACCAACTGCGATAACAACCAGTGGTACGTAAGCAAGTGGTGGGATATTACGGATAAACTGAATCCAAGGTTCTATGATATTGCGCACAGGGCGGTACCATGCCATAAGGAATGCAACAGGTACACCAAAGAGGAAGCCCAGTGCAAAGCCTGCGATTGAAGAAATCAGAGAGCTTGCAATATCGCTCCAGAACACGCCGCGGTCAACGGCCATTTTTGTGTAAGAACCAAAAACTTCGTTAAGAGGTGGAAATGCACGGCCTGTAACTTCGCCTTTGGAAAGCAGTCCCCACACTAAAATTGCAGCAATCAGTGAGAGCACAGTCCATGTCCAGGCTGGGATACGGCTGACAAAGTCTCCTTTTTTATTATTTTTCATGCGATTGTCTCCTTAACATATTCTTATAAATTGGGAAGGCGGTATATCCGCCTTCCCTAAAATGTATAGCCCGAAAATGTATAGGATATAATATTATTTGCCTGCTTCAACCATAAGGTCGGAGAGAACAAATTCTGCAGGAGCAAGGTTGCCTTCTGCTTCGAGAGCACCGTTAGCAATAAATGTTGCCTGCTGGTTTGCATACAATGTTTCGAGTTCGCCAGAGTTGAGCATTTCGAGAACCTGTGCACTTGTAAGCCAGGAACCGTCGTAACGCTGTGCGATAACTGTTGCAGCGTCGGAAGAACAAACTTTTGCAACGTAACCTGCTACTTCTTCAGCAACAGCGTCATCTGTTGTAGCTGCTGCAGCAAAGTCCATAGCTTTGAACATAGCGCGGTTGAAACGAACGAGGAGGTCTGCATTTTCATCAGCCCATTTTGGGTTTACAACCCAGGAACCAGGGGAAGCCATGGATGGGAAGTCGATGTTGGAGCAGATATCTGTTGCGTTTTCTGCGTTAGCAAGGATTGTAAGGGAGAATGGAGACCATGCAGCAACTGCGTCAACGCTGCCAGAAAGAGCAGCTGTTGTAAGAGCTGTGTCGTCCATAGAGAGAGCTTCTACATCGTCCATTGTCATGCCTGCGGATTTGAGAGCTTCAAGCAAGATGGATTCGGAAGATGTACCTGCGGAGTAACCGATTTTTTTGCCTTTGAGTTCTTCGATTGTTTTGATGCCGTTGAGACCAATGATGCAGTCACCGTCACCAACGTGCTGAAGAAGGAATACTTCTGCGTCACCTGTGGAGCAGAGTTTGTGTGCGCCAGGTCCGATAAATGCTACGTCCATAGCACCGGATTCCATAGCTGCGATTTCTGTTGGGCCGTTTTCAAAAGCAGTCATTTTAACTGTGATGCCTTCTTCTGCAAAGAAGCCTTTTGCATCAGCTGTTGCAACTGCCCAGAGAGAACCCCAGTTTGGCATGTAAGCAACGTTGAGTGTTACATTTTCAACTGCTGGTTCGTTTTCAGCTTCAGGAGCTGGAGCTGGTTCGGATGAGCCGCAAGCAACGAGGGACAAAGCCATTGCCATTGCAAGCAGCAATGAGATAATTTTTTTCATTTTTTCTTTCTCCAATTATTATTTTTATTTATTTAACCTTTACAGGTAAAATACTGTGTGATGGGAATTAATAAAATTCCTTGATTCTGTGGAACCATGTGCCCGCAGGGTCGTTGGTTTCACGGAGATATTTGGACAGCTTGTTCATATACTCTTTCTTGATTTCTGCATAAGCAGGGTCATAGCATACATTTTTAAGCTGATATGGGTCTTTTTTAAGGTCATACAGCTCGCCGCGTTCGCTTTCGTTAAATGTAAGCTGATAATCAAGGTCGCGCACCATGCGCTGACGGCCAATGTAGAAATGATTGTGATATTCACAGAATACTTCTGTACGGCCGTTATCTTTTTCTTCACCTGTCATCAATGGCAGAATGCTTGCGCCGTCAACAGGGGCAGGAGTTTTAACACCTGCAATGTCAAGCAGAGTAGGCATAAGCTCGTGCAGATATACAAAGCTGTCGTTGTCTTCTGTGCCCAAGCCTTTTACAACCATTGGAATGTGGTAGATTTCGTCAAATGTGAATGCACCTTTTTCGATAAGCTTGTGTGCACCAAGGCAGTCACCGTGGTCGCAGGAGTAGATGATAATTGTGTCATCATACAGGCCTTCATCCTTAAGTTTCTGCACCATCATGCCAACCATATCGTCAATCATTGTACAGTGGCCATAGTAACGTGCAGCAATCTGCTGGAAGCCTTTCCATCCGTAATCGCCAAGGCCCCACATTTTTTCGCTGAGGTAATAACCGTAAGGTTTATCCAGCAGGTCATCGCAGTAGCTTGGATGTTCTGGGATGTCATCAGGGTTATACATTGAATAATAAGGTTCTGGCACGATACTTGGGCTGTGTGGACCCCAGAAGTTTGCCCAGATGAAGAATGGTTTATCTTCTTCCTTAGCCTTGTCAATAAGACGGTTTGTTTCGTGAGCAACAAAGTATTCGATTGTGCTTTCTACAGGACCTTCGTGCTTGCAGTACATTTCCTGAATCTGCAAAGCAGGGTTGTTGCCCTGGAAACCATTGGAAACGTCGATATTTTCAAATCCGTTTTCCTTAAGGTACAGTTCATAGTAGTTTGGTTCGTTATCTGGTGGCTGGTTAAATATCAGGCTTGGGAACACCTGGCTGCCTGGGAAACCGTAGCCCATAAATGGCTTGCCGTCATGGAAGCCGCATTCTTCAGGAGTTTTGTTTGGAGTTACATGCCATTTGCCTGCATAACCGCAGTAATAGCCTGCATCTCTCATGCATTCGCCCAGCAAAGGTGTACCCTCTTTGATGTTTGTAAAGTTATCTATAACACCATGCTTGTGTGGGTACAGACCAGTCATAACACTTGCGCGGGCTGGTGCACAAATTGCAGAAGGTGTGTATGCATTGTTAAATTTCATACCTTCGGCAGCAAGCTGGTCAATATTAGGTGTTTTGCAGATATCGTTCATACCATAGGCGCCTACAGTATCCATACGCTGCTGGTCAGACAAAATCAGCAAAACATTTTTGCGTTTAGCCATATTATATTTACTCTCCTTTTCATTTATTTGATACGGCACTGTATAAACTTATGTATAAATACATTTATCCAAAGATTACACAATGATTTTTGTATATTTACAATATACACCTATATGTACAAAATGTCAATTTATATGCTGTTTTAAACACCATACTTGTGCTTTTTCAACAAAAAACTATAAGCACCTTTATTTATAAGCACCATTTTTTAATTTCCGTTTAAGTTAAATACATAATACTGGTATATTTACAATATATAGTATTTTATTTACACTTTCTGCTTTGCATATTTCTATAATCTTGAAAAAAGCAGTTGATATGTTATAATGTGAATAATAGAAGTATTGTGCTTAAAAGAAAGAGGGTGTTTTGGTGCCACCGCTGAGTCTGCTTATAAAACCAGCTTCAGGCAGCTGCAATATGCGCTGCAAATACTGTTTTTACATAGACGAAACAGAAAACCGCACAGACAGCTGCACAGGCCGTATGAACGATGAAACTGTGCGTCTGCTGGTGGACAAAGCACTTAACTACGCCCAGGGAGACTGTACATTTGCCTTTCAGGGCGGTGAACCTACTTTGGTTGGGGTTGATTTTTACAAGCGTTTTGCCAGCTGTGTAGACAGCCACCCCCTTTCCAAAAATCTGCGCATACATTATTCCATGCAGACCAACGGCTATGCTTTGGACGAAGAATGGGCAAAGTGGTTTGCCCAGCATCAGGTGCTTGTTGGCATATCTCTGGATGGTCCAAAAGAAATCCATGACCGTTATCGTGTAGACCGTGACGGCAACGGCACCTTCAACAAGGTTATGGCTTCCATACGTCTGCTTGAAAAATTCAATGTGGATTTCAACATCCTCACCGTAGTATCTGGCAGCAATGCACGCCACGGACGCCAGGTTTATGACTTTTTCAAAAAGAACAATTTCCGTTATCAGCAGTATATTGAATGTCTTGACCCTATAGGAGAAATTCAGGGCGGTCACGACTATTCCCTTACTCCTGAAAAATACGAAACATTTTTAAAATCAATGTTTGATGGCTGGTACAATGATATGAAAAACGGCCGTTATGTATATAACCGTTATTTTGAAAACCTTATGATGATTCTGGCTGGGCAGCGCCCTGAAGGCTGCAATTTTCAGGGATTCTGCAGTCCGCAGTGGGTTATAGAAGCAGACGGCAGTGTATATCCCTGTGACTTTTATGCCCTTGACCCATGGTATCTTGGCAATATAAGAACAGACAGCTTTGAAAAGATGGACCAGGCACGCCACAACTGCGGATTTGTCCAGCTGTCAAAGCCATTGCCTGAAGACTGCCAGAAATGCAGATGGCTTATGCTTTGCCGCAATGGCTGCCGCAGAAACCGCGAGCCACTTGGCCCCGACCATAACGGAAAAAACTATTTTTGTTCTGCCTATCAGAATTTTTTGGAATATGCATACCCCAAGCTTATGGAAGTTTTGCAGATTCTGCGCCTTATGGCAGCAAAAAATCAATAGAATATACTGCTGCATCAGCCGTGCAGCTTTATACATAATAAACAATAATTTTTTGGAGGTTATAATATGAATCGTTTTGGAATTTCTGTAGAACTCAAAAACGTACCTGTTCTGGACCCTGAATTTATGCCTTTGCTTAAATTCAACAGAGCTTTCCTTGAAGGTGCAACAAAGCCTGTTTCCATTGCAGTTGAACGCGCTGACGGACAGACAGCAACAACACACACATTTATCCACGGCACACCTGAAATGGCAGAAGCTGACCGCTACTACATTGACCGTATTGTAAAAACTGCTTTGTGGATGAAAGGCGGCTATAAAATCTATGTAGATGACAAGGAAATTTACGACTATCTTTGCAGCGTATACTGCAAAGGCGGCGACCGTGAATTTGACTGGGACTTCATGGCAAACATCTTTGAAAAACCATTTGAAATTGTTTTGACAGACAATGTTCCTGAATCTTTTGACGATCCTAAACCTATGGGTGGTCATCTTGAAGGCTGCCGTATCGGTTTTGACGCTGGCGGTTCTGACCGTAAAGTTTCTGCTGTTATCGACGGCGAAACAGTTTTCTCTGAAGAAGTTGTTTGGCTTCCAAAAATCAATCCAGACCCAGATTACCACTACGAAGGTATTGTATCTGCACTTAAAGCTGCTGCAGAACATATGCCAAGAGTAGATGCTGTTGGCGTTTCCTCTGCTGGTATCTATATCAATGACCGCACAATGAGCGCTTCTCTCTTTCTTAAAGTTCCAAAAGACCTTTACGAAGAAAAAGTTAAAAACATCTACATCCGCGCTATCAAAGACACATTTGGCGATGTTCCATTTGCTGTTGCAAACGATGGTGACGTTTCTGCTCTTGCCGGTACAATGAGCCTTAACGACAACAACATCCTTGGTATCGCTATGGGTACAAGTGAAGCTGTTGGCTATGTTAACGAAGACGGCTGCATCACAGGCTGGCTCAACGAACTTGCATTTGTTCCTGTTG
>SVMV01000019.1 GCA_015067245.1 Oscillospiraceae bacterium | reverse complement strand
GAGGGTTGCATACTGATAAAAACAAACAGAGAAAATCTTTCTGCAATGCAGTTTTTTGAAGCTGCAGCTGCACTTATCACCCTTTCGGCAGCATTAAGCGGACTTAATGTATATGGCTTTAATGTGTCGGTGTGGTTTTTGTTTTCGGCAGCGCTGTATTTTGTTCTTAAGGACAATATACCACTTTCCCTCACATCTTTTATATGTATGTCGGTGATGGTGTGTCAGGATAAAAATTTTTCCTTTCTTTTTGCGGGTTTTCTGGCAATATATCTTGGGGGCAGCGCCCTGTTAAAACAAGGCAATAAGGGATATATCTACACAGCCTTGCTGGCGGCGGTGATAAGCCTGCTGTTTATAACAAAATTTAACAGCTTTGTTTTTATCACCATAACAGCGGCGGCACTGGCAGCAAGCTTTGCGGCAGATAAATTTTACACTTTTTCACTGACAGACAACAAAGACAACATACTGCTGGAAAACGATTACATACAGCTTTCACACAAGATAGAAAAGCTTAATCAGTGCTTTCATTTTCTGGGGCATACGGTTATAGATATTTCCAACCTTATAGCAAAGGAAGATATACCAAAGGATATAAGCGATATAGTGGCGCAAAAAGTGTGCAACAACTGCAGCAACAGCACATTGTGCTGGCAGGAAAACTACAGTTATACCCAAAAGCAGTTTTCAAATTATGCATACAACCTGCAAAAAGGCAGGGAAGCTTTTTTCGACAGCCTATTTCTGTCGAGGTGTGATAAAATTTCGGTGCTTAAGCAGCAGTTTTTGCAGGCACATCAACTGGAACACACAAAACAGCTTATCAGCCGCAGCGGTATGCACAATCAAAAGATCCTGCAAAACCAGTTTTTTACCATTGCACAGGTTTTGCAGGATATCACAAGGCAGGCGGCAAACTGCGGTGCGGTAAACACTGCCTGCACCCATACGATCAATAATTTTTTGCTGGCAATGAACAAAAGGCCAGATTATTGTATCTGTTATCACAACCGTCCAAGATGTGTTATAGGAATAAAGGAAGAACTTGCCGAAAGCGAAATACAGCGCATAAATACCAGACTGGAAAACCTGTATAATGCAAAATTTAAAATCGGCACAAAAACCACGGCAGAACAGCAGTATATATATTCCTTTGTACAGGTTCCACAGTACAGCTGCCAGTTTTCTGCCCAAAGCAAAAGCCGTTACAGCGTGTGTGGTGATATATGCGAAAGTTTTGAAACGGAAGATAGATTTTTTGTTATACTGGCAGACGGCATGGGCACAGGCAGCTTTGCAGCAGCCGAAAGCCGCACAGCAGTTGCAATGCTTAAAAGCCTGCTGTCATCAGGAGTAAAGGTGCACACCGCTCTGGAGATAACCAATACAGCATTTAATTTAAAAGGCACAGGGCAGTCCTGTGTGGCGGTGGATATACTTGCGGTGGACTGCTGCAGCGGCAGGTGCTGTATATATAAGGCGGGCGGGGCTTCAACCATAATTTTTGACAAAGGAAAAATAAAACGTGTGTATCAGGAAAGCCTGCCTATAGGCATATTAAAGGAGGTAAAAATACAGCAGACAGAATTTACCCTTGCAAACGGAGGTGTTGTTATTATGCTTTCAGATGGTGCACAGCCAAGTGAAGAAAATCTTTATAAGCTTCAGCTTATGCTGCCAAAACTCACCGAAGAAGAAATTGCAGAGTTTATATCAGAGCAATCAGACACAGCAGACGATGCCACAGCCGCAGCAATAAGGCTGATAAGGCAGTAAAATGGCAAGTTGCAAAGCTAATTGTGGTGTTTGACAGTATGATATCACTCAACAGTAAAAAATCGTACACATGTTACTGTGTACGATTTGGTTTTATTCTATATTTTTTTGAAACGTGATTTTATTATATCAGTAATTTTAATGGTGATTAAAGAGTAAATGGTAAGACTTACAAACATAACAGCACATGCTGTAAAACTGGTGTTTTGCTGTCCCATAATTGAATGTACAATTTCTATTATAAAGGCATGGTTTAAATATATAGCGTATGACAGGCTACCGCAGATTTTAAAAATATTTCGGTTAAAAATGCGGTTAAACCAGGAGTCAGGATTGTATAAATAAAGTATTATTACTCCAAAAGCAATAATGTGCACACCGTTATATCGTTCAAAGATAAACATACCTGCCAGAATAAAGAGAGAAAACAGGTTGTAAAATACGGAGAATGATTTTATCTTGCCATATAAGTCAGACATAGAGAATTTATATATTATAACGCCAAGTGCCATCATGGCAAATCCACGAGCAAGAGTTGCAGGCAAGCAGCCGATGTTGGCAAATGGGTCACGGCCTACAATCCAATATGTTTCAAACAGAATAAAAGCAGCAGGGAATAACAAATCAACCGAAAGCTTTTCACAATAGTACATACATGTATAAATCAGATAACCGCATATAATAATCGCACTTATCTGCCATGTGGGATAGTTTAGGCCGTTGCCAAAAAAACCAGAACTTTGCACCAGCATAAGTTCGGGGATGTTGCTGTATGCAGTCCTTGCAGAAAGATAGGCGGTTGACATTAATCCCTTTTCTGTAATGGAAGCATAAGATGAAACGGCAATGGTGTATATAAACATGACAAGGAATGAAAACAAATAATGTGGGAAAAGCTGCTTTATGTGGTCAAGAGTATAGTTTTTGTGGCTGTATCTGTTCTGTGAAGTAAAAAGCCCGTCAGCAATATATGATTTTGCATAAAACTTTCTTGCAAGAAAAAATCCCGAAATCACAAAAAACAGTTTTACGGCAAAAGAAGCGCCAGGCAAATCTATTCCTCCAAAATGGCCAAAGGCTATTACATAGGCAAAATACAGCTTGAATAAATCGAGGGAGTATATTCGTTTCATAATTATACCTCAAATTAATAATTTATAATGATTATAACGGATATAAAATTTTATTTCAATAAAAACAAAACGTGAGATATAACATATCTCACGTTTCGTACATTCAGCACTTTTCGCCGTTTTCGTAGTATCTTTCTTCTTCAAAAATATGAAAACTTATCTGGTCGGCGTAAAAGCCCATTTTTTCAAACTGGTGGTGAAGATATTTTGCAACTTTATCCTGAACATCCATAGGTCTTTCAAACCACCAAACCTGCACAACAGGACAATGCTTTGTGCGGCCGTTTTCGTCATAAAAACGGCTGTGGATAAGGTCAAAGACAAACCAGTCACTTGGGCATCCCACAATTTTTGCAAGTTCAGGCGCTGCCTTAACACTTAATTCGGCACACTGTTCCTGTGTAATACCTTTAACGATAATCTGAGGCATAATAAAACCCTCTTTCTTTATTTATTGGTTTAATGATACACCTTTTAATCGTATTAAACCATTGATATAAAAATCTTATATATGGATTAAAAAGGCATTTGGAACAGCACAAATAAAAAAGTCGTTCTGAGCAAAGCGAAACTTATCAGAACGACCAGTTCAATATTTTATTTATCCAGCTTTTCCTCCAGCTCACGCACTCTTTTTTCCAGAATTGCGTTTGCCTGTGCCAGCTGTTTTATCTTTTTGCTGAATCCTGATATAACCGCCGAAACCGACAGCAGAATCAAAAGGATAAAGATTATCTGTGTAAAAAAGATAAAGTTTACAGGGTCTATAACGCCTGCAATATCATTAAGCACCAGCACAGTGTAAGGGAAGCATGCAAACAAAATCATACAAAGGCTGAATGCAAGCCAGATAATAGAATATTTAACCTCCAGCTTACCCTTTTTCATAAGGTAAAGGATAAAAAGCAAAAAGCCTACCGAGCCAAGAATAAGAATAGCGTGTAAGGATAAATCCATAGGTTTCATATTTTATTTACCGCCTTTCTTTTTGCTGTAGCTTATTCTGCCCACAATAAGTGCCAGACAAACCTTTATCATATAATATGCGCTTTTAAGACTGCGAATGGATGACACGCCTCCCTGACGTTCTTCCATAACAACGGCAACTTCACCAACGCTGAAGCCGCTTGCCACACAGGCCATAATAGCTTCTGGCTCAGGATAATCATCAGCATAGTTTGCGGCAAAGAACTCAATAAGTTTTCTGTTGCAGGCACGGAAACCGCTGGTGGTGTCTTTTATGCGTTTGCCTGTAAGTATAAAAATCAGGCCAGAGATAATATTGATACCAAAACGGCGCATAAAGCTGGTCTGAAAACCTTCTTTTTCAATAAATCTTGAGCCGATTGCCATATCAAACTGACCGTTTTCAACAGGGGCAATAACCTTGGCAAGATATTTTGGGTCGTGCTGGCCGTCGCCGTCCATCTGCACAGCAATATCATAACCATACTGTGCAGCGTATTTATAGCCTGCCTGCACACCGCCGCCGATACCAAGGTTTATAGGGTTATTAATATAGTTGTAACCGTTTTCCTTAAGTATCTTTTCAGTGCCGTCGGTGGAACAGTCGTTAATTATAAGGTAATCCACCTGCGGCGCATTGTTTTTTAAATTGTCTATAACCCTGACGATGCTGTCCTGCTCGTTGTAGCAGGGGATAATAACCAACGTTTTCAAGGAATAGCCCTCCGTAAATTAAAATAATCAGTTAAAGATAAAATCAATCAGCTGGCCCAGCACCTTGTTGCGCTCGTGGTGCTGCAGATGATAGTTAAAAGCATTGTCACCAAGCTGCTTTCTGACATCAGGTGACATATTGTAAAGTGTTTTTATATTTTCAAAAAGCTGCGTACTGTTGCCGCTTTCGCCTGTAAGGCCTGCATTGGCCTTTTCTATAACAAGGCTTCCCTCGCCGTCAATGCAGGTGATAACAGGTTTTCTGCCTGCCATATAGCTTGTTACCTTTGCAGGTATTGTAAGGCCGATAAGGTCGCTTTTTGCAAGCGGAGCAAAAAGACAGTCTGCCAGAGTGTGATATTTTGGCATATCGGTAACAGGCTTTGAGCCAAGAAAATCAAAGTATTCTGTCACATCTTTTTCGGCAGCATATTTTTCTATGTCGTTTTTGGACATACCGTCACCGACAATGATAAATTTAACATCCTTTATGCCGTCTGCTTTAAGCAACACTGCGCTGTCAACTGCAACCTCAAGATTCTGAGCAGGGCTTATATTGCCTGCATATACAATTTTAAAATAATCCTTGTATTTTTCGGCCAGTTCATTGTCGGCAATTTCCTGCTCGTAAAACTTTTCGCAGTACTGCGGTATAACTGCAATATCCTTGCTGTCCTTACCTGTAACTGCAATCAGCTTGTCTTTTAAAGATGGGCTCATTGCAATAAGCTTATCGCTTTTTTTGTAGTGCCAGTGGCTTGTAACACGGCACACATTCTGCAAAAATCTGTTCTGTATAGGTAAAACAGAGTACAAATTTTCTGGCCATAAATCCAGAACATAAGTGGTAAGAGGAACTCTTTTGAGTTTTGAATAAACAATGGCAGGAAAAATCATATACACAGGGCTGGTTTCGTAGCAGAAAACAGCATCATATTTTTTGCCAAGAAAAGACAAAACCTTAAAGCTGGCAAAAAACGGATAGGAGATGTAGTTGAGAAAAATTCTTATGGAAGAATTGCCTTTTCTGGTTATCTCCCAGCATCTGTGTACATTTACACCGTTGTAATTCTGTTTTAAATTTTTGAAAAAGCCGTAGCCTTCGGGAATGTTGCCGTTTGGATAGTTTGGTATGCCGCAAAGCACATCAACTTCAATGTCATTTTCGGCAAAGCCTTGTGCAATATCGCTTATGCGGAAATTTTCAGGCCAAAAATGCTGGCTGATAATCAGAATTCGTTTTTTCAAAATGTGTTCCTTGTTGTTGATAGATGTTTTTCTTCCCTTGTGTAAAGAAAAGGTGAGCCATAGATGGCAGAGGGATTGTTTTTAATATTTTCTCCATACCATTTTGTTTACCACGCCTGTGTAGCTCTGGATGAGCTTTACAACCTTGGTGGAAACATTTTCGTCTGTGTAGTTTGGCACAGGTATGCCATAGTCGCCGTTTGTGTTCATTTCAACTGCTGTGTCAACTGCCTGCAGCACCTGTTCCGTAGTAATACCTGCAAGGATAAAGTTGCCTTTGTCCAAAGCTTCAGGGCGTTCTGTGGAGGTGCGGATGCAAACAGCAGGGAATGGGTTGCCAACAGAGAGGAAAAAGCTGCTTTCTTCAGGCAAGGTGCCACTGTCAGAAACAACGGCAAATGCGTTCATCTGAAGGTTGTTGTAATCGTGGAAACCAAGAGGTTTATTCTGGATAACACGTTTGTCAAACACAAAATTTCTTTCTTTGATAAACTTTGCGCTTCTTGGGTGGCAGGAATAAAGGATTGGCATATCATATTTTTCTGCCATTGCATTGACTGCGTTCATAAGGTTAAAAAAGTTCTGTTCTGTGTCGATGTTTTCTTCTCTGTGTGCAGAAAGCAGAATGTATCTGCCTTTTTCAAGGCCGAGACGGCTTAAAATGTCAGAAGCTTTAATCTGCTCAAGGTTTTCGTGCAGAACTTCTGCCATTGGGCTGCCTGTAACGTATGTGCGTTCCTTTGCAGTGCCTTCGCTGTTAAGGTATCTTCTTGCATGTTCGCTGTAGCAAAGGTTTACATCTGCAATATGGTCAACAATTCTGCGGTTTGTCTCTTCAGGCAGGCATTCGTCAAAGCAGCGGTTGCCTGCTTCCATGTGGAAGATAGGAATATGCAGTCTTTTTGCGCTTATAGCAGAAAGACAACTGTTTGTGTCACCAAGGATAAGCAAGGCGTCTGGTTTCTGTTCCACCATAAGGGCATAGCTTTTGGCAATGATATTGCCGATTGTTTCGCCAAGGTCCTTGCCCACTGCATCAAGGTAAAAATCAGGAGCGCGCAGGCCAAGGTCATCAAAGAAAACCTGGTTAAGTTCGTAATCATAGTTCTGGCCTGTGTGAACAAGAATCTGGTCAAAATATTTATCGCATTTTTTGATAACAGCAGCAAGACGGATAATTTCAGGTCTTGTGCCGATAATTGTCATAAGTTTAAGTTTGCTCATTTTATTACTCCATTGCAAATGTGTTGTTGAATATTACCTGGCCTGCCTCGATTTTGGCAAAAGGTGCAATGCGGTTGTATGCTTTAACCACACTGTTTATGCACAGATGCACGCCTTTTTCGATAATAACGTCGTGGTCAACCACAGCACCAAAGTTTACAATGCAGCCGGTGCGCACCTTTGCGGTGGTGTTGATTGCTGCATTTGGCAGCACGGCGCAGCCCTGTTCCACCACAGCATTGCTGCTTACATAGGCGGAAGGGTGAATAATTGTTGCAACCTGTGCCTTTGCGCCGTTAAGCAGATAAATCCATTCAACGCGCAGGTTGTTGTTGCCAAAAGCAGGGTAGAACCATGTGTTTTCATCAATAAACTTTTCAAAGTCCTTGCAAACACCCTTTACCTTGCTGTCGGTTGCCTTATCGTCCAAAAATATAATTTCGTCAAACATTTTTGCGGACAAAACAACATCTTCTATTGTTTTTCCATAGCCGCCAAAACCAAGTATAACCAGTTTTTTCATATTATTCGTCCACCTTTGTGTAATAAGTGTCAGGGTTTTGTGGGTCAAAAATCTGGTTGGACCAGAACAGGCATATCATCTCTTCATCGCCTGTGTTCTTAATGTTGTGGGTGTAGCCTACAGGGATGTCCACAACAGTTGGGGTGTCACCGCATACTTCATAGCGGATAATCTCGTTTGTAATCATATGGCGGAAACTGATGGTTGCCTTGCCCTTGATAACAAAGAATTTTTCCACCTTTGTGTGATGCCAGTGGTCGCCGCGTGTGATGCCGGGCTTGGTTGTGCTGATAAAAATCTGGCCAAAGCTTTCGCTTTTGATAAATTCTGCCAGCCAGCCACGGTTGTCTTCGTTTTTCTTTAACGGATATGCAAAATCATTGTTGTCCAGATAGGAAAGATATGTGCCATAAAGGCGCTGTTCCAACAGGCCGTTAAGATTTGGCATAATCAAAGTTTTGCGGTTTTCGCCAAAAGACTGTATTGTTTTTGCAAGCTTGCCCAAAGTGATTCTGTGCAGCGTATCAATCCCAAAAAAGCCTGGGGTGTAGTCGGCAGTGTTTTCAAAAATATCAACAAATTTTGCAACAACATCATCTATGTAGCAAACTGTAAGTTCATAGCTTGGGTCATTAATCTGCAAAGGCAGGCCGTGGGCGACATTGTAGCAGAAGGTTGCCACAACTGTGTTGTAGTTAGGTTTGCTCCATTTGCCGAACACACCATAAAGGCGCACAATGTATGCAGGGTTAAGGCTGTTGTTTAAAAACAGGTCTTCGCCCATTTTTTTGCTTTTGCCGTAGTCGTTGTCCAGCAGCGCCTGAATGGAGGAGGATACGATAACAGGGCAGGCGTTGCTGTGTTTTTTAAGTGTTTCCAGCAGCTTTGCCGAGAAATCTGTGTTGCCCTCATAAAATTCGCTGGTGCTCTGTGGTCTGTTTACACCTGCAAGGTGAAAAACAAAGTCGCAGTCTGCACAGTATTTATCCAAAGTTTCAAGGCTGTCATCACGGTCAAAAAGATACAGATTTGCATAGCCCTTCTGCAAAAGTGTTGCAGTAAGGTTTTTGCCCACAAAACCGCGGGCACCTGTGATAAGAATTTTTTTATCTTTCAAGTTTAGCCAGCTCCTCTTTAATGTAATCTGTTGTCTTCATTTTTGCTATTGTGCCTTCAACGTCAAGACGTTCGGTGTTGTGGCTGTTGTACTGGTGAAGAAGTTTTTCTTCTGTTCTGCCTTCAACAAAGTATTTGTCATAGTTAAGGTCGCGGTTGTCAGCAGGCACACGGTAGTATCCGCCCATATCAATTGCTTTTGCAGCTTCTTCTTCTGTAAGCAGTGTTTCATAAAGTTTTTCGCCGTGTCTTTCGCCTATGATCCTTATGCCTGTATCACCAAAGAGCTGCTGTGTTGCTTTTGCAAGGTCGCCGATTGTGCATGCAGGTGATTTCTGTACAAAAAGGTCACCAGGCTGGCCGTTTGTAAAGGCAAACACAACAAGGTCAACAGCTTCGTCAAGATTCATTAAAAAGCGTGTCATTTCAGGGTTTGTGATAGTAAGCGGTTTGCCCTGTCTTATCTGTTCGCGGAAAAGCGGAATAACACTGCCGCGGCTGCACATTACATTGCCGTATCTTGTGCAGCATATTGTTGTTTTTTCAGGGTCAACTGTTCTGGATTTTGCCACAATAACCTTTTCCATCATAGCTTTGGATATGCCCATTGCGTTGATAGGGTAAGCAGCTTTGTCTGTGGACAGGCAAACAACCCTTTTTACGCCGTGACGGATTGCACTTGTAAGCACATTTTCTGTGCCCAGTACGTTTGTTTTAACAGCTTCCACAGGGAAAAACTCGCAGCTTGGAACCTGTTTGAGCGCTGCTGCGTGGAAGATAAAGTCAACACCGCTCATGGCATTGTCAACGCTGTTGATATCCCTTACATCGCCGATGTAAAATTTAACCTTCTGGCTTTCAACAGGATACTGCACCTGCAGTTCGTGGCGCATATCGTCCTGTTTTTTTTCATCACGGCTGAAGATGCGGATTTCGCCGATATCTGTTGTTAAAAAGTGTTTGAGCACAGTGTGGCCAAAGCTGCCTGTGCCGCCTGTAATCAAAAGTGTTTTACCTGTAAAAACAGAATTTGACATAATTTATCCTCCAAAGCATAGCTTTAATTTTGCAAAATTTGTATATAAGTATACATATTCAATTTATTTTACCACATTTTTTTTAATAATAAAAGTATATATAATAAAAATACAGCAAAAATATGTTGCATTTTCAGATTTTGTGATAGAATATATACAGATGCAAATAACAGCAAAAAAGGAGATTTTACTATGAGCGTTACCGACAAATTTTTAAGCTACATAAAAATTTCTTCACCGTCTGACGAAGAAAGCCAAAGCTGTCCATCATCTGCATGCCAGCTTGATGTTGCTGAATTTCTTAAAAATGAAATGACAGCAATAGGTTTAAGTGATGTGCGTGTGGAAAAAGGCTATGTTTACGGAATATTGCCTGCAACAGAAGGCTATGAGGGCAAACCGTGCATCGGATTTATTGCCCACATGGACACAGCCCCAGAATTCAACGGGTGGGACATTAAGCCTCAGCTTATAGAAAATTACGATGGGGGCGATGTGCTGCTGGCAGGCAGCGGCGATGTTTTAAGCCCAGAGGATTTCCCTGAACTTAGGGAATTTAAGGGTCATACACTTATAACAACTGACGGCACAACCTTGCTTGGCAGTGATGACAAGGCAGGCATTGCTGTTATTATGCAGGCTGTGGAAGATGTTATAAAAGAAAATATCCCACACGGCCGTATTGCTGTGGGATTTACCCCTGACGAAGAAATCGGCCGAGGTGCCGACCTGTTTGACGTGGAAGGCTTTGGCGCACAGTTTGGCTATACTGTTGACGGCGGCCTGCCTGGTGAAATAGAATATCAGAATTTTAACGCATACTCTGCAAAGATAACAGTAAACGGCCGTTCCATCCATCCTGGTTCTTCCAAAAACCAGATGATCAACAGCCAGCGTGTTGCCTTTGAGTTTGACAGCATGCTGCCAAGCTTTGAAAAACCTGAATACACTGAAGGTTTTGAAGGCTTTTTCCACCTTACAGATACAGACGGCAGCACAGAAAAAACAACCTTGCACTATATTCTCCGTGACCACGATGATGAAAAAATAGTACAAAAAGTTAACCTTATGCACGATATTGCTGCATTTCTTAACAAAAAATACGGCAAAGAGCTGGTTAATGTTGAAACAAAAGAAAGCTACAAAAATATGAAATGTCAGATTCTGCCGCATTTCCACCTTATAGAAAATGCACGCAAGGCAGTTGAAATGGCTGGTATGGTGCCAAAGGATGTTGCAATCCGCGGCGGCACAGACGGTGCACGCTTAAGCTTTATGGGCCTGCCTTGTCCAAACCTTGCAACAGGCGGCATGAACTTCCATGGCAAGTACGAATGCAACACCAAGGAAAATATGGAAAAATGCACCGAAACAGTTAAAAATATCATCAGACTGTACGCTGAATAACAGTAAAATAAAACCAAAAGGGACGTCATCGACGTCCCTTTTATCATTTAAAGTTTTATTGTTCTGTAAGTTATAAAGGCAGTATAAAATATATCAGCACCACTGCGGTTACAGCATCAAAAACTATGTCGAAAATTTTATAGTATTTTTCTCCTGCGGCTTTGCCCCTGAAAAAGAATTCGTAAATTTTTGCGCTGAATATTTTGGAAAGTGCAAACAGAATGTAAATGATAAAAACTATAAAATAAGGCTGTTTTCTGGCATTTCCGCGGGTGGTTTCGGCTTTTTGCTGTGCAATGTAAACCCAGTCAGTTTCGGTTACAAAAGCGTCGGTGCTGCCTGCAGTCTGCTGCCAGCTGCTATCTTTATTTACGGTGATTTGCTGGCTGCCGTCAATGGTTATAACAGATTTGTCCACCTGTTTTTGCAGCACAATTTTTTTATGGTGTGCAAAAGGGTTGCGGCAGGTGTAGGTTACGGTGGTCAGATTGGCGCTTTTTTTGTAAAAGTGACCGTCAAGATAAATGCCTTTGGAGTTAAAAGAAAACCACAGCACTGCAAGATAAAGGATAAAAAACACAGACAGGGTAATAACTTTGGTAAAGCGTGGGATAGATTTATTTGTAAAGTCCATATTCCCTCCATTGAAATTCAGTATATTTTTATGATACAGTGTCAGTTTGGAAAAATCAATTTTTGCAACCAACTTTCACAAAAATTATAAATTAATTTTATATCTTTTTATGAGCTTTAAAAAATCAGCAAATAAACACTTGAAAAAATAAAACAATAAGGTATGATTATAATTAGAATATAATGTACAGGTGTGTACATTAATATGTACAGAAGGCGGTGTTTTATGTCAGTGCTTGAAAATGAAAAGAAATATCTGGAAATTATTTTAAAACACGAAGCTAATGGTGTGGAATTTATCACAAGCCACGGCGTTGTGATTGAAGAAAGCGTAACAATCGGTAAAGGCACACAGATTTTGCCTGGCACAATTCTTCGCGGCAACACAGTAATAGGCCAAAACTGTGTTATCGGGCCAAACAGTATGCTGACCGACTGCACAGTGGGGGACGGTGTTGTTTTCAACGCATCCCAAGGCAGCGAATCTGTTGTGGAAGACGGTGCAAAAATCGGTCCGTTCACACAGTTGCGTCCAAACAGCCATATCGGCAAAAAGGTTAAAATCGGTGACTTTGTTGAGGTTAAAAACTCTACAGTGGGTGAAGGCACAAGTATTGCACATCTTACCTATATCGGTGACAGTGACGTTGGCAGACATGTTAACTTTGGCTGCGGCGTTGTAACAGTAAACTATGACGGCGCAAGCAAAAATCGCTGCACAATAGGCGATTATGCATTTATCGGCTGCAACACAAACCTTATTGCACCTGTTAAAGTAGGCAACGGTGCTTACACAGCAGCTGGCTCCACCATTACGAAGGATGTACCAGATGGAGACCTTGCAGTTGCACGCGCAAGACAGGAAAATAAATCTGGCTGGGCCAATAAAAAACTTAGCGGATATATTGAAAAACACTCAAAATAAATGTACAATATAATATAGGCTTTAATATTTTTATCAAAAATATTCAAATACAGGACACGAGAGAAAAAGAGGTAAAAAATGAACATTCACGGTAAAGACATTAAGATTTTTGCTGCAAACTCCAGCAAAGCCCTTGCACAGAAAATTGCAGACGAGCTGGGTATGCCTTTGGGCAAATGCGAAGTAAGCACATTCTCTGACGGTGAAATCGCAGTTTCCATCCAGGAAACAGTTCGCGGCAGCGACGTTTTTGTTGTTCAGAGCACAAACGCACCTGTTAACAACAATCTTATGGAATTGCTTATTATGATTGATGCACTTAAAAGAGCATCTGCAGGCCGTATCACAGCTGTTATGCCATACTACGGCTATGCACGTCAGGACAGAAAGAGCAAATCCCGTGACCCAATCACAGCTAAACTTGTTGCAGACCTTATCACAGCAGCAGGTGCAGACCGCGTTTTGACAATGGACCTTCACGCAGCACAGATTCAGGGCTTCTTTAACATCCCGCTTGACCATCTTGTTGGTATGCCAATTCTTGCAAGAGAGTTTGTTAAAAAAGAAATCGAAGACCTTGTAGTAGTAAGCCCAGACCTTGGCTCTGTAACAAGAGCAAGAAACTTTGCAAACTACCTTGATGCACCAATTGCTATCATCGACAAACGCCGTCCAAAAGCAAACGTTTCCGAAGTTATGAACATCATCGGCGAAATCAAGGACAAAAACGTTGTTATCATCGACGACATTATCGATACAGCAGGTACACTCTGCAATGCAGCAAATGCACTTAAAGAACGCGGTGCAAAATCTGTAAGAGCATGTGCAACACACGGCGTACTCTCTGGCCCTGCAATTCAGAGAATTCAGGATTCTGCTATCGAAGAACTCATTCTTCTTGATACAATTCAGCTGCCTGAAGAAAAACATATTGAAAAAATTGACGTTGTTACAGTTGCAGAAGTGTTTGCAGAAGCAATCAAGAGAATCTACAACGACCAGTGTCTTTCTTCCTTGTTTGACTAATTATGTTTTTTAAAAAATCAAACAGCAGTATAGATTATATAGTGGTAGGCTTGGGCAATCCAGGCAGCAAATATGCCAATACACGCCATAATATAGGTTTTGAAACTTTGGACTATATTGCCGACAAGAACAACGTTTCGGTTACAAAAGCAAAGTTTTCTGCCCTGTATGGTGTATGGGAAACCGACGGCTGCAAGGTTATGCTGCTTAAGCCACAGACTTTTATGAACCTTTCGGGCGAAGCTGTTGTGCAGGCCGCAAGGTTTTATAAAGTACCTGCCGAAAATATTATTGTTATCTTTGATGATGTTTCGCTGGATGTAGGCAAAATGCGTATCCGCCAGAAAGGCAGCGCAGGGGGCCACAACGGAATAAAAAGCATCATAAGCCATATCGGGCAGGATTTTCCAAGAATAAAAATGGGTGTGGGGCAAAAGCCGCATCCAGACTATGACCTTGCAGACTGGGTGCTGGGCAGGTTTACAGACAGCGACAAAAAACTGCTTGCAGACCGTTTTGAAGATGCTCATAAAGCCGTTAAGCTTATGATTGGCGGCGACAGCCAGAAGGCCATGAATTTATATAACAGATAATTTTAAACAGAAGCCGTATGGGGTATATTTTATCCCATACGGCAACTGTGCGTTACAGACAAAAATAAAAATTTGTCAAAAAAAGTTATTAAAAGGGGAAAATATGCTTTTAAAGGAAATCAGCAAAACCACCGAGTTTTTAAAGCTTGTCAATGAAATACAGCGCTATTCTTCTCCAATAGCGCTTTTTGGCCTGTCACAGACAGCGCGTGCCGCTTTTATTGCGGCGGTGCAGAAGATGACAAACCGTCAGGTGCTGGTGCTGGCAAAGGACGAAAAGAACGCCAACCGACTTAATGACGATATTATGTTTTTTGGCGAAAAAACACAGGTTTTTCCTGCAAGGGATTTAACCCTGCGTTCCCTTGAAGGCTTTTCCCGCGAATACGAATACCGCCGCATTCAGACAATGGGGTATCTTGTTTCCAAGCGCTGCAGTATTGTGGTGTCCACAATGGAAGCAGCCCTTATGTACACAATGCCAAAGGAACGTTTTTTGCAGAATACCCTTACAGTTAAAGACACAACGGTTATAAAACCTGCCAGCCTTGTGCAGAGTCTTGTAAATGCAGGGTATATCCGCCGTGATATGGTGGAGGGCCCAGGACAGTTTGCACAGCGCGGTGACATTGTTGACCTTTACACCCCTGATATGCCGTTGCCTGTGCGTATAGAGTTCTGGGGCGACGAAATTGACCGCATAAACACCTTTGAAATAGAAAGCCAGCGACGTACCGAACAGATTAAAAAGGTGCATATTTCGCCTGTAAAAGAGGTGCTGTTTACAACACCGCAACAGGCACTGGAAGCAATAGAAAACTACAGAAAAACATTAAACGGCAAACAGCTTGCCGCTTTTGACGCTGCCAGCCAGAAGGATATAAACACCCTTAAAAACGATATGATGCCTCAGGCAATGGACAAATACATTGATATGTGTTACGGTACAAAGGCAACCCTGTTTGATTTCCTTGACAACCCTATCATATTTATCGACGATTTTGCAGCAGCAAGAGAAAGTTACGAGCAGGTGCTGTGGCACAACGGCCAGGATATAGAAACATTGCTGGCTGATGGTGTGCTGTCTAAGGGGATGACCGATTTTTATGCACCTTACGGCTATATCATAGATAAGGCAAAAACCTTGCCAACCGTTATTGCCGAAGACTTTGTGCGCAGTGTAAGTGACGTAAGTCTTTCACATATTATCAGTTATACCTGCCACAACCTGCCAAGCTGGGCGGGGGAATACAAGGTGCTTGCCGAAGATGTTGGCGAGCTGCTTAAACAGAAATACAAAATTGTGGTGCTGGCAGGCACAAAAAAATCTGCCCAGAGCCTTGTGCGTGATCTTGAAAGCTTTGGGTACAGCGCATTTTATATGGAAAAGGACTGCGACATTGCCCCTGGCACAATTGGCGTTGCAGGGGGGCATACTCACCAGGGCTTTGACCTGCCGCTGCACAAGCTTTGCCTTATAACAGGGCGCAAACTGGATGTTTCAAAGCAGAACTACAAACGCCAAAAGGCAAAGGATGCACTTACATCCATTGACGAAATCAGCAAGGGTGACTATGTTGTGCACCAGAACTATGGTATTGGCGTTTACGATGGCATACACAATGTAAGTATGCAGGGGGTAACAAAGGACTATCTTAAAATCAATTTTCAGGGCAAGGACAGCCTTTTTGTCCCTGTAACCCAGCTGGACCTTATCAGCCGATACAGCTATGCCCAGTCGGACGAAAAGGTTACCCTTTCAAAGCTTGGTGGCGAAAGCTGGAAAAAGACCAAGGCAAAAGCAAAAAAGGCAACTCAGGAGATGGCGGCCGAGCTTATCCGTCTTTATGCTGAACGTGAGAGGGCAAAGGGTTTTGCCTTTGACGAAGACACCGAATGGCAGCACGATTTTGAAGCACGATTTATTTATGACGAGACCGACGACCAGCTTAAAGCCATTGCCGAAATCAAAAAGGATATGGAAAGCCCATACCCAATGGAGCGCCTTGTCTGCGGTGACGTTGGCGTTGGCAAAACCGAGGTTGCCCTGCGCGCTGCCTTTAAAGCGGTTATGAGCAACAAACAGGTGGCAATTCTTGTGCCTACAACTGTGCTTGCATGGCAGCATTACAACACACTTATACAGCGTATGGAAAGTTTTCCAATCAATATTCAGCTGCTAAGCCGTTTCCGCACGCCAAAACAGCGCGAACAGACAATAAAAGATATCAACAGCGGTGTGGCAAACATTGTTGTTGGTACCCATGCACTTATACAGAATAAGGTTAAATTCAAGGATTTGGGTCTTGTTATCATCGACGAAGAACAGCGCTTTGGCGTTGCACACAAAGAAAAACTGGTGGAAGGCTTTAAAGGGGTTGATGTTCTCACCCTTTCTGCCACACCAATACCAAGAACTTTAAGTATGGCGTTAAACGGCATACGGGATATGTCAACTATAGAAAAACCGCCGTTTGACCGCATACCTATCGAAACCTATGTAAGCGAATATGACGAAAAGATGGTCAGCTTTGCTCTTAACCGAGAAATCAACCGCGGCGGCCAGTGCTATTATCTTTACAACCGTGTGGAAACCATCGACAACTGTGCCCTGCGTGTGCAGAAGATGTGTCCAAATGCAAGAATAGCCGTTGCTCACGGCCAGATGGACGAAGCCACACTTTCAAGGGTATGGCAGCAGCTTATCAACGGAGAAATTGATATCCTGGTATGTACAACTATTATCGAAACAGGTGTGGATGTTCCAAACTGCAACACTCTGATTATCGAAGATGCCGACCGTATGGGCTTAAGCCAGCTTTATCAGATACGCGGCCGCGTTGGACGTTCCACACGCAAAGCATACGCTTACTTTACCTTCCGCCGCAACAAAGTGCTTAACGAAATTGCAGTAAAACGTCTTAATGCAATCCGGGAATTTACAAACTTTGGTTCTGGCTTTAAAATTGCAATGAGAGATTTGCA
This sequence comes from Oscillospiraceae bacterium, assembly GCA_015067245.1. Classification (GTDB taxonomy): domain Bacteria; phylum Bacillota; class Clostridia; order Oscillospirales; family Ruminococcaceae; genus RGIG3102. Next base: position 8,260 of record SVMV01000019.1, on the reverse strand, counting down.
GATACGCGGCGCAGGCAGCATACTGGGAAAAACACAAAGCGGTTTTATGGCCTCTATAGGTTACGATTTGTATGTAAAACTGCTTAATCAGGCAATTGCTGTGGAAAAGGGCGAGGAGGTTAAAACCGAAAAATCCGACTGTCTTATCGACATTACCGTGGATGCTTTTATCCCAGAAAAATATATCCCTTACACACAAAACCGCATCGAAAGCTACAAGCGCATTGCAAACCTTGAAAACGAAGATGATGTAAGCGACCTGCTGGACGAACTTATCGACCGTTACGGCGATGTGCCTGAAAGTGTTATGGGCCTTATTGATATTTCACTTCTGCGTGTAAAAGCTGCCAGTGTCGGCATTCACGAGGTTGTGCAGCGCAAGGATAATATTATGTTCTATTCCAATGACTTTGCAAAAATAGACATTGGCCTCGTGCTTAAAAACACAAAACATAAAATTGCAATAAACAGCGTGAACAAGCCGTACATTTCGGCACAGATTAAAAACGGCGAAAGCTCTCTGCAGGTTATGAAGGATATGCTGGAAACATTTAAGCAGGCAGAGATTGTTGCAGAAAAAACCGAAAAAACAGCAGAAAACAAATAACTTTCACAAAAAAGTGTTAATATTTAAGCTGTTTGGCAGCTAAGCATTATTGCTTTAAACTGCCATTTGTGCTAAACTAATAAAGTTATTATGATATAAAAATTCTCATGGAGGATATAACAGTGAATATTAAAAAACTTACAGCAGCTGTGCTTACAGCTGCAATGGCAGCAGCTGCATTTACAGGCTGCAGCAAATCCTTTGAAAAGGTTGTTACAGTAGATGGTGTGGACATAGCACCAGGCAACTACCTTTTTGCACAGTATCAGGCTTATCTTGAAGCCGAAGCTCTTGTGGCCGACAGCACAGTGGACCTTATGGATACACTTATCGAAGATACAGCTTCAAAAGAATGGATGCACAGCGAAACAATCGATAACCTTAAACTTTATGTGTGGACAGACAAAACATTTGAAGAAATGGGTCTGGAACTTTCCCAGGAAGAAATGGACTACATCAACAGCCAGTCAGAATACTACTGGCCATACAACGAAGAAGCATACGTTGTTAACGGCATTGGCGAAGAAACATATAAAACAAGCGTTGTAAACAGCTATAAACTGGAAAAAATCTTTGCAGCAATCTACGGTGCAGGCGGCGAAAAAGAGCCAACTGATGCAGAATACAAAGAATATATGGACACACAGTATGCACGCATCAAAGGTTTTGAACTTCCAAAAATCAATGACCTGCAGGCTTTCCCAAGTGCAGAACAGCTTTCTCAGATTGTATTCTGGTGCGAAGAAGCAGTGGCAGCGCTCAACAGCGGTGCAGACTTTGAAGAAACACAGGTTAAATATATGACACTTGTTGGTGAACTTCTTGGCAAGGCAGCAGATTATTCCGAAACACCATCCCAGTACACACAGCAGCGTTTTCTGCAGAAAACAAATGTAGAACCAGGCGAAGAACTTTTTGTTGCAAACGCTTTTGTTGCCGAAGTTGACGGCCCATTCACATACGAAGAAACAACCGACAGCTTTGTTATCTATCAGCGTGTTGCAAACACAACAAGCGACGAAGAGCTTGAATACTACAAATCCAGTCTTCTCACAACAATGAAAAGCGAAGAATTTGCCGAATATGCCGAAGCACAGGCAGCTTCCCTTGAAGTTAGCGAAGATGCAGCAGCAGTTAAATTCTACGCACTTGAAAAAATCAAATAATTTTTAACATAAAACGGCTTGTATATTATAAAATACAGGCCGTTTTTATTTGCAGTGGTTTGTGGTATAATACATTAAAATTGACAGTGTAAACAATAAAATAAGGGGACAGACTATGAAACTTGGAAAATACAGGCATTTTAAAGGCAACGAATACGAGGTGCTGTTTGTGGCAAAGCACAGCGAAACAATGGAGGATATGGTGGTTTACCGTGCACTCTATGGCGAAGGGGGCGTGTGGGTGCGCCCTGCATATATGTGGGACGAAACTATAACACGGGACGGTAAAACCTTTAAGCGTTTTGAAAAGGTTGACGATTAATAAACGTATATAACCTGTAAAGCATCAAATGGCTGATAACGAAAAAAGTTTTATATATATTTAAAAAAAAGCTTCGGCACACCTTGAGTGTGCCGAAGCTTTTACTTAATAATAAAGATTATTTTGTTCTGGTTGTGTTACTGGTCAGAATTTCTGCGTTTTTTTCTTACAATAACAATCAGTGCAGCACCGCTTATTGCGGCTGTAATGCCATACAAAGCAAGGTGAGAGATATCGCCTGTGTTAGGGATGCTGTATTTAAAGTTCTTGAATGTAGGCACTGGGTCATCTGTGTACAGATTGCCGTTTTTATAAAGGGTTGTTGATGCAGCAAACGGTTTATCGGTTCTGATATCAACTGTTACGTCAACCACAATTGTATACAAAGATTTATCATAGGTTACATCTTTATCATCGCCCGAACGTTCGTAAACTTTGTATGTGTACTGGCCGGATTTGTTATAGCTTATAGTGCCAAAATCAACACCGTAGCCATCGTTTCTGCGTTCCATTATTTCAATATCATTACCGCTTGTTGCGTCGATAAGGATAAAGCTGAAGATATCATCTTCGCCAGGTTTGTGGAAATTGAGTGTCTTGCGTGCACTGAAATAAACGCTTGCAGGGTCTCTTGTTTTGTTTGCAAAGGTCAGTGCGTTGCGCTCTGTGCCAGTTATGCGTGTTACAAACTGAGAATTGCTTTCAGGGTCTGGGTTAGGGTTAACATGCTTGGAGATTGTGTAGCTCCAGCTGTCTGTAACAACGCCAGGCTTAAGACTGCTTGATTTTTCTACAGAAACATTTGCAACATAGCTTGCAAGGCCAATTTCGTTTGGTGCAGAGATATCAATTGTCACATCATATACAGAATAGTCATAAACAATCTGCTCGTTTGTCTGGTCTGTTTCGTAAATTCTGTAGTGATAAGTTGCAGGTTCGTTGTACTGCTTGTCATTGTTAGGGAATACAACTGTTTCGCCGTCTTCTGGTGTTGTAAATATAATGTTGCCGTTATCTGCGTTTTTTGCATTGTAAATTTTTGGATTGTATGGGTCTTCTGTCAGGTCTTCAAGAACAAATGAGAACTGGCCAACCTTGGCAGCTTTGCCGTCCATTGTTTTTGTAATTGTTAACGGAACAGAAACGTGCTGTCTTGTAAGGTTGTTGAATGGAAGTTCAAGTTCATTGGCAATTTTTGCAGAATACACATAAACACCATTATGATCCGAATATACAAGTTCTATTCCAGATGGATTACTGATAGGTTCATTTGTGTTGTTTCTGTCATAAGCTGTTACAATAGCTTTGGACTGGTCTATATAGAATGGATTTTTATTATCCAGAGGACATTTAACTTCAAACTCAATCTTATAGATAGTTGGGTCAAAAACAATTCTGTGAACAGGTTCGTTTACAGAGGATGGCACTTCAAAAATTTCGGCAAGATAGTATGTATAGAATCCACTTTTGGTGATTTCAGGAAGAGTTATATCTGCCAAACCATTACTGTTGCTAAACACTTCAATTGGATTTCCGCTTGCATCAAGGACAGGGGTTGTAAGAGCAAGGTCTGTATACAGCCCAAATTTGTATCCGGATTTAACAGTATTGTCCATTAATTTTTTAGGACTGAATTTAAGACTTACTCCTGGGCGGGATGTGTTTGCAAAATTGTCAACAGCATTGGCTGGAGTATCATAATCTGTATATGTTACTGTCTGTGTGTACACATTGTTAGCATAATCAACATCAATTTTTACAGTTGCCTTAATGATATTTTCGTCATAAAGTATATCTTCGTGCCAGGTGTCCGCCCCTATATCAAGAACTTCTCTGATATAAAATACAAAGTCCTGTGGCTGACTTGTAACCTGATAATCGGCAAGTTTGTTGTTAGAAGCATCCAGCAGGTCTGGCCCAAATTTGATTGGGGCAAATTTTACAGCACCGCTGTTGTCGTTTGCGGCTGTCTGCAAAATATTTTCAGGTTCAAAAGTAGGTGTTGTTGAAAGCTGAAATTTAAATTCTTTATTTGTATTGCCGATAAGATTTCCGTCAAGCAACTTTTCAACCTGAAGGGTTACATCAATAGGTTCAAGTTTTTCGTTTGGAATTTTGCCTTCATTAATTGCAGGGGAAACTGTTACGGTATTGTAGTTTACAGCAACAGAGTATGTTGTAGAGTCTAATTTATATCCCACAGGTGCCTGTGTCTCCTGCAAAGTATAATCGTGGCCGGATGGGATGTTTTCAAACTTAACCTTGCCAGGGTCGGTGTAGTTGCCAGAGCTGTCAGGCATACCAGAAACCGCTTTTTTATTGGAGATAGTTACATTTTCTGTAATGGATTTATTGTTTTTTGCATCAGCACAAACGGTACAGCTGGTGCTGTGCTTAAGGGTGAATTCTGCACCATTAAGAGCATTGCCATCTGCGTCTGTCTTTGTGAATTCCAATTCGCCAAGATAGCCTTCTACTGCAGGAATAGGAAATTCTTCTTCAGGACTCTTGTCGTTGTTGAAATCGTAATATACAAATGTTGTTTTTCCGTTTGTTTCGTTATATGTATCAGGTTCTGCTCCGTTTTGTTCGGTTGGATCGTTGTCTTCTACATAACCATCTGCTTCGTTCTTGAGTCTTACACGGTATTTAAGAAGCATATAGTAATTTGGACGTTTAGGATCATTGTCGGCATATGTTCCGTCCCATCTCCATCCAGATTCTACAGGATCCCACTGGATAACGCCATTGCCGTTAGGGTTGGTGTATGTGGCACCGGCTATTGTTGTTATGCTCCCTTTTGTAAAGAGTGCATCGTTTTCGCCGTACTGACCAGGTGTATGCTGGGACTGTGTGCCATACTCTAAAATTTCTTCAGTGTATTTGTCCACTGCTCCAGGCAGAGTGTTTGTTGTCAGATTGCCGTCATATGTATGGAAACCGATAAATTCAACGTTGTCGCCTATAGGGTCGATAACTTCAGCATGACGGAAAATATGTCTCTGAACAGTTTCAAGAATTTTGATAATATCGGAGTATGCGTGCTCAAGGGACTCAGGACTATTTGCATCCCAGTATTTTTTTATTTCGGGGTCACTGAAAATAGGCCCACCTGCAAGACTGGAGAGCCAGCCTGCGTAGAAGCTGTTGTTTACTTTTCCTGCCTTTTCTATAGTAGGTGTACCGCTTGAGCCATACTGCTGGTCAACGATGGAGAAATTTCTGCCTTCGCTGTCTGTACGCTCGGTATCATAATCGGAAACTGACTGAGAACCAATGTCAAGCCCAATGCTAAACAGGTTTATATCATTGTCTGTGTCCGCAAGTATTTGCTGTGCAATTGCTTCAGCTCTTTTTGCGCCTTCATCGCTGTAGTTTGTACCGTAAAGACACGGAACACCCCATCTGGTATTATATAAAAGCCCTTCCTTGTTGCTTTGTGACATAATCCACTGGTAAAAAGCATCGGCATCATTGTTAAGCTCTGCATATTTTGGATGATCTTCCATATGGGTACTGTAGCCCAAATATGTATTGCCGTCTTTTCTCTGCAGATATGTGGTAGGGAAACCGTCTGTCAGAAGGATGATGTATTTGTGTTCAGCTGTGGATGTTTTGAGCATATCGTAGGCCATTGTAAGACCGCCTTCGATGTTTGTATACTCAAGGCGTTTGTTTTTTTCGTCTGTTGTATTGGCCTTGATACCCTGATTTTCGTCGTTTATATCGCTGCCTCTGATAGCAGAAAGAATGGTTTCTTCGTTTGTGATAATGTCAGAAACTTTTTCGGCATTTGTGGCGAAGGTAACAATGCCTATGCCATGGGTGCCATCTTTTGCAGATAATGCTTCAACAAAGGATACAGCTGCAGCCTTGGCATCTTTCATACGTGAGTTGGCATACCCACTGTGACCACCAGTGTGGTCATCTGCCATTGTACCAGAATTGTCAATTACCAGAACTACATCACCTGTATGAGTGTGAGGGTGAGGAGGGGATGTAAGTTTGAGAGTAATATCAAAATAGTTTTCAATAGCCTCGCCGTCTTTAAGTACAGGTTCGATAGTTTTGCTTATTATGATATCATCATATGCAGCGGTGGGTTTTTCGCCTCCCACAAACTCAATCTGTCTGTCGTTTGGGTCAGGGACGGTTTGCTGGGCACTTACATTAAGTGCGCCAAAAGGTATCAGGCCTAAGATGAGGGCCAGGGATAATAGTGCCGAGATTAATTTTTTCATACAATCCCTTCCTTTCAAAAAATAATATTTTTTAATTAAATACAATAATAAAACAATCAAAATGCAAATGAGACAATACCCCATTTTTATTTTCTAAAGTGATTGTATCACTTTCTCAACGCATTTTCAACCGATTAGTTGTTAAAATTATGTATTTTTGATGTGCAAATTTATCTGTGATTTTTGTTTGAATTAACAAAAATTTTTGCTGTAAGCGAAAGTACCTATACATTATTAATAACAAATAAATATGCTGGGTACAGTATACCTTATAAATTTACAGTAAAACTGTATAAAATATATATTTTTGTTGCACAGATACAATGTGTAAAAAACAATATACAGCTTTGCTACGCAGCCAAAAGCACAATATTATTATATTGACTATAGCTTTTTAAAATTATATAATATAAGTTAAGGTTTTTATAAATACTTTAAAAAGGGAAAGATTATTATGAAAAGAACAGAAATCAAACAGTTGTTTGCAAATATGCCAGCTGACGGCACAGTGGTTACTGTGGAAGGCTGGGCAAAAACAGTTCGCGACAGCAAAAACATCGGTTTTATCGAACTCAACGACGGCAGCTGCTTCAAAGGCGTACAGATTGTTTTTGAACAGGCTAAAATCGACAATTATACAGAAATTGCAAAAAGCGGTGTTGGCACAGCTTTCTCTGTAACAGGTAAAGTTGTTCTTACTCCACAGGCAAAACAGCCGCTGGAAATCAATGCAGATACAATCACAGTTATCGGCACCTGCCCAAGCGAATACCCATTGCAGAAAAAACGCCACACTGTTGAATACCTGCGCACAATGCCACATCTGCGCCCAAGAACAAACCTGTTCAGTGCAGCTTTCCGTGTTAGAAGTGCAGCAGCATTTGCTATTCACAAATTCTTCAACGAAAACGGTTTTGTTTATATGAACACACCACTTATCACAGGCAGCGACTGTGAAGGTGCAGGCGAAATGTTCCAGGTTACAACATTTGACCTTAACAACATTCCAAGAACAGAAGAAGGCAAAATCGACTTTACACAGGACTTCTTTGGTCAGGCAGCAAATCTTACAGTTTCTGGACAGCTGGAAGGCGAAGCAATGGCAATGGCATTTGGCAAAATCTATACATTTGGCCCAACATTCCGCGCTGAAAACTCCAACACACCACGCCACGCAGCAGAATTCTGGATGATGGAACCAGAAATGGCTTTTGCAGACCTTGACGACTATATGGATAACGCAGAAGCTATGATTAAATATGTTATCGGCTATGTATTGGAAAACTGCCCACAGGACATTGATTTCTTCAACCAGTTTGTTGACAAAGGCCTTAAAGAAAGACTTACAAACCTTGTAAACAGCGAATTTGTGCGTCTCACATACACAAAAGCAATCGAACTTCTTCAGCCACACAACGACAAATTCCAGTATAAAGTGGAATGGGGCACAGACCTGCAGACAGAGCACGAAAGATTTTTGACAGAACAGATTTACAAAAAACCTGTTTTTGTTACAAACTATCCAAAAGAAATCAAATCTTTCTATATGCGTCTTGATGATGACGGCAAAACAGTTGCAGCAGCAGATATGCTTGTTCCAGGTGTTGGCGAACTTTGCGGCGGCAGCCAGCGTGAAGAAAGATATGACGTTCTTGTGCAGAGAATGGAAGAATGCGGCCTTGACAGAAAAGACTACGAATGGTACCTTGACCTTCGCAGATTTGGCGGCGTAAAACACGCAGGCTATGGCCTTGGCTTTGAAAGACTTATTATGTACATCACAGGTATCTCCAACATCCGTGACGTAATTCCATTCCCAAGAACAACAGGCACACTTGCTTAATAAAAAGGCAAAACTCATCGGTGAAAAAGCAATAATAAGACAGTTAACAGGCACAGCAGTTTCTGCTGTGCCTGTTCTTGT
>SVMV01000018.1 GCA_015067245.1 Oscillospiraceae bacterium | reverse complement strand
TGATACTTTCTTTGGCAGCAAAGTAGTAAATGACTTGGATAAATTCAAAGCAATGAGTGATGCAATTGTTGCAAACAGATACAACTCTTGCCTTGATGATGTAAAGGATAAGGTTTATACAAGAGATTTGTTCCGAAGAGATTAACAATAAATAGGAGATATTATGAGTAATTCGCCTAAAGTTTCAATTATTATACCGATACATAACACAGAAAAATATATAAGAGAATGTCTTGACAGCGTTATAAATCAGACACTGAAAGATATTGAAATTATTTGTGTTGATGATGCTTCTACAGATAACACACCTGCTGTATTGCAGGAATATGCAATTAACGACGGCAGGGTAAAAGTTTTTCGCAATGAAGTATCTAAAAGTGCACTTGGTGCCCGCAAAAAAGGTGTTCTTGAGGCATCAGGCGAATACATAATGTTTCTTGATTCGGATGATTATTATGCAACTGATGCATGTGAAATTGCTTATAATAAAATAATTGAGCAAAATGTTGATGTTGCACATTTTTCTGTAGAAGTAGTTAATTGTTGTAATGTGTCAGAAAACAGAATAAAAAGTATACAAGAATACACAAAACCATATATAGGGAAACTTTACAATAAAGATATTTTTAAAAGTTGCTTTATTGATAACAAGTATACACACACACCTTTTAATAAAATTTATCGTACAGAATTATGTAAAAAAGCATATCTGCAGACAGAAGATGTTCATCTTATATTTGCTGAAGACCTATATGTTTATTTTATAATGGCAAATAATGCAAAAAGCTATTATGGTTGGGAAAGTAAACCTTTATACTATTATTGTTATGGCAGAGGTGTAACAACAGGAGATAAAATATACAATCTGCAGAGATTTGAAAAAGTGTGCCGTCATGCAGAAACCATAAAAGTTATTGAAAAATACTGCAGAAACAATACAGGTAATATAGAAAAAGCAGATTATCTGATAGACAGATACAGAACAGAATGGCTGGATTATTCTGTGCGAATATTTGAAAAATATCTGCAGGAAAGCGATAAGCTAAAGGGACAAGAATTGTTGTTTTCTTATTGGGGAAAAGAAGATGTTTTGAAAGCATTTGATATTAACAAATGGCATAAATCAAGAATGACAATTGCAGAGAAACTTAAATTTATGATAGATACATCAATAAAAAAAGGGGTTATATATACCACTCAGATTGTTTTTAAACGATAAAGAGATATGTCGATTATTAAGGAGAATATATGAACATTCCCAAAATATCTATAATTATACCAATTCATAACACGGAAAAATATATTGAGCAGTGTCTTGAAAGCGCTGTTAATCAATCGCTGAAAGATATTGAAATTATATGTGTTGATGATTGTTCTACCGACAAATCCGTGAATATTATCAATCAATATGTAAACAAATATAGTAATGTCCAACTGATAGCGCTTAATACAAAGGGCAGTGCATTGGTCGCACGCAAAAAAGGTGTAGAAGCATCAACAGGTGAATACATAATGTTTCTTGATGCAGATGACTATTTGTCAAATAATGCGTGTGAGAAGTTATATAGTAAGATTATAGAAGAAAAAGCAGATATTTTAAATTTTTCTTCAAAAGTGATAAATTGTGCAAATCTGCCCGAATATAAGATTAAAGGAGCACAGTGTTTTCTAAAACCATACATAGGCCGTCTTGAAAATGAAAATATTTTTAAAGGATGTTTTGTAGACGGTTTATATGGACATAACTTGTGGAGTAAAATATATAAATCTGCCCTGTGCAAAAAAGCTTTTAATGAAATAGAAGAAATATACATGCCTTTTGCAGAAGATTTATACACATATTTTGTAATATCGTATTATGCAAAAAGTTATTATGGCTGGAACAGTCCTGATTTGTATTATTACTGTTATGGCAGAGGAATTTCTGGCAAACAGCATTATTCTGTTGAAAGATTTGAAAAACTTTGCCACCACTCTGTTACTGTAAAAGCACTTAAAAATTTCTGTCAGGGAAAGGAAGAAGCAGGTTATTCCTTGACAAGCATTGTAGATGGCTTATACAACGAGTGGATAAACGACTGTATTGGTGTATGGTATGCAGATATCAACAAGAAAGATAGCCAGCAGGCATTGAAACTAATGTTTAAATACTGGGGTGTAGCAGAAGTTACATCTTTATTTGCAAAAAGATTCTGGAACAAAAGAACTGAAATAGCAGACAAAATAGGCAGATTTGATATAACACCATTAGAACAGAGAGAGATAAAAACAGTTGCATTCTACTATTATTGCTATTCTGTAGGCGGTGTTGAAAGAGTGTTATCGCTTGTTATGCCAATGTTTGTAAAAATGGGATATAAAGTTATTCTTGTTACAGATAAACCAGAAACTGAAAACGATTTTATGTTACCTGAAGGTGTTGAACGCTGCGTTCTGTTTGATAAAGATGCAGTGACAGGGGATAATTTTTCAAACCGTGCGGAATCATGGGAAAAGGTTATAAAAGAAAAAAATATAGATATTGTTCTTTACAATTTCTGGCGCTCACATCTTTATTTATGGGATTTGCTGTATCTTAAAGGTATGGATATTCCTACAGTTGTTGTGGCACATGGTGTTTTCTCTTTGGCACTTACTGAATACCACAAAAATTTTGCAGAGCACACAAAAACATTTGCTCTTGCGGATGCAATGACAACATTGTCTTATGTTGACAAACTGTTCTGGGAAACTTATGTAGACAAGGTTTACTATATGCCAAACCCTGTATCAAAAGAATTGTTTGACGCAGATAAATGCAAATGGGAAAATAATGCTGTTATATGGATGGGCAGAACCACTCCTGAAAAAAATCCGCAGGCACCATTTGAAATTATGAAAAGGGTGGTTGTTCACCAGCCAGACGCAAAGCTTTATCTGCTTGGTGATTTTGATGATCCACATTGGCAGACCATAGCAGATGAATATGGTTTGAAGAATAATATAGTATTTACAGGTTTTGTATCAGATGTAAGCGAATATCTGAAAAACGCATCAGTACATCTTATGACATCTAATTTTGAAGGTTTTCCAATGGCATTGGTAGAAGCAAAAGCACACAGTATGCCTACTGTTATGTTTGGTATGCCCCATATTATGCTTGGTAAAAAAGAATGTGGTACAATCGGTGTTGATATGCACGATTATGACAGCGCAGCAAAGGAAATTGTATATCTTTTACAGGATAAAAACTATTGGGAAGAGAATAGCATATTGGCAAAGCAGGCAGTTGAAGATCTTAAAAACTTTGATTTTGAAACTCAATGGCGAAATATTATAAAAGGTGCTGTTCCGCCAAAAATCTCAAATGATTTGACAGAAAGATTTGTAAAAACAGTTGTAAACCACTATGATCTGGGAGCTAAAGATGCCCTTATAAAACAGGCATATACCAATCAGAGAAAGTCCATAGCAGGAAAAATCAAAGGTGGTTTAGACTGTATAAAAGAAAAAGGGTTGGTTTATACAATTAAACTGGCTTTAAAACACTAAATTTTTGGAGAAATGATATGAGTTCACCTAAAATATCAATAATTATTCCAGTATACAATGTGGAAAAATATCTGGAGAGCTGCCTTGAAAGTGTTGTTAATCAGAGCTATAAAAATATAGAAATTATTTGTGTTAACGATTGCTCAACAGACAGTTCACTTGATATTTTAAATTGTTATGCCGCAAGAGATAACAGATTATCAATTATTGATAAAAAACAAAATGGTGGTTTGCTGTCTGCAAGAAAAAGCGGTGTAGATGCAGCAAGTGGTGAATATTTATTATTTCTTGATTCAGATGATTATATAAAAACTGATCTCTGTCAATTTATTACGGATAACGTTGCTAAAAGTAAATTTGACATAATTCAGTTTGGCATTGAAGTAGAGGATTACAGCAATAACAGTGCAAATGCACAGTGGCTCAAAAATGCTCTGCAGCCAGAGAACAGGCAACTTAATGGAGAAGAAATTATTAAAGAAGCATACATTGGCCGCAGTTATGTAACTTCTTTGGTGGGCAAGGTTTTTAAAACAGAGTTGTGTAAAAAAGTATATTCATTTATACCTGATGAACATTGCTATGTTGGCGAAGATATATTTACTTACTTTATCTACAGTTGTTTTGCCCAAAGGTATATTGGCATTAAAACTGAAGGATACTATGTTTATCGGTACGGTCTTGGTGTGGAAAACGCACAGACAATGTCACTTACAAAGTTTGAGCAATACTGTAAAATGGCAAACTGGGTAAAATATGCACAGCAGTTTTTGCTGCAGAATGGTACCAGTACTACAAAGGAAACCTGCTGTGCCAAAATGCAGCAGCGCATGTTTGAAGACTGCTGTAAAATTTACAAGGACCGGATTGCAAAAGCAGATAAAGATAAAGCGGCAGAATTGCTTGTTGAATACTGGCAGCAAAATAAGATAACTGAAAAAGTTATGCAGGATAAGCTTGGTGTGTCTATGGAAAAATTTATATATCAGACAAAAGTGCCTGTGTTTGTTAAAACGGCTGCAGCATACAGTGCAGAAGTTAAACCGTTAGTTTCGGTTATTGTCCCTGTTTATAATGTAGAAAAATATCTTAAAGAGTGTTTGAACAGTTTGACCAATCAGACATTAAAACAGATTGAAATTGTATGTGTAAATGACGGTTCACCTGATAACTCTCTTGGTATAATAGAAGATTACGCACAAAAAGATAACAGAATTACTGTTGTCAGCCGCAAAAATGGAGGGTTATCTGCGGCAAGAAATTCTGGCATCGAAAATGCAAAAGGCAAATATATATATTTTTTGGACAGTGATGATTTTATAACAGAAAATGCACTTGAAAAGCTGTATACACTGTCAGAAAAAGAAAATTTGGACATCCTTTATTTTGGAGTAGAAAACTACTTTGAAAATGAAGAATTGAAAAAACACGATATAAAAGAAGATACCTATTATGTAAGAAAACAGTATTTTGATATAGCTGTAAGCGGAGATGTGCTTTTTGAAAGATTTCTTGCAGAAGATATGTTTATCTGTTGTGTACCATTTCAGTTTATCAGAAAAGATTTTCTTGTTGAAAGCGGAATAACCTTTAAGGAAGGTATGCTCCATGAGGATGAGTTGTTTTCACCGCAGCTTATTCTTGAAGCTGAACGTACAATGGTTATTGAGGACAAACTTTATATGCGCCGCATAAGAGAAGATTCTATAATGACTACAGCATCTACACACCGTAATTTTATCGGATATTTTATCGCTTACACAGCTTTGACATCAAAAGCTATTATAAATAATAAGTACAGTGATACTGCAAAAGCTACTTTAAGTCTTTATACAAGAAAGCTTTACAACACATCAAGACGTATATATAAACAGATTTCGGCAGAAGAAAAAAGGCTGGTGGATATCAATCTTCCAGCAGAATGTAAACTTTTGTTCCAGCCAATAAAAGAACAGGAAGCGACATTAAACTCTTTGCCATACAAAGTTGGTATGAAAGCAACGTTTATACCTCGCAAAGTAAATGCAACATTAAAATCGTATAAAGAAAAAGGCTTAAAAGGCACCTTTCAGCTTATACGCAAGTATTATTTTAAATAAAACTCTTATAGGAGAAAAAGAATGAATTCACCTAAAGTTTCAATTGTTATACCCGTGCACAATGTTGAACAGTATTTGAATCAGTGCATTGACAGTGTTGTTAACCAGACATTAAGAGACATCGAGATTATTTGTGTAAATAATGATTCAAATGACAATAGCCTGAATATTTTAAAAGAATATCAGGAAAAAGACGGCAGGGTAAAGGTTACAAGCTTTGAAGAATGTGTTGGTCCGCTTACTGCAAGAAAAATTGGTGTAGATCAGGCAAGTGGTGAATATATTATGTTTGTTGATTCAGACGATTATCTGGAACTCAACGCCTGTGAGCTGGTTTTAAAAAAGATTGAAGAGATGCAGGTGGATATTCTTCAGTTTTCTACCTTTGTGCATAACTGTGCAAATATTGATGAAAACAAGGTTAAAAATCTTAACGATAAGCGCCTTGTTCCGTATGACACTTTATTAAAAGATGAAGAAGTTTTTAAAGCTGCAGTAATAGATAATAAATATAGCTTTACTTTGTGGAATAAAATATACAAAGCTCAGCTTTGCAAACAGGCTTTTGCAGATATACAGGCAAAATATCTTCCTGTAGGTGAAGATTTATTTATCTATTTTGCTATTGCATATTACGCAAAAAGTTATTACGGCTGGAAAAGTCCAACAATATACAACTACTGTTTTGGTCGTGGAGTTACAGGCAGTGATGAATTTACATTAAATAAATTTGAAAGACACTGTTATCAGGCCGAAGCCGTTGCAGAGATGGATAACTTTTGCAAAAGCAAAGATTATAAAATTCCTGGTTGTGCAGAGTTTCTTAAAAAATATAAGGAAAACTGGTGCACAGCCTGCGTAATTGCCTGGAAAGAACATCTGCCAAAAGAATTTGCAGCAGAAGGGCTGGAAATGTTGTATAAGCATTGGGATCCAAAGGATATTGTGCTTAATTTTATCGAAAGATATGGCAACAAAAAGGAAGAAATTGCAAAAAAAATCGGCAGAATGCCATCAGTGCAGATAAAAGATAAAACAATTAAAACAGTTGCACTTTATTATTCCAGATACTCTGTTGGCGGCACAGAAAAGGTTATGTCCTTGCTTATGCCAATATTTGTGGAAATGGGTTATAATGTGGTGCTTATAACAGAAGAACAGCCAAGTGATAACGATTTCCCGCTGCCAAACAAAGTGAAAAGGGTTATACTTGCCAAAGAAAACAGCAGTGGATTTGCAGACAGACTTAACTCCTTGCAGAAAATTACAGAAGAAAACAATATTGATATTGTGCTTTATAATGCCTGGGGTTCAAACAGGCTGATATGGGATTTGCTGTACCTTAAAGGCAAAGGTGTTTCTGTTATATCTCAGGCGCACAGTGTTTTCTCTTACAGACTGCTTTCCTTTGACCCAAGATTTTTCCGTCTTACATCTGTGTACGCTTTACTGGATGGTGTTGTTGTGCTTTCTCAGGTAGACAAACTGTTTTGGGAAGTGTTCAATAAAAACACTTATTATATTCCAAATCCAGTATCGAAAGAGCTTTTTGATGTAGAAAATGTAAGATGGAGCAATAAAGCGATTATCTGGATAGGCAGAACAACCTACGAAAAAAATCCACAGGCACCATTTGAAATTATGAGATTGGTTGCAGCGCAGATACCTGATGCCAAAATGTATCTGCTTGGTGACTTTGATGACCCAAAATGGAAAGAGACTGCCCAAAAATATAGTCTGGAAAACAATATTGTGTTTACAGGCTTTGTTTCTGATGTAAATAAATATATAGCACAGTCTTCAGTACATCTTATGACTTCAAGTTTCGAAGGTTTTCCAATGTCACTTCTGGAAGCTAAAGCACATGGTATGCCAACGGTTATGTTTGATATGCCTCATCTTGAACTTGGCAGTACAGAAAAAGGTACAATCGGTGTTGATATGATGGATTGTGCAATGGCAGCAGATGAAATTGTTAAACTTTTACAGAATGAAGAATACTGGAACAAAATCAGTGCAAATGCACAGAACTGTGCATCAGAATTTAAGAATTATGATTATAAAGAAGCCTGGAATGATGTTTTTGCTGGCAAGGAGCCACAAAAAGCAGGCGACAGTTTAACAGAAGACTTGGTAAATACCATTGTAAACCATTATGAACTTGGTTATATTTACACAAATAAAAGCAAAAAATCTTCTGGCAAATCTTTAAGTCAGAATATTAGTGCTGCCATAAAATGTGCAAAAGAAAAAGGCGTGGTTTACACGGTTAAACTATTTTTCAAAAAGATAGTTTAATGATATAAGTACAGTTAAAAGTAAAATACATAAAAGGAGTTATTATGTCGGTAAAAATTAAAGTAAAAATTGACAATAAAAGCGACACCCTTCACATGCCGGCAGTGGCACTTAGAGGTTTGGTGCTGTTTCCTGAAAATCTTATAAGCTTTGATGTAGGCAGAGAAAAATCAATAAAATCTGTGGAAGCTGCTATGAAAGGTGACAGGCTTATCTATCTTGTACCACAGATGGATTTTGAACAGGAAGAACCACAGGCAGAAGATTTGTATCCTGTTGGTGTTGTTGCTGAAGTGCGTCAGATTTTAAAACTGCACGATAATGTTATTAAAGTTCTGGTAGAAACACAGTACCGAGCAAAAACAGTTGAAATAGGTTACGAAGGCCATCTGCACGCAGTTGTAGAGCCATATCCAATGCGCAAAATGCGTCCGCAGAGCGCAGATAAAGTTGAAGCACTTATACGAACAATCAAAGATTCTTTTGACAGATATCTTACAGTATCACCAAAAATTTCAAAAGAAGTTATTGGAAATGTTTTTTTGATTGATGAAGCAAATGAGCTTTGTGAATATATCGCAAGCAACATTATCTTTAAAGTTGAAGATAAAATGACTGTTTTAAGCGAAAATTCTGTTGAAAAACGACTCAACTTTGTACTTAATTTCCTCAACAGTGAATATCAGATACAGAAAATTGAGAATGAAATCAAACAGAAAGTTCAGATTGATATAGATAAAAGCCAGAAAGAATATTATCTTCGTCAGCAGATGAAAACTATCTCTGAAGAGCTTGATGAAAGCGAAAACCTTCAGAAAGAAAGTGAAGAATACAAGGAAAGGCTTTTGGCTTTACACCTCAAAAAAGAAAATGAAGAAAAACTTTTAAAGGAAATCAGCCGTCTTGAGCGTATGTCCAGTATGTCTCAGGAAGCAACAGTTTCCCGTACATATATAGAAACCTGTCTTGACATTCCTTGGAACAATGTTTCCAAAGAACAAATTAATGTTCTCAAAGCAAAGACTGTGCTTGATAAAGGTCATTATGGTATGACAAGTGTTAAAGATAAGGTTTTGGAAATTTTATCTGTGCGCAAACTCAGCGGCAATACAAAAGGTCAGATTTTGTGCCTTGTTGGCCCTCCTGGTGTCGGCAAAACAAGTATCGCTTCTTCTATTGCAGAATGCCTTGGCCGCAATTTTGTGCGTATTTCCCTTGGTGGTGTGCGCGATGAAGCGGAAATCCGCGGTCACAGACGTACATACGTTGGCGCTTTGCCGGGCAAAATTGTCAATGCACTTATCAGCGCAAAAACAAAAAACCCTGTTATTCTGCTGGATGAAATTGATAAGATGAGCGGTGACTTTAAAGGCGACCCTGCTTCTGCATTGCTGGAAGTACTGGACAGCGAACAGAACCATAACTTTAAGGATCATTATATTGATATGTCCATAGACTTAAGTGAAGTTTGTTTTATTGCAACAGCAAACAACTATGCAGGCATACCTGCACCATTGCTTGACCGTATGGATATCATCGAGCTTTCCAGCTATACAAGAGAAGAAAAATTTAACATAGCCAAAAAACATCTTATTCCAAAACAGTTGGAAAAGAATGGTATGAAGCAGTATGTTAAATTTACTGACAGCGGTCTTTATTATATTATCGACAGCTACACAAAAGAAGCAGGTGTGCGTAATCTTGAAAGAACAATTGTAGATATCCTGCGCAAATCTGCAAAAATGATTACAACAGAAGGTGCTGAAAAAATTTCTGTTACAAAAGCTGTTGTAACAAAGTTGCTGGGTGCTGAAAAATATCATCCAAATCCTACACTCTTAAGCGACAATATCGGTGTTGCAAACGGTCTTGCATGGACATCTGTAGGCGGCGAAATGCTTCCTATTGAAGTTACAGTTATCCCAAACGGCGCAGGCAGACTTGAGCTTACAGGCAGTCTTGGCGAAGTTATGAAAGAATCCTGCAAAATTGCTCTCAGCTATATCAGAAGCAATGCGGAAAAATATAACATAACACACGATTTCTCCAAAATAGATATACATATTCATGCACCAGAAGGAGCAGTGCCAAAAGATGGCCCGTCTGCTGGTATAACTCTTACAACAGCGCTTATTTCTGTGCTTACACAGCGTAAAGTTAAAGGAAATGTGGCTATGACAGGTGAAGTTACTTTACAGGGTAGAGTGCTTGCAATCGGCGGTCTTAAAGAAAAATCCATGGCAGCGTATCGTGAAGGCATAAAAACTGTTATTATGCCTTATGATAACATTAAAAATCTTGAAGATGTTGATGCAAAGGTTAAAGAATGTGTGGAATTTGTACCTGTAAAAACAATAGATGAAGCTTTGGCAGTCAACCTGCACAGATAAGAATAAGGAGATTATATGGTAATTAAAAAAGCAGAATTTGTAACATCTTACGGTCTGCAGGCACAGCTGCCTAAAGGAACAAAAAAAGAAATTGTTATGTCAGGCCGCAGTAATGTTGGAAAGTCCAGTCTTATCAACAAAGTTTGCAACCGCAAAAATCTGGCACGCACATCTGCACAGCCAGGCAAAACAGTTACAGTAAACTTTTATGATGTAAATGATTTCCACATGGTTGACCTTCCTGGCTATGGTTTTGCAAAGGTTGGCGACAAAGACAGAAAACGTTGGGGGAAGCTTATTGACGGATATTTTGAAAGTGATCGTGATCTGCGCCTTGTTGTTCAGTTGCTGGACTGCCGTCACGAGCCAAGCAAGGACGACTATACAATGCTGGATTACCTTACTGTAAGAGAAATTCCGTTTATTATCGCCCTTACAAAAGCGGATAAACTTAACAAAACAGAATCCGAAAAGGTTGTTGCAAAGTTTGAAGAATTGTGTTCAAATTTTAACTATTATAAAATTGTTCTCACAAGCTCTGACAAAGGTACAGGTATAGAAGAACTTAAAAGTATCTTTGAAGAAGTTCTTGAGGATTATGAAGACGAAGAAATTAATGATGAAATTGAAGAATAATTATAACTTTATAAGAGGTTAAAATGTCTTACAAAGAATTCAGTTATTATTACGATTATTTCAATTATACTGCCGATTATGACCTTTTGGCAGATAAAATACATAGTTGGGCATCAGCTCAAAAGCTTGACGGTAAAATTGCCTGCGACCTTGGCTGCGGCACAGGTGAGCTGGCAATCCGTCTTTGTGAAAAAGGCTGGGATGTTATTGCTGTGGACTGCAGTGAAGAGATGCTTGATGTTTTTATGGACAAAAGGGAAGAATTGGGGTATTATAATATTCTCATATTGAATCAGGATATAACAAATCTGGATATGTATGGTACAGTTGACCTGTTTACTTGTACCTTTGACACAGTAAATCATCTGGATGGTGCACCAAGCGTACAAAAGCTTTTTGATAAAGTAAGCTTATTTATGCATCCTGATGGAGTGTTTATATTTGATATGAATACCGAATATAAACACAAAAATGTTCTTGGCAATAACAGATTTAATTTTGATGAAGAAGAGGCAGACTGTATATGGCAGAACACTTTGGATACAGAAAATAAGCGCACCAAAGTATCCATCAATATAGAAGATAAACAGTCTGGTGAAAAATATTCTGAAGAATTCTACGAATGTTATTACAGCCTTGAAGATATTAAAAATATGCTTAAAAAGGCTGGATTATCCGTCCTGAAAATTGTAGACGGAGAAAACTTTGGCGAGGTAACACCAACAAGTCAGAGGTATTTATTTATGGTTAAAAAGGAGCAATAAAATGGCAAAGCTTGTAAGAGCAATTTCAGAAATGGGCGGCGTTGTAATCGCAGCTATTGATTCCACAGATATTGTCAGCGAAATGGAAAGAATTCACAAACCGTCAGCTGTTGTAAGTGCAGCACTTGGCCGCTTGCTTACCGCAAGTCAGCTTATGGGAGCAATGCTTAAAAGCAGAGATGATTCCATAACTCTCAGAATTAAAGCCGATGGTCCAATCGGAAATATGACTGTTGGCTGTGACGGGGTTGGAAACTGTAAGGGTTTTGTACAGAACAATATTGTTGAACTGCCTTTGCGCGCTGACGGCAAACTTGATGTTGGCACAGCAGTTGGCAAAAATGGCAATCTTTATGTAATAAAAGATATAGGTATGAAAGAACCTTATGTTGGCAATATTCCTCTGGTTTCAGGTGAAATTGCCGAGGATATCACAGCATATTACGCTTATTCAGAACAGATACCTACTGTTTGTGGTCTTGGCGTGCTTGTAAATCCTGACCTTACAATCAAACGTGCAGGCGGTTATCTTATTCAGCTGTTGCCAGGTGCTACAGAAGAAGAAATAACAATGCTGGAAAACAACCTTAAAAATGTTCCAAGCATTACAAAATTCTTTGAACAGGGTAAAACTGTATATGATGTTATTGATGCACTGCTTGAAGGCTTTAATCCTAATATTCTTGATGAAGATACAGTTCAGTATCACTGTGACTGCAACAAAGAAAGAGTGGAAAAAGCTCTTATCAGCATCGGTGTGGCAGACCTGCAGGAAATTTATGACGAAGAAGAACAGATTGAAATGGGATGTCAGTACTGCGATAAGAAATATTACTTTACAAAAAATGATATTGGTAAAATGATAAAGAAACTCACCAGATAGCTTTATAAAATAAACAATATATAAGCTGTTGGTTTTTAAAAAATATTTTAAACTTTTTTCAAAAAAAGTGTTGACATAATTACTTTATCGTGTTATTATATTAAAGCTGTCAAGAGTTGAGGGAGCATAGCTCAGCTGGGAGAGCATCTGCCTTACAAGCAGAGGGTCACAGGTTCGAGCCCTGTTGTTCCCACCAAGATCTTGACAGCGAATAAGCGGGTTTAGCTCATCTGGTAGAGCGCCACCTTGCCAAGGTGGAGGTAGCGAGTTCGAGCCTCGTAACCCGCTCCAAAGTTTCTTAGTGATAAGGAACGGTTGTGGGAGCATAGCTCAGCTGGGAGAGCATCTGCCTTACAAGCAGAGGGTCACAGGTTCGAGCCCTGTTGTTCCCACCACACATTTGGCCCGGTAGTTCAGTTGGTTAGAACGCTAGCCTGTCACGCTAGAGGTCGTGGGTTCGAGCCCCATTCGGGTCGCCAAGTGTGCCTCTGTAGCTCAGTCGGTAGAGCAGGGGACTGAAAATCCCCGTGTCGTTGGTTCGATTCCGACCGGAGGCACCAAGAAATAAGCGGGTTTAGCTCATCTGGTAGAGCGCCACCTTGCCAAGGTGGAGGTAGCGAGTTCGAGCCTCGTAACCCGCTCCATTTTTATATTGAGGCGCCATAGCCAAGTGGTAAGGCAGAGGTCTGCAAAACCTTTATTCACCAGTTCAAATCTGGTTGGCGCCTCCATATAATTTAAGACGGTAGCTTTTGCTATCGTCTTTTTTCTTTGTGGTTTAATTTTACACAAATTAATTCATTTTAAATTCATTTTATTGTGCATTTTTAATCTTGTAAAAATTACATTTCAGTTATAAAATATAATGCAAATTATTAATCTGTTAGGAGAGAGTTATCATCATGAAAATTGGTTTTATTGGTTGCAGTAATATTACAAAAGCTATGATGCGCTGTATGATTGACAGCAAAGCTGTTGATAAAAACGACATCTATGCCACAAACAAAGATAAATATGAACTTTTTAAAGTTAAAGAATCGCTGGGTGTTAACACCGTGGAATTAAGAAGAGAAATTGCAAAAAGCTGTGATATTATCATTCTTGCCGAAAGAGCAGAATATTACACAGAGGTAGCATACGAAATCAAAGATTATCTTAATGAAGACCATATCCTTGTAAGCACAGCACCTAATATGCCAATTTCAGGTGTTGCACAGCGCTTTGGTGATAATATCAAAATTATCCGTGCAAAGCCCAACACACCATCTATTGTAGGCGAAAGTATGACAGGTATCTGCTGTAATTATAAAGTATCTCTTGAAGAATTTAACTATGTATGTAATCTTATGCGCACATTTGGTGTTGTTGAAGAGGTGCCAGAAGAGCTTATCGATGTTGTTATTGCTGTTTCCAGTTCTTCTCCTGCTTATGTGTTTATGTTTATAGAAGCAATGGCGGATGCAGCATCTGCAGACGGTATGCCACGCGCTCAGGCTTATGAATTTGCAGCACAGGCAGTGCTTGGCAGTGCAAAAATGATTTTGGAAACAGGCAAGCACCCTGGCGAACTTAAAGATATGGTTTGTTCTCCTGGCGGTACAACATTGGAAGCTGTTCGTGTTCTGGAAGGTCACGGTCTGCGCAGCAGTGTATTTGAAGCAGTAAAAGCCTGTGCAGCTCACTGTAAAAAAGTTGTGGATAAATAGTATAGAAAAGGAGAACAAATATGAAATTAGGTTTTATCGGCTGCGGCAATATGGCACAGGCTATGATTAAAGGTATTATTGCAAATGAAATTCTTAAACCAGAAGAAATATTTGCTTCTGATGCGTATAAGCCAAGTCTTGAAATGGCACACACAATGTATGGTATTACGGTTGCTGAAAATAATGCAGAAGTAGTGCAGAACACAGATATAATTTTTCTTGCAGTTAAACCTTATCTTTACGAAGAACTTGCTAAAGAAATTAAAGATATGGTTAAACCACATCAGATTATAGTTACAATTGCTCCAGGCAAAACTATAGCATGGATGGCAGAATTACTTGGAGAAAACACAAAAATTGTACGTTCAATGCCAAACACACCATCTATGGTTGGTGAAGGTATGACAGGTGTTTGTCACAGCTCTAATGTAACAAAAGAAGAAATAGACGAAGTTTGCCGCATTATGCGCGGTTTTGGCCGTGTTGAAATTGTGCCTGAATATCTTATGGACGTTGTTGTTGCGGTTTCAAGTTCTTCTCCTGCTTATGTATTTATGTTTATCGAAGCAATGGCTGATGCAGCATCTGCTGATGGTATGACACGTGAACAGGCTTATCAGTTTGCTGCTCAGGCTGTATATGGCAGTGCAAAAATGATTTTGGAAACACACAAACACCCAGGTCAGCTTAAAGATATGGTTTGCCAGCCAGGGGGTACAACACTGGAAGCTATCCGCGTGCTTGAAAGCCACAAACTGCGCAGCAGTATCTTTGAAGCTATGAAAGCCTGTGTTGTTCATGCTAAAAAGATGTAGGATATATTTATGAAAACTCCAATACTTGAAACAGACAGATTGATTTTAAGAACATTTAAAGCAGAAGATGCTCAGATGGTTTTTAATAACTGGACAAGTGATGCAGATGTTGCAAAATTTATGCGCTGGACTGTACATAAAAGCATTGAGGA
Organism: Oscillospiraceae bacterium; assembly: GCA_015067245.1. Taxonomy (GTDB): domain Bacteria; phylum Bacillota; class Clostridia; order Oscillospirales; family Ruminococcaceae; genus RGIG3102. Next base: position 10,700 of record SVMV01000018.1, on the reverse strand, counting down.
TACGCTGGAATGGATTAATGCCGAAATAGAACTTGTTGAAAATGATACAGTATACAATTGGGTGTTTGTATTAAAAGAAACAGGTGAACTTATAGGTTCGGGCGGTTTAATATACAATAAAGAAAAGGCTATGTATGAACTGGGATACAATATTATGAAAAAATACTGGAACCTTGGTATTACTACAGAAGCTTCAAAAATAATTATCGAATTCGCAAAAGAACAGCTTGGTTTGTCAAAAATATTTTGTTGCCACGCAAAAGAAAATGTTGCATCTGGTAAAATTATATCAAAACTTGGTTTTAAATATACAGGAGATGCAGTATATTGCAGCTGGGATAACACTAAAAAATTTAATTGCTGTGAATATATTTTGGATTTGTAAAAGGAATTTATATGAAAACATTGACAATGTGCGGCAGTATGCGCTTTGAGAAAGAAATGCAGCAAATTGCATTTTTATTGGAAACAAGGTATGGCTTTAATGTTTTGCAATGCACTTACAGCAACAAAAATCCTACAGAAATGGAAAAAGAGAACATTGTTAAAGCTCATAATAAAAAGATAGATTTATCTGATGCGGTTTATATAGTTGATATTGATAACCATATAGGCATATCTGTTCAATCCGAAATAGAATACGCAGTCAACAAAAATAAAGAGATTATTTATCATAGTGCGTTTATAAGCGATATAAACAAGATATCAATATAATATTTAGTGATAATATATATCTGAATAGTACAAAATTTTAAAATCCTACAAAATATTTTACCATTTTTATCAATTTTTTACTAAAAAACTGTTGACAAACAAAGATAATCGTGTTATTATATTAAAGCTGTCAAGGGTTGAGGGAGCATAGCTCAGCTGGGAGAGCATCTGCCTTACAAGCAGAGGGTCACAGGTTCGAGCCCTGTTGTTCCCACCAAGATCTTGACAGCGAATAAGCGGGTTTAGCTCATCTGGTAGAGCGCCACCTTGCCAAGGTGGAGGTAGCGAGTTCGAGCCTCGTAACCCGCTCCAAAGTTTCTTAGTGATAAGGAACGGTTGTGGGAGCATAGCTCAGCTGGGAGAGCATCTGCCTTACAAGCAGAGGGTCACAGGTTCGAGCCCTGTTGTTCCCACCACACATTTGGCCCGGTAGTTCAGTTGGTTAGAACGCTAGCCTGTCACGCTAGAGGTCGTGGGTTCGAGCCCCATTCGGGTCGCCAAGTGTGCCTCTGTAGCTCAGTCGGTAGAGCAGGGGACTGAAAATCCCCGTGTCGTTGGTTCGATTCCGACCGGAGGCACCAAGAAATAAGCGGGTTTAGCTCATCTGGTAGAGCGCCACCTTGCCAAGGTGGAGGTAGCGAGTTCGAGCCTCGTAACCCGCTCCATTTTTATATTGAGGCGCCATAGCCAAGTGGTAAGGCAGAGGTCTGCAAAACCTTTATTCACCAGTTCAAATCTGGTTGGCGCCTCCATATAATTTAAGACGGTAGCTTTTGCTATCGTCTTTTTTCTTTATGGTTAGTTTACTTTAAAGTCTGTTTGTGATAATATTATTACAATATATTGTTATGAGGTTCATATATGAATTTAAAAAAAGTAATTGCTATAATATGCACTGCTATATTTATTTTAAGCACATTGACTGCCTGTAGCTCACAGCAGATCCATGATAAAATTACAAGAGCAGATTATACATCAGAACAGCTTGATTCTTCAAAATATAATGTAGAAAAATACACAACACCATTCTGGGAAGGCAACATTGTTTATAATGAATTTGTATATCCTATTATGAATGAAGAAAATATACTTGCCCCATTTGAACTTATGTATTATGCAGATGAGATTATTTCTGTCAGAGACCACACTTTGGAACACAGCTACGTTGAAGGGGTAGACTATATTTTGGCTGATGGCAGATTGGTTGTTTTGCCAAATGGCAATATACGTGTAAAAATGCAGGAAGATATTCACCAAGAATCAAATCCTAATAATTACCCTATAACATATATGTACCCGCATCGTGACGGAGAAGGCTATGAGTATTGGAATGACCAGGATATTCATAACAGAATGCTTGTTGTAACATATATTCATAATGATGAATGGGACTTATCTGTTCCGCAAACTATGAAGAATAAGCTTTCAGCCACAATGGAAAAATTAAATAAAGGCGAAAAAGTTTCAATTGTTGTAACAGGTGACAGTGTTTCTGTTGGGTATAACAGTAGCAAAATTATGGCAACAAAGCCTTATGCAGACGGATATGCGCTTATGGCAGTAAAAGCCTTAAGGGAGAAATACCACAATAATATTAAATTTGCCAATACAGCAGTAGGAGGCAGCAACGCATCTTTTACAGCAGAACAGCTTGATGAAGATGTTATATGCTATACTCCTGATCTGGTTATTATAGCTTTTGGAGCAAATGATGTACAGATGTGTACAGTGGAAGAGTATAAATCCAATATAAATGGACGCATCGATTATATTAATCAAAAATTGCCTGACTGTGAGATTCTGCTTATTACTCCTATGATCGCAAACCCATTTGTTTTTGATCCTGAAATCAACAAAGATTTTGCAGCAGCATTATACGAGATTGAAAGTCAAAGAGATGGCGTTGGTATATGTGACCCACAGAAGATGCAGATAGAACTTATGGAAAATAAAAATAAAGAGTTTTTGTGCTTTATGGGTGATAACCTTATCCACCCAAGTGATTATGGTATGCGCATAATTGCACAAAGCGTATTGGCTGCACTCAGCTGATAATTTAAGTCCCTATATAATAGGGGCTTTTTTTGTCGAATTTTTTGTGAATTTTATCAGGCTAAAATTGACTTTGAATATATACAGAATATAATTTATAATAGAGAAAATTTTGACAGAGGAATTTATATGGTAACGTCAGTTAAATTTAAACATAAATTATCCAAAATTTCAGCAATGCACTATTCAAAACTTTTGTTCAGAAGCGCATTGTTTATTATTGCATTACTCACCTATATCGTTAACAGAATACAGGGTACAGGCGAATATTTTGGTGGTTTGGATAAAAAACCAGCCATTTTAATTTTTATATGGATAGTTTTTGTCACTGAAATGGTGTTGCGTTTTTTTCCTTCAAAAATGGAAAGTATGGGCTGTCAAAAACAGTTTTCAGCAAATTATAAACCGACAAAAATAGCTGATGCAAAACCTGAAAACATCTCTGGTTTCTCCACATTTACAGTGGTTGCAGTTTGGGTTGTACTGAATGGATTAATCGGTATTTTATACTATAACAATATTATTGATGAAGGTATATTACTGTTAATCAGCCTTTTCTATTCGGCCTGCGATATGATTTGCATTTTGTTTTTCTGTCCGTTCCAGACCTGGTTTATGAAAAACAAGTGCTGCGTAACCTGCCGCATATACAACTGGGATTACGCAATGATGTTTACACCGCTGATATTTACCAAAAGTCTGTTTTACTGGAGCATACTGCTGTGCGCAATAATATTGCTTATCAGATGGGAAATTACATACAAACTGTATCCCGAAAGATTTTCCGAAGCAACAAACCAATGTTTATCGTGTTCTGAATGTACAGAAAAACTTTGCCACCACAAAAAACAGCTGAAAGCATTTCTAAATAAAAATAAATCTGTATTATATCTTAAAGGCAATAAAGTAATTGAAAACTCAAAATAAAATATAGCGACTGATAATTTATCGGTCGCTGTATTTTTTTCTATCTTTTTGTTTGAATAAATGATATATTATAAATAATATACAATTAAAATGAAATGAGGTGTACTATATGCTGAAAAAAGACAGAGTAACAATACTGGAATTATTAATCAGAATATTTGGCGCTATGGCATTTATATTTATCGTAAGCTGCATAATATTTCCTTTTGCAAAAGGGGTGCCAATTATTGGCTTGCCAAAGGCTGAAAATATAGCCAAAATAGAAATAACTGATACTGTCACCCAAACATCAGTAACAATAACAGACAGTGAAGAAATATGGTACACCAAACAGCTTACAGATGGTATGCTGATGTACATAGTGAATTCTTCTGAAAACAGTGATGACATTGGATATTTAGTTTTAAAATTTGAAGATAAAAACGGCAAAATTTTTGAAATTTCTGCAACCGAAACAGAAGTGTTCTGGAAAGGCAAATCAAGGCACCTTAAGAAAGAAAATTTGTTTGTTGATGTAATGAAAAATTTGTATTTTAAATAGTGATATTTAAATATTTATGATTGCTACTTGTCGTATTTTGTTGTATAATATTAAAGATATTTCTATTTGCTTTAATGAAAGAGAGAAAATTTAGTATGACAAGCGCAGAACTCAAAGAAAAATACGAAAAACCGATTGACCGAATTAAACACATGTCAAATATGCAGATTTTGATAAGAACATTTTTGATGTTTGCATTTTTGGCTACTGTATCCATTGCGGTTTATCTTGCTGTAAATGGCGTTCCTCTTTTTGGGTTACCTGGTGGTAAAAGTATTGTAAAAGCAGAAATTTCTGCACCAAGGCTTACAGAAGAAACTGTTGTGGTAACAGAAGGTGAATTTCTTGAGTATTCAAGAAATATTGTTTCTTATCTTGGCACAGATATAAAAAACGATGTACCGCTTGACCCAGGTGAACCTTATGTAACAATCAAATATACAACAAAAAAAGGTGAATTGGCTGAAGTTGCAGCAAATGAAAAATACGTTTTCTTTAATGGAGAAGTAAAATCTCTTAAACGCGATAACATGTTTGTTGTTATTGCAGAAGGACTGTTCTTCCCAGAACTTACACAGTACACATCATTTTAGTTAAAAACGCACCCGTATGTTCGCAAATCTATATACGAACAACGGGTGTTTTTGATATAATATTTATTAATTTATAAATGAATTATTAAATAAGAGTTATTAAGGGGAATTGCAACAGAAATATGTTGCGGTTATGTTATGGAAATAATTTTAGAAAAAATAACAGAAAAAGACAAAAATACTCTATTTCGCCTTTTACAGTATTCACTGTTTGAAGAAAGTGCAACTGATTTAAATGAAATGGGCACTGATGGTCTTTTTGAATACAAATGGTTTGATAAATATTTTACAGATAATAACTATGATGCGTTCTTTATAAAATCAAAATATGATAACAAACTGCTTGGTTTTGTTATGGTTGATACATATATGCAGAAAACAGATAGCGGTCATAGAATTGCTGAATTTATGGTTATACCAAGATACAGGCGAAATAAAATAGGTTATAGCGCTGCCGTTAAAGTATTTGACATGTACAGCGGAAAATGGGAAGTATCGCCATCATATAACAGTCATACATCATATAATTTTTGGAAAAATGTAATCGACCGATATACAGATAATAACAACCATTTTGAAGAAGGAATATTTATATTTGAAACTAAAGGAAAATAAAATGCAGGGATATAATGTTATAGTTGTATTCAATCCGCAAATGGATAGAATGCTTATGTGCAAAAGAGTAAAGGACCCATATAAAGATTTGTCCAACTTTGTTGGCGGTAAAATTGAAGAAGGTGAAGACGGATATGCAGCAGCATACAGAGAACTGCAGGAAGAAAGCGGCATTACATCTGATGATATATCCATAACGCATCTTGTGGATTTTAATTATCCGCTGGACAACTGTTATGTAGAAGTTTATGTTGGCAGATTGAATAAATATGTTATACTAAAAGAAGAAAAACATCCGCTTTACTGGTCTGAGCTTGATAAAAATTTTTTCGACAGCAGTCAGTATGCTGGATATGGCAATATAGGCCATATAATGGAGCTTATATGGTTGTATAAAGATAAACAATTAAAACTGTAAAGGAACAATAATATGTCTGCACAAACAACACCGATTTTTGAAAACAAATCCGAAATCACACTGGAAAAATATTTGTATCTTTGCAATAATCCTATAGGCAAAAAGGCAAAGAAAAAACTTAAAAACTGGAAGATGCTGCAGTTTTTTGCAATGGGTGTAATGCTTGTTTATACACTGGTTTGCTATATGTCAGAAGCTTTGCCTTTGGCAGTCCTTGGCCTGGTTTTAATCTTTGCATTTATATACAAATTACTTTTTCAGCGAAAAAGAGCAAATATAAAACAGTATAAACAGATTATAGAAAATCAGCCAGATAATAAATGGTACCGCACAATTACTTTTGGTAAGGATATACTGGTTACAGACGGAAATACAGTTACAACCTTTAAATATCACGAATTTGTAAAATTTGATGAAGATGAAAGATATTATCTTATTTTCAAAAACGAAAATGCTGTTCTTCGTATAGAAAAAGGTGCATTTACTGAAGGTGATGAAGAAGAATTTGTAAAATATATAAACAGCAAAATCAAAAAGCTGAAAAAATAATGAAAATCTTGTTGATAGATAAACAAAAATACTGTATTATTAACTTAGTAATTAACAATGTAATCAATTATGGAGGATAAATAAATGAGCGCAAAAGTTTATTTTTCAAAAACAATCACACCTGAAAAAGTGCTTGAACTGTACAAACTTCTTGGTGTAGAACTTCCTGGCAATGTTGCTATCAAGCTTCACTCTGGTGAAAAAGGCAACCAGAACTTTCTTAAACCAGAATTCTGGAAACCAATTATAGAAGATGTAAAAGGTACAGTTGTTGAATGTAACACAGCTTATGACGGCGAACGCAACACAACAGAAAAACACGTTAAACTTATCGAAGAACACGGCTGGAACAAATATTTTGATTTTGACCTTATGGATGCTGAAGGTCCAGATGTTATTATTCCAATTCCAAATGGCAAAATCATCAAAGAAAACTATGTTGGCAAAAATCTGCTAAAATATGATTCTATGCTTGTATTATCCCACTTTAAAGGTCACCCAATGGGCGGCTACGGCGGCGCACTTAAGCAGCTCTCCATCGGCGTTGCTTCTTCTTTTGGCAAAGCATATATTCACGGTGCAGGCGAACCAGAAAAAATCTGGACAGCAGAACACGATCTGTTCCTTGAATCCATGGCAGATGCAGCAGGCAGCATTGTTGATTTCTTTAAAGGAAACACAGCTTACATCAATGTTATGATGAATATGTCTGTTGACTGTGACTGCTGTGCAAAAGCAGAAGATCCATGCATGGCTGATATCGGAATTCTTGCTTCCACAGACCCAATTGCTATCGACCAGGCTTGTCTCGACCTTGTTTATGCTTCAAAAGACCCTGGCCGTGACCACCTGCTTGAAAGAATTGAAAGCCGCAACGGTGTACTTACTGTTGAAGCAGCAGCTAAACTTGGCTATGGCAGCAGAGAATACGAACTTATTGAAGTTGAATAATTGCATTATAATTTTAAAACCGCTGTATGATTTATGCAGCGGTTTTGTTTGTTTACAAGCCATAATAAAAAATATATAATTATAAAAAACAATAATACAGAGGTGATTAAATGCAGAAAGGATAAAGTTACTCTTGCAATAAATGCAGCTATTTATCCATACCGTTAATTCTGGGCTCATGGATTTCATTTGTTATTATGCTAAGCTATCCAGCCGTTATAATTGCCCGTATTAAAGACGAAGAATTATTCTTGGAAAAAAGAACGGCAGGGATATAAAAAATATAAAAATAAGGTAAAATACCGCCTTATACCGTTTGTTTGGTAAGGAGATAATTTATGGCATTTGACTTTAAAAAGGAATACAAAGAATATTATATGCCCCCCAAAAAGCCTGTAATTGTAAATGTACCAAAAGCAAATTATATTGCTGTGCGTGGCAAAGGCAATCCAAATGAAGAAGACGGAGAGTACAAACAGGCAATAGGTATTTTATACGCCGTTGCATATACCATCAAAATGAGCAAGAAAACCGACTATCTTATAAATGGCTATTTTGACTATATTGTGCCTCCACTTGAAGGTTTTTGGTGGCAGGATGGTGTTAATGGTTTTGACACAGCCAAAAAAAGTGATTTAAATTGGATTTCAGTTATAAGATTGCCTGATTTTGTTACAAAATCAGATTTTGATTGGGCGGTAAAGCAGGCGAGTATAAAAAAGAAGCTTGATTGCTCAAAAGCCGAATTTTTAACAGTAGATGAAGGTTTATGTGTTCAGATAATGCATATAGGTCCTTTTGATACAGAAGCAGCATCAGTTGAAGTAATGGATAAATATCTGACAGATAACGAATACGAAAACGATGTTACCGATTTGCGATTGCATCACGAAATTTATCTTTCGGATGTTCGCAAAGTTGCAGCTGAAAAATGGAAAACCGTTATACGTCATCCTATAAAGAAAAAACAGGAGAAATAGTTATGATTCTATATTTTACAGGTACTGGCAACAGTAAATTTGTTGCTGATTATCTTTCAGAAAAACTGGAAGATAATGTTATTTCTTTAAATAATGTTATTAAAAATAACGAAAATTTAATTTGTAAAAGTGAAAAGCCATATATTATAGTTGCACCAATTTATGCCTGGCGCTTGCCTGCAGTTGTTGAAGAAACAATCAAAAAAGCACAGTTAAATGGATGTAAATCGGTATATTGTATTGTTACAATGGGTGAAAACAGCGGTAATGCTGACAAATATATATGCAAAATTATATCTGACAAGGGTATGAACTTTACAGGATATATTGGCGTTGCAATGCAAAACAATTATCTTTTTATGGAAAAAATGCCACACCCAAGAGATGCATCAAAAGCTTTAAAAACAATTATTCCAAAACTTGATAAAATTGCTGTAGCAATCAAAAAGAATGAGTGTCTTGAAAAAGATGATAAAACAGCTTTCGCAGCACTTATGTCTGGGGTTGTAAATAAAGGCTTTAACAAATTTATGCTGAAAAACCAGCAACTTAAAGCGGATAATGATTGTATATCCTGCGGTAAATGTGTGCAGCTTTGTCCTGTCAATAATATTGAAATTGCTGATGATAAGCCAACCTTTAAGGGCAATTGCTGCGGATGCCTTGCTTGTCTGCATCACTGTCCAAAACAGGCGATAAATGTAAAAAATCAGACACAGGATAAAGGCAGATATGTTTGCCCTGAATACAGCGACTGGAAAATAAAATAATATACATAGTAAATGCGGATACAGTGAAAGTGTCCGCATTGTTTCTCCCTTTTACCTTTTGGACTGATTTTAGATAAATCCGAAATTCCTTCGTCGAAATGCACAGAAAAAGCTCCACCCTTGAACAGGTGGAGCTTTTATGGATTCTGAATGATGGCTTACTGTGCATACATGCAATACGCCTCGTTTGTTCCAGATTTTGCAGTAGTTAAATAATAACCCTGTGCATCAGCTGGCACATGATATACGAACGTTCCAGTTGTCTTAATATTAGGAGCCAATTCGGTATAAGAAAAAGTTTCATCAAAATACCAAAGTGCATCCGAATAAGGTTGGTATTCTCTGTCCTGACTATCATAAAGATTGAAGTCGTTGTTAAAATCTAATGTAGACTTTGTGATATTCTCGATTTCTACTGTAAGAACTACGAACTTAGTTCCTTCCTGTGCAATGTCAGGATCGTAGTATTCAGCAGTCAACTTGTCTACTTCTTCGCATCCCGTGATAGCCATTTTTATGGTTGCAAGCTCTAACACTTGACCTGCAGGAACGTCATACCAAACGTATTCTTCGGCAGGTTCTGAATTGCCAGAATTGTCCTCGCTGAATTCATCTCCGAATGATTCCAACGCTTTAGCTATGTTACAACTAATAATGTTACTGATTTCATACTGAGCATCAGCGCTCAACTCTTGAATTTTCCACTCATCATTCTGTTTGATACAAATGAACTCAACAGTAGTAGTGGCAGTTCCTGTGCTTACAGATTCTGTTTTCTCCATAAAGATAGTGCCAAACAACTCTTCCATTACAGAATCATCTGTACCACTAAATGCTAGAGCAAATGCTTGGGTTATATAATCTCCCAATGCTGCTGAAATAACCGGACTTGCATCCACATAAGTAAAAGTTACAGGAATAACTGCCTTATCACCATCAGTGGTAGTTTCCCCTAAGACATATGTCATTTCTTTTGCACAGTTTGTCAAATACTCAATAGCCTGCTCGGTAAAAATGTTCTGTTCTTCAGCATTTTCCTCAGTGTAAGGATTTTCAATGTCCGAATCTCCCGATACAAAACAAGACGAGGCTGTTTCCATATCAAACGTTTTCAATGCATCACAGAATTTAGTCACGGTAGGCTCTGGTTTACTTGCAGAGCCGCATCCCACTAAAGAGACTAGCATTATAACTGCCAAGAATGACGCTAACATCTTTTTCATGTTAATTCCCTCTTTCGCGTATAATTTATATGCATCTATATAATTGTTACATATATTATATAATATCTTGGTGCTGTATTCAATGATGAATAACATAAATGGTGCCCACACCCTGTGAGCACCACTTCTTTATTGATTTTTAGTGAAATTGCCAGAGTTGAAACCCATCAGTCCAAAAGTAAAAAGGGAGCATTGTTTGTTTAGGTTGACAAATCAGGCCATATATTTTAAAATACAACCAATAGTTGTGAAAAACTTATTGTTGTAAACAGAGGTTTTCTATGAAAGAAAAATTAAAAACAGTATATATCTGCTCCGAATGCGGAGAAACTTATCATAAATGGCAGGGGCAGTGTTCAACCTGCAA
>SVMV01000090.1 GCA_015067245.1 Oscillospiraceae bacterium | reverse complement strand
GTCAAGAAAAAAACAGCAAAAAAATAATCTTTGTAAATTAGGGACTACTTGCAGTCCCTAATTTTGTTTATTGTGCCAAAATTGAATTTATAGTAAATATTGCCGTTGAAAACCACAATATATTGTGCTAAACTAAAAAGGTACTTTTCGATATATAGTAAATCTTTTACATAAATGAAAGGAGAAACACAAATGTATGTAGTTATCAAAAGAGATGGCAGACAGGTACAGTTTGATGCCTCTAAAATAGAAATAGCAATCTTAAAGGCAATGCGCTATGGCAGTGGTATTGTCAACGAAGAACTTGCAAAAAAAATAGCCGAAAATTTTTCCACCGATAAGATGATTGTTACAATCAAAGAAATCGAAGATTATGTTTACGCAGCGCTTATCGAAAGCGGCGATATGCTTACAGCAAAATGTTACGAAGCATACCGTGCAGTGCGAGAATATCAGCGTCAGCGCAACACAATTGACAACAAGGTGCTTGGTCTTATCAACGGAGAAAACAAGGAAAGCCTTATGGAAAACTCCAACAAGCAGGAAAATCTTATCTCAACACAGCGCGACCTTGTTGCCGAAGAAGTTTCCAAAGACGTCGCAAAACGTATGATGCTGCCGCCGCACATTGCGCAGGCACACGACAATGGTCTTATCCACATTCACGACCTTGGCCACTATCTCAATCCGTCCTTTAACTGCTGTCTTATCAATCTTAAAGATATGCTGGAAAACGGCACAGTTATCAACGGCAAGATGATTGAAAAGCCAAAAACCTTCCGCACAGCCTGCACAATTGCAACACAGATTATCGCACAGGTTGCTTCTGGCCAGTTCGGTGGTCAGACAATGAGCCTGGCACACCTGTCTCCGTTTGTTCGCATTTCTGAAGAAAAAATCCGTCGTGACCTTGTTATCGAATGGAACGAAAACGCATTTATGTATACCGAAGCACAGCTTGAAAAAATTGTGCAGAGACGACTTAAAGAAGAGGTTAAAGCAGGTATCCAGACAATCCAGTATCAGATTAACACCCTGCAGACTTCCAACGGTCAGAGTCCGTTCTTAAGTGTGTTTATGTATATCAGCGAATATCCTGAATATGAAAAAGAAACTGTTATGCTTATTGAAGAAGTGCTCCGTCAGCGTATTCAGGGCATCAAAAATGAAGTTGGCGCATGGATTACACCTGCATTCCCAAAACTTCTTTATGTAACAGACGAAAACAACATCCGTGAAGACAGCAAATACTATGCACTTACACAGCTTGCAGCAGTTTGCGTTTCCAAACGTATGATGCCAGACTTTATCAGTGCAAAGCACATGCGCGCAAACTACGAGGGCAATGTTTTTGGCTGTATGGGCTGCCGTGCATGGCTGTCTCCATACAAAGGTCCAATCAACAACACAGAGGGCACATACAAATGGTATGGCCGCTTCAATATGGGCCTTACCTCACTTAACCTTGCAGACGTTGGCCTTTCTGCACAGGGCGATATGGATAAATTCTGGAAAATTCTCGAAGACCGTCTTGAACTTTGCCGAGAAAGCCTTATGCTTCGTTATGAAAAGCTTAAAAACGTTACAAGCGATGTTTCTCCAATCCACTGGCAGCACGGTGCTATTGCACGTCTTGCACCGCATGAACCAATTTATCCGTTGCTTCAAAATGGATATGCGACCATCACTTTGGGCTATATCGGTTTGTATGAATGTGTAATGGCACTTATCGGTAAAAGCCACACAACACCAGAAGGTGAAAAACTGGGCGTTGAAATTATGAAAAATCTCAAGGCTCACATTGTAAAATGGAAAGAAGAAACAGGCCTTGGTTTTGCTCTTTATGGCACACCAAGCGAAAGCCTTACCGAACGCTTTGCAAAATGCCTCCAGCGCCGTTTTGGTGTGGTAAAAGGCATCACAGACCGTAACTATCTTACAAACAGCTATCATGTTTTTGTAGGCGAAGAAATCGATGCCTTTGAAAAACTTAAATTTGAAAGCCAGTTTCATCCTATTTCTTCTGGTGGTGCAATCAGCTATGTTGAGCTGCCAAATCTTGCACAGAACCCAGAGGTTATTCTCACACTTATCAAATATATGTACGAAAACGTTCAGTATGCCGAAATGAACACCAAGCTGGACTTTTGTATGGAATGCGGTTACGAAGGTGAAATCCTTTGCGACGACAACCTTGAATGGTACTGTCCAAACTGCGGCAACCGTGACAAATCCCGTATGAATGTTGTGCGCCGCACCTGTGGTTATCTTGGCGAAAACTACTGGAACGAGGGCAGAACACAGGAAATTAAAGAAAGGGTAATGCACCTGTAAAAATATATCGGTGCATAGTCAATTAAATATGAACTACGCACAGATAAGAAAATACGATGTGGCCAACGGCACAGGCATAAGGGCAACATTGTTTGTGTCGGGCTGTCATTTTAACTGCCCTGGCTGCTTTAATAAGGAATATCAGGATTTTGCTTTCGGCAAAGAGTTTAACGATGAAGAAATGCAAAAATTTATTGACCTTGGCAAAAGCACAAATATCAGTGGATATTCCTTTTTGGGCGGCGAGCCGCTGGACCAGCTTTATGACGATACTTTGCTTCGCACAGTAAAAGCCATAAAAGAGCAGACAGGAAAAACAATCTGGCTGTGGACAGGCTATGTGTTTGAAAATCTTAATGAAAAACAGCTTGAGATTGTAAAATATGTTGATGTGCTGGTGGATGGCCCATTTATCGAAGAACAAAAAGATATGCGGCTTTTGTTCCGAGGCAGTGCAAACCAGCGCATAATTGATGTACAAAAAACATTAAAAGAAAACAAAATTGTTTTATGGGAGAAAGAATAATGGCAAGAGGCTTTGAAGTTGTAACCGATGCAAAACGCAAACACCCAGATGTAGAAATTAAACTGCCGACACGTGGCAGCAGATATGCAATAGCTTATGATATCTATTCACCTGTTGATGCTGTTATAAAACCAATGGAAAAACAGCTTATCTGGACAGATGTAAAGGCATACTTCGGCACAGACGAAGCACTGCTTATCAATGTGCGTTCTTCCATGGGCAAACAGCCTGTTATGATTGCAAACAGTCAGGGCTGGGTGGAATGTGACTACTACGGCAACCCGGACAACGACGGCAACCTTGGTGTAAATCTTATTAACTTAGGCACAACAGACTATGTTATCAAAGCCGGTGACCGCATTGCACAGTGCATGTTTATCAACTATCTTGTTGCAGACAGCGGTAACACCGATGCACAGCGCATGGGCGGTTTTGGTTCCACAAATAAATAATAGACAAGGAGTATTGCATTTTTACAGAGTGCAATACTCTTTTAATTTTTTATGGTATGATATATAATAATTTTAATTGCAGGTAAACAGAGGTGCATAATGATAGCAGGAAATCCGGACAGAATAGCTTTTATAGTGGAAAAGGTGTCAGACTG
>SVMV01000089.1 GCA_015067245.1 Oscillospiraceae bacterium | reverse complement strand
AAATTATTTTAAAACAAACAATTTTATACAAAATAACTAAAATAAATAAACAATAAGCTATTAAATTTTAAAATCTTTATTACAAAATATTATTGACAAAGCATGCGTCAGATGATATAATAATTTTACATCAAATGACGCGGAGTGGAGCAGCATGGTAGCTCGTCGGGCTCATAACCCGAAGGTCGTTGGTTCAAATCCAGCCTCCGCAACCAACTAAAGCCTTGCAAATGCAAGGCTTTTATTTTTTGTCATAATATTTTCTAACAAAATTTCTAACAACTTTTTTTAATCCTTTGTTGTAAAAAAATATATCCCCACAGATGTCAATGATATCTGTGGGGATACTTGTTTTAGTTGTTATGCGTTTTTATCCATCTCGGCAACTTCTTTTAAAATTTTATAGCTTGGCAGAGGGATACGGCCCAGTCCGTCAAGACCAACATTAAGCAGATAGTTCATGCCCAGTTTGTTAAGGTGGGTTTTAATGCGATAAATTTCCTGTGCAGGCTTCCAGTTTTGGTCACGATAGCTGAAGCCCCAGCTTTTGTTCATTGTAGCGGCAGTTTCGTAAAGACCGTTAGGTGATGGTTTAAGGCCGTCAACACTGTTATAGTCCACATTTTCAGGCACATCAAGTGTTTCGGGCACTTCATTGTCACCCATAGAAACATAGTCGTACTGTCCGTTGCCAAGGCGGCTGTTTATAAGGCAGTTTGGCTGCAGTTCTTTTACTGTGTCATATATTTTTTGGCTTTGTTCCTGTGTAAGTGTCATAGGCATATCAAACCATGCAACGCAGATTTCGCCGTAGTTGGTCATAATTTCTTTAATCTGCGGAATAATTTTGTTTTCAAAACAGATTGAAAAATCTTTTTCGCCTGTAAAATCCCAGCTGTTGTCCCAGGTTGTTCCTGCAGTTTCTATATGGTTTGAAAGATACCCGCCGCCATGCTGTTCGTGCCAGTCAAGGTCCTGAGAATAATAAAAACCAAGCTTAAGGCCGTGTTTTTTGCAGGCTGCAGCAAGTTCACCTATAACGTCTCTGCCAAATGGTGTTGCATCAACAACGTTATAGCTGTCTACTTTGGAATGATACATTGCAAAGCCATCGTGGTGCTTTGTTGTTACAACAAGATAGTTCATACCGCATTCTTTTGCAAAACCAACAATTTTATCGGCATCAAAATATACAGGGTTAAAAGCGGCTGCAAGTTTTTCGTATTCTGCAATAGGAATCTGAAATTTAGACTGAATCCATTCCGCATAAACACCTGCGTCTTCACCATTGTGTTCGCCTGCAAGCAAAGAATAAAGCCCCCAGTGTATCATCATGCCGTATTTGGCTTCCTTAAACCATTTGATATTTTCGTTCATATATATTCCTCCACTTGAAAGATTTTTATACAATTTATTTATATTTTAAGTATAATATATTCTGGCTGAAAAAGTAAATATCAACTGTATCAAAAATCATATTTTCGGCAAACAAAAAGTCTCATCCGCGCAGATGAGACTTTTAAAGGGTTATTCATTTTCAAGGCTCTTTTCAAGATAGCTTATGTACAGTTCTTCAACCTCGTTAAGCGTTTTGTTGGCATGTTTTATCCAGCCCAGCTTCATAACATCGTCGCTGTTGCACTCAACAGGCACAGATATAATGTTATCATCACAGAAGCCTTTCGAAAGTATGCCGCTGCCGATTGAAAAAGCATCAGTCTGGCTTACAATATTGTACATACTTGCACGGTCGTGAACAAATATAAGCTTCTCGGGCAGTTTAAATCCGGCAAGGTTAACCTCTTCAGTATAGTACAGGCTTTTGCCCTGGCCGTGGTCAAACACAACATAAGGATAATCCAGCAACTGATAAAAATGTATAATATCTTTATTTGCAAGCGGATGATCTTTTCTGAAATAAACACGGGGGTTTATTGTTTTGACGGCGTTGAAAATAAGGTTGCGGCTTTCCAGGGTTTTGCGGATAAAATCTTCGCTCTCACGGGAGATATAGATAACGCCTATTGAGCAGTCGTTATTGTAAACGTCTTCGATAATCTGATAGATACCTGTTTCCTTGATACGCATTTCGTATTTTGGATGATCAGAGCTGTTAAGCAGCTCTGTAAAAGCCTTTACGGCAAAAGGATACCTCTGTGTGGCAACGCTTAAACGCAAAGTAGGTTTGGCATTCTTTTGTTCGTACAGATTTATAATATGCTTGTGCTGTTCGATAAGAGGTCGTATATAGCTTAAAAACTCGCTTCCTTCGGGGGTAAGCTCAATACCTTTGGAACTGCGCAGAAAGATTTTGATGTCAAGTTCTTTTTCAAGCTCCTGAATAGAGTTTGAAAGGTTGGACTGGGATACAAACAATTTGGAAGCAGCTTTGTTAATAGAGCCACATCTGGAAACCTCTAAAACATAGTTTAGCTGGGAAAAAGTCATTTATTTATACCTCATTGTAAAATTGATTATGAAAGCAGACGGCACAGAAATCATAAACAATTATTATTGGTTGGCTATTAATAGTTCAAGCATTGTGTCTGCAGGGTTTATAACCTTTACAGCAATACCATCAGTTATTTCTTTTTCCACATAAGGAAAATGAGTACATCCCAGAATAAACGCATCACAGCCGATAGCAACAAAGCTGTCAGTAAGTTTTTTTAGCTGGAAGCTGTCATAAATTGTGCCGCTTGGGGTATTTGCTTCAATTTCAACAACCAAAGGCAAAAGACCTGCGCCAAAAACAGTACATTCAGGGTTTGCGTTTAATATTGTTTTTTCAATTGCAGCAAGGCTCTGGCCGTTTGCTGCAATAACAGAAAGACGTTTATATTCCTTTGCACACATCTTGTAAATATCAAGCGGAGTTATAACAAAAACAGGCACACTTGCTTTAAGTTTGTCCATATCAATGGCGCCCGAAAGAGAATTGCAGTATACATAGATACCAGTTGCACCTTTTTTTACCATATCAAGACATCCGTTAATTGCAATCTGCAGCAGTTCATCTTTATGCAGAATCTGCATTTCGTTCTGTTCCTCAGCACTTTTGCTGCAGGCAAATCCAATTGCCTCATAGCCTTTTGCTTTAATGTAGTCTACACCCATCTGAGTATCAACAGGGGTACCAGCCATTACGCCAACAATCATAGGAAAACTCCTTTCAGTAAAGAATAATTATCAATAAATACTATAATTAAATTATAACCCATTTTAAGTTAATTTTCAAAGTTTTTTTCTTCGATAGGTACAACGTTTACTTTTATGATTCTGTGTTCACTCATTTCAAGTATTGTATACTGGAATTTTTCGTCACATACAAAGTCGCCATTCTGCGGTATTCTGCCCAGAAGCTCAAGCAGATAAGCGGAAAGAGATGTAAAATCCTTTACAGGAGAGTTTTTGCTGTTCAGTATTGCTTCATAAAGCTCGCTCACTTCAATTTCGCCCAAAGCTTCATAGCTGCTGTCATCTGTCTTTTTCAAAAACTGGGTAATTTCGTCG
>SVMV01000017.1 GCA_015067245.1 Oscillospiraceae bacterium | reverse complement strand
ATATTGCAGTAATACTCTGCCTGTATGCTGTTGTTGACTATATCTGCCATTTTGTCTTCAACAGGCTCTTTGTGGGTGCCGATATTCACAATGCCTCTTATCAAAAACAATCCAACTGCAAGCATAACAATCAGACCAATATCAATTTTTTTGTTCATAGGCGCACCTCAAAACAATAATTATTTATCAATTATTTCAAGATTATCTGTATCATACATAACCTTTGCATGATTGGTTTTTATCAGTTTTTTCTCAATCACATTTCCTGTGTTTTTATCAATAACACAGCGATAAACCTTGCCGTTGCGGTATACAACACCATTTTCACGTGAAAAATATTCATCTTCAGCTTTTATATGGTAACTGTATTCCAAATGATTTGTAGTGCGCAGTTCGCCGCACAGATATTCGTCGGTGGTATAAACAACAAGCTGAAAATGCTGGTCGGTATTGTTTTTTACACGATAATCTTTGTAGTTGTACAAAATACTTGTGCCTGTGCCAAAAGGTACAACGCGGTTGAAATCAGGGAACAGGTCCACACCGTCGTGGTGGTGATGCTCCACAATATCAAGGGGGCTGTGCAGTATCATCCAATGAATAAGGTTGGTAAACTGGCACATACCGCCGCCGATGTCCTTGCTTGGATTGCCGCCTTTGATTGTCAGCCCTGTTTTGTATCCATTCTTTTCGCTTGGGTTGCCCACAAGCTGCCAGAAAGAGAATGTTTCGCCGGGGCGGATAACAATTTTGTCTACTTTGGGTGCAGCTATGGCAAGATTAACTGCTTTGTTTTCCTGCAGCTGAAGGTCAACGCTGCCAAGCTTGCGGCGTATAAGAGAATTGTGCTTGTACACCACAACAGGCAGCAGTTCTTCGCATTTTGCCTTTGAAAAAGTTTCTTTGGAAAAAGTGTCCTGCAGCTTGCGCAGGGCAATGCACTTGTATGTGGATATTTTATAGGTGAGAGGGGAAATCTCACAAAAAAGTTTGCGCTGTTTCATAGTTGTCCGCCTTTATTTTATTTGTGTAAATACTTCGCTTGCATAGTCAAAGCGTGCGCGGAAAAGCTCTTTATCTTTCATTTGTGCATAAAACTCAATTTCGGTTTCTGAGCTTTTAAACATATGTATTGCATAAAAATCTGTTGTATCAAATTCCACAGGCAACTGGTTTGTCTGTGTCAGATTGCCTTTTTTATCAAGAAGACCAACACGGTATGGATATTTTTTCGGTATACCGTCGGTGTTGTTAAATTCGCCATAAATAACAATATAGTCCATCTTTTCAGGGTCACGGCGAATGGCAAACATATATCTTTCTGTACCGCTGCCGTCTATATTGTCACCACAGGGGAAATTGTTCTGACTGTCAAAAATTACATTTGGCTTATCCATATTGTTGTCAAAAATTTTTAAACCGTTATGCTCATCAAAAATATATACATCACCGTTCTTAAAAAATCCAGCACCGCTGTTGCGGCTCAGCCATACTTTGCCAAGCAGTTTTTCTTTGTCAGTTTGTGTGTCTTTTAACTTATATTCAATTTCACCGCCGTCAGCTGCGCCCCAACTGTTACTTTCATAGATAAAATATCTGTTATCTTTGCTTGCGGCAATTATTTTATCGGCTTCAATGCCGTATTTTTCAGCGGCAGAGTCTGACAATGCCTCATCGGCACTGATAAATGTATTATTTCCGTAATCGCCGTGGGTGTTTTTCCAGTCCATAAGGTTTATCATATACCAGCTGCTAACAGCATTTGGGTCGTAGGTGCAGTTTTCAAAGAAAATCTTGTCACGCTGATTGTCGGTAATGCCTGCAAATGCACCAACACCCATAGCGTTATCCATTATATAAAGTTTTGTGTCAACGTGACAGTTTTTGTAAACACCCGAAGATGTAAAACCCACAAACCCGCCAACACCTTTTACAATATCAAGATAGCTGTTAAGATTTGGCATATAAGCTGTTACACTGCCATAGGAAGAGCAGTTTGTTATCTGTGAGTTTTCGATACTGTCTGAATAACCTACAAAACCGCCGATAAAATGTGTGCCAGTAAGGTCAATGTCTGCACTGCAGTTCTCTATAACCGAGCCTTTTTCAAGTCTGCCAACAAAACCACCGCTGCAGTTGGAAGCAGTAACGGTGCCTTGAGTGTTGCAATTACGCACGGTACCACCATTAAGCACACTTACAAAACCGCCTGCCTGTGAAGAGGAAAATTCGTTTCTGCCTATACCGTTAATGGTGATATTCTCAACATTTACATTTTCTACAACGCCGAGCGGAGATATAACGGCAAAAAGACTGTTGTAGATTTCACCTTTGCGGCCTGTTTCGTCACCATTATAGTTAAGTGTGAGATTTTTTATTGTATGTCCCTGTCCGTCAAAATAGCTGCAAAACCCTGCATATTTGTCGTTCTGATAACTGGAAGGGTATACGCCTTCACCCATATTGTTAAGGTTTTTGCCGATAGGAATAAATTTTTCTATGCCAGACATATCAATGTCGTTGATAAGCACATATTTTCGCAGTTCATATCCCTTGCCGTTTAATGCATAATCGGCAGACATAGATGCAAGCTCTTCTGCTGTAGAAATTTCTATAATTTCGGTATACGCTTTAGGTGTAGGCTGTGTAGTATCAGTAGGATGTATATATTCGGTTGTTGCAGGGGTGTTTTCAGCAGAAGGGATATCGGTTGTCTGTGCACACCCGCAAAGTAGTATTGAGGTTATTATAAAAACTGTAAATAATTTTTTCATACAAGACCTCTTGTGTAGCTAAAAGGGAAATGAGGATAATAAACTTTTGTTTTTAAACTTTACAGCTATATTTTACAATTTATATAAAGTTATAGCAATAGTTTAACTGTGGCTGAAATGATTTTGTAAATTATGTAAAAATATAAGCGATATTGACGGAACATATTGTAAATATGCAAAAAAATTCCCTGCTTGGCTAAAAGCAGGGAATAATTATTATTTGCAGTTAAATCTGATTATCAAAATCAAACTGTTAAATTACAGGTCAATGCTGATATTCTGTTTTTCAATATTGTGTTTTTCAACGTAGCCTGTAAGCATAAGTGTCAAAGCACCG
Source organism: Oscillospiraceae bacterium (assembly GCA_015067245.1). Classification (GTDB taxonomy): domain Bacteria; phylum Bacillota; class Clostridia; order Oscillospirales; family Ruminococcaceae; genus RGIG3102. The sequence continues at coordinate 24,676 of SVMV01000017.1, read as the reverse complement.
TCACCTGTTACGTTACATGCTGTACCAAAGCTGTCCTGAATTGCAAAGATTGCAAGCATAAGTGCTGTGCCGTCTGCGCCAAAGCCAAGAACGCCTGTGATAAGGCCCAAAGAAGCCATAACTGTACCGCCAGGAACGCCAGGAGCACCAATAGCAAAGATAGCAAGCAATGCGCAGAACAAAATCATTGTGCCAACTGGTGGCAGTTCGCCGTAAAGAACCTTGCTAACAATCATAACAAAGAATGTTTCTGTAAGTACGGAACCGCAAAGGTGGATATTTGCAAAAAGTGGAATACCAAATTCTACCATATCATCACGCAGAACTTTGGATTTCTGTGCGCCGTTAAGTGCAATTGCCAAAGTTGCAGCAGAAGACATTGTGCCGATAGCTGTAAGATAAGCTGGGCCGTAGTGTTTAAGAACTTCCATTGGGTTTTTGCCGCTGTAAGCACCTGCAACACCGTAAAGAACAGCAAGCCAGATGTAATGACCGATGATAACGATAAGAACAGCACTTACAAAGATAGGCAGCTGTTTTGTGATTGTACCGTCATAAGCAAGTGTGGAGAATGTAAAGCAGATGTAAACAGGAAGAATTGGAATAACAACTTTTTTAACAATGTCAAGAACCATATTCTGGAATTCCTGCAGCAGAGCAATAAATGTTTTGGATTTTGTCCAAACAGCAGCAAGGCCGATAAGGATAGAGAATGCCAAAGCAGACATAACGCTCATAATCTGTGGAATTGCAAGGCCAAATACGTCAGCAGGCAGTTCTCTGAGAGCTTCTGCCTGGCTTGCAAATGGCAAAACAGGGATAAGTGTGTAGCCGGCAACCATAGAAACCAGCGCTGCAAGAATGGATGATACATAAGCAAGCACCAGTGCTACGCCCAGCATTTTTGTTGCATTGTTGCCAAGTTTTGTAATGGAAGGAGCGATAAAGCCAATAACGATAAGAGGAACAACAAACTGGATAAGCTGACCCAGAATGTTTTTCACAGGTACAATAATTGTCATTACACTTTCAGGCACAACAAGGCCCAAAACAACACCGATAATAATACCGATTAAAAGTTTAGCTGGTAAGCTTTTTAAAATTTTCATAAAATATAATCTCCTTAAAAATTATTTACCCTAATAAATATATAAATTAGTGCAAAAGGAAATATTACTTATCAGGGGATTATTTGCCAATCATAATTTTGATAATTTCTTCGTTTGTTTCTTTCATACCAAATTTTGCCATACGGCCAACATTGGCAATTGTGTGTTCAGGTGTTTCACCAACAATACCGTCATCTGGCTGCAGGTCTTTGCCTGCAAGGTGCAGACGATAGCCCAAAATACCTGCTTCAACTGCTGTTGCAATTTTAGTTGCACAGCTGGATTTTGCGCCGTCGCAAACCATACCGCCTGTTGTTGCAATTGCATTTACAACTGTGTGGCCGATAGCATCAAGGTCGCCGCCAAGCAGATATGCAATACCTGCACCAGCGCCTGCGCCTGCACTTACGGCACCGCAGAAAGCAGACAGACGGCCGATTGGTGTTTTCTGATGAATTGTAACAAGGTTAGCCAAAACAAGTGCGCGGTACATTTTTTCTTCGCTGACATTAAGTTCTTTTGCGTACTCAATAACAGGCAAAGAAGTTGTAATGCCCTGGTTGCCGCTGCCGCTGTTGATAATAACAGGCATTTCACAGCCGTTCATTCGTGCGTCAGAACCTGCTGCAGCCACAGCTTTTGCTCGTGCAAGAATACCGTCACCGTATGTATCAATGATAGTTTTGCCAACAGCAGAACCCCAGTTGCCTGTCATTCCTTCTTTTGAAATTGCTGTGTTGTACTCAATCTGTCTTGCAATAATTGGCCTGATATCTTCAATTTCAACAGTTTCTGCAAAATCAAGAATATCCGCAAGGTTCATAAAGCTGCGGTCTGTAAGACCTTCTTCACTTTCGCCTTCAATTTCAATTTTGTGCAGAATTTCACCGTCTTTTTCGATATGAACGATATTTGTGTGGAAGTTTACAATGCGCACTTTGGCATAGCTTTCGCCTTTGTATACAGTTACAATAATATCAAAGGTAAGTCCATTGTGAAAATGGTGCACTTCTATTGGCACAATGTCCATAAATGTGCGCATACCTGCAATTTCTTCAGGTGTAACTTCGGCAATAACTTCCAGTTTCTTTTCGCTTTTGCCTGCAACAATACCTGCAGTTGCAGCAGCAGGTATACCTTTAAGGCCGTTTGTGTTTGGAACAATAACGCTTTTTACATTTTTAATGATACTTCCGCTTGCGCCGATTACAACTTTATCTGGCATGGTGCCAAGCACTTCTCTTGCTTTTGCCGCGCCGTATGCAAGTGCAATCGGCTCGGTACAGCCCATAGCAGGCACAAGCTCTTCTTTCAGAATCTGAACATAAGAGCTGTATCTGATATCTTCTCTCTTCATAATATCTTTACTCCTTTCATCTATATTAAATTGTGTGATAAATAATTAATGCAACAGTGTAGAAAAATAAAAAGCTGCTTTGGCTGTTGATGCGCCAGCCAAAAAAAAGAAAAGCTTTTGTAGGTAAAATATATTTTAAATTAAAATATATTTTAACAATTATTTAAAACACTTTTATTATTAAATTTTACACTGAAAATCCATTTATATCAAGTGTATAAATGAACAAAAGTACAATAATACATAAAATCGAAAAATTAAACAATAATAAGCAAAAAGGAGGTATTGTTATGGCAGATAAAAAACGAAACAAAAATCAAAAACATCACAGCAGCAAAAAGCTTTGCTTAAAGCCTATGGAAAGCTATGACGGTTTGCTGGAGCATATAAAACAGGAAACACTTGCGGCGGTTGTGGAAAACGAAACCTATCCCAGAGCAAAAAACGAAACAGAAACTGAAGATGACACACATATCTATTACACGGCCCGTGAACGCTATAAAAAAACAGGCAGATACGAACAGTCTCCAGATACTGTTGCCCAGCACATGCAGGACCGAACACAATTCAGACATTAATCACAAAAGCCTTGCTTGCTGCAAGGCTTTTTATATTGAGATAAAAAATTAAATATGTTAATATATTTATATATCAATCGGAGGTAAAAAATGTATAATATCTTAATTTGTGATGATGAAGCTGGTATCAGAACACTGGTGTCAAAATATGCAAAACATGCAGGGCATAATGTAGAAATGGCAGAAAACGGCAGGCAGGCCGTGGAAAAATGTAAAAGCCAAAGTTTTGATATAATAGTTCTTGATATTATGATGCCTCTGCTGGATGGTTTTGAAACAGCAAAAGAAATACGCAAGTTTTCTCAGGTGCCTATAATTATGCTTTCGGCAAGAGGGGAAGAATACGACAGAATACATGGCTTTGAAGTTGGTGCAGATGACTATGTTGTAAAACCTTTTTCACCGCAGGAGCTTATGATGCGCATAGATGTTATTATGCGCAGAGTTCTAGGAAAAAACGAAAGCGGTCATGAGATTTACAAAAAAGATGGTTTGTGGGTGGATTTTACAGCGCGTAAGGTGTTTGTGGACGAAGAAGAGGCAGATCTTGCACCAAAAGAGTATGAACTGCTTTTTTATCTCATTAAAAACAAAGGTGTGGCGGTAAGCCGTGAAAGATTGATGGCGGATATATGGGGGTACGAGTTTTTTGGAGATGACAGAACACTTGACACTCACATAAAGCTTCTGCGCAGACATATTGGCGTTTACAGCAGTCTTATTGTGACACTGCGTGGTATCGGCTACAGATTTGAAGGATAGCTATATATGATTTTTAAGCGATTAAAAGATTATTATCACGATATGAGTATCCGCGGCAGGATACACCTGTACATAATGGCTTTTATTATGTTTCTTATGGCGATACTGTGGGTTATTCAGGTTGTATTTTTTAATGCTATTTATAAGCTTGTAAAACGTAATGAAGCAACCGAGGTTGCTCAGCTGGTGGCACAGGTTATAAACGGTGAAAAAAGGGTGGAAATGCTGGTAGAAGATGTTGCAGCAAAAGAGGTTTGCATTGTTGTTTTTAACAGCAAAATGCAGCAGGTGCAGTCTTTGGACGGCCCGCGGGAATGCATCATTCACAAAATGTCACATCAGGAAAAGATAGACATTGTAAATGGTGTTAAAGATACAAACAACCGTTTTCTTGAATACACCCAGGAGGATGTAACTTATCGTCTGGTTACGGGTGCAGGCAGCCGTGATTTCAGGTTTTTCAGCAATGACGAAAAGGTGGAAACCTTTGTATATGTAAATAAAATAGTTGCAAATGACGGAGAAGAATACAGCATTCTGGTAAATGCCCAGGCAGTGCCTATCAATTCCATTATAGACACTTCCCGTATGGTACTGGCAATTGTTACAATGTTTACATTTGTTTTTGCATTTATGCTGCTTATTTTTGTTGCCAGAACAATATCAGACCCTATTGAGCTGATAAATAAAAAAGCAAAGATTCTTGCTAAAGGCCGGTATGATGTTGAATTTGATATTAAAGGCTATAAAGAAATAAATGAACTTTCCGAAACTATGGACAGCACAGCCAAGGAACTTTCAAACCTGGAAAATCTGCGTAGGGAATTTATTGCAAATGTTTCTCACGACCTTCGCACACCTCTTACAATGATAAGCGGATACGCCGAAGTTATGAGAGATATACCTGGTGAGAACAACTCAGAAAATGCTCAGGTTATTATAAATGAGACAAAACGTCTTAATAATATGGTTGGAGATATTCTCAGCCTGTCAAAGATACAGTCAGGAGCAATCAAACCCAATATTCAAAGTTATAATATAACCGAACAGATTGAACAGATTGTGAAAAATATGTCTGAAATGTTGAAAAGTGACGGTTTTAAATTCACATTTAACAAAGAAAGATATATTACGATAGAAGCTGACCAGATAATGATAAATCGCAGCTTTTACAATCTGCTTGCCAATGCAGTGAACTACAGTGAAGATAAAAAGGATATTACAATAACCCAGACTGTAACAGACAAGACTGTAAAAATCGAAGTTACCGACAGCGGTAAGGGAATATCCGAGCATATGCAGCCATATATATGGGAACGCTATTACAAAGGTACATCCAGCAGCAAAAAAAGCATAGCAAGTTCGGGGCTGGGGTTATCAATTGTCAAAACTTTTGTGGAAGCACACGGAGGTGTGTGCGGTGTAAAATCCAAAGAAGGGACAGGCAGTACATTCTGGTTTGAAATAAAAAGATAATATTAATAAAAATAAAGCGTATCTTTATCAAAAATGGTAAAGATACGCTTTTACTTATATTAAATATTATTCAATAATATCTACAACTTCACCTACAAAAACAGTGTGTGGAGCTTCTTCGGTGTAGTATTTTTCAATAACATCGGCTGGCATTGTATCGGTTGTAAGGTCCTGACGGTAGATTTTTTTGCACAGCAAGGTGATTTTTGCCTGTTTAAAGGTAATGCTTTCACCGCATGGAACAGCTTCAAAGCCAACCTCAGCCACCTTGTCACCATCACGGCCGCTTTTGGTGCCAAGCAGGGAAAGTGCACTGCGGTATTCTTCTTTAAAAAAGCTTACGGTAAAATAATCGTTTGCATCTATAAAGCTGTGGGTGTATCGGCAGGGTTTTACATATACTGTACACACAGGTTTACGCCACAAGGTGCCAAGCCCGCCCCATCCTATAGTCATTGTGTTATAACTTTTCATACTGCCTGCAGTTACAAGCGCCCAGTCGGTCTGGAAAATACTTAATGATTTGTCAAACAATTGTTTCATATTATTTACCCCTGCTCATAAATTCTTCAATTTCCTCAACAGTTTTGGGTATGCCGCCGCTCAAAACTTCACAGCCGTCCTTTGTAACAAGAATGGTATCTTCAATTCTTATACCGATGTTTTCTTCGTCAAAGTAAAGGCCTGGTTCCAGTGTAAACATCATATCTTCGGCCAGTACAATATCGTCATAGTCACCAACATCGTGCACATCAAGGCCTATAAAGTGCCCGGAACCGTGGAAATAGTATTTACTTATATCTTCTTCTTTTTCAATCATACCGATTTTAACAAGTTCTTCTGCCATAACCTTTTTGCTTATCTGCTGCAGTTCGCTTTTAAGCTGACCTGGTTTTGACATACTTTCGGCAACTTCAAGACCTTTTAAAACAATATTGTAAAGCTGCTTCTGTCTTTCGGTAAATTTACCGTTTACAGGGTATGTGCGGGAAACGTCTGTGCAGTACAAATCATACTGTGCACCAAGGTCAAACAAAATCAAATCGCCGTCGTTGGCAACTGTGTCATTATCCACATAGTGCATAATGCAGGCATTTTTGCCTGTTGCTGCAATGGTTGTAAAAGCAGGGAACTTGCCGCCATGGCTTTTGATAACAAAATCATAGTATGCTTCAATCTGGCTTTCAGTCATACCAGGCTTCATATTGCTCAAAATATTTTTAACAGCTTCTTCTGTTATTGCAGCAGCCTTGCGGTGGGCAGCAATTTCGGCAGCATCTTTAACCGAACGCATTTTGCACACTGTATGGTATGCGTTGTGCAGTTTGAGGTATGGATAAATTTCTTTAAGGCGGTTAGCACGTTTCTGCGCTTCGTTTGGGGCATAGTTCATATCCCAGCGTGCCATATCCATATATACGTCCTGAATGTCATTGCGGAACAAAAGGCGGCTGATAAAGCTGTCCCAGTTTTCGTTTGGAACAAGGTTTGCAATGCCTGTTTTGGATTTGATTGCATCTGCGTCAAAGCGTGTGCCAATCCAGCGCAGTTCGTGTTCGGTTGGAATGTGCATAAACAGATGTTCCTTTACACTGCCGTTGGTTTTTACAATCATAAGGGCAGCGTCAACATCTTTAAGGCCTGTCAGATACACAAAATTGCGGTAAGGCTGAAAAATATAGTTGGAATCGTCGGTGGATTCCACAAGATTGCCGCTGCATACAAAGTAAAAAGAGTTATCTGCCATTGTATCGGCAAGGCGTTTTCTTCGGTTAACATAATATTCTGTGCTCAAAATATCTACCTCCGTATTTTTATATTCTATATGCAATTTTAATACGGCAGAATAAAAACATCAAGTGATATTATAACCAAAAAACAATGGTGATTTTATCACAGAAAAGCAGTACACACTGTAGTATGATATAATCAAAGAAAGTATGGAGGAATACAGATGACAGTTGAAATTTTATCGGTTGTAATGATGCCGTTTATAGGCACAGTTATAGGTTCGGCAGGTGTGTTTTTTCTCAAAGGCTCAATGGGGCAGAAGATGCAGCGTTCTCTCACAGGCTTTGCAGCAGGTGTTATGGTTGCGGCATCGGTGTGGAGCCTTATAATTCCTGCTATGGATCAGTCGATACATATGGGCAAACTGGCATTTATACCTGCACTTATCGGTGTGTGGCTGGGATTTTTGTTCCTTTTAATATTGGACAGTTACATTCCGCATCTACACCTTAACAGCGATTGCCCAGAGGGCAAACCCTGCAGCAGTCTTGGCAAATCTGCAATGATGGTTATGGCGGTTGCTTTGCACAATCTGCCAGAGGGAATGGCGGTTGGTGTTGTGGCGGCAAGCTGGCTGTCAGGCAACGAAACAATATCAGTTGCATCAGCAATAGCGTTGTCACTTGGCATTGCGCTGCAGAATATGCCTGAAGGTGCAATTATATCAATGCCGCTTAAAAGCAATGGCATGAAAAAAGGCAAGGCTTTTGGCTATGGCGTTTTGTCAGGAGCAATTGAACCGATAGGTGCAATTGTTACAATACTGCTTTCCTCACTTGTTGTTCCAATTCTTCCTTATCTGTTGGCTTTTGCCGCAGGGGCAATGCTTTATGTTGTGGTGGAAGAACTTATTCCAGAAATGTCACAGGGCAGCCACAGCAATATCGGCACAGTATTTTTTGCAGTTGGTTTTACACTGATGATGGTGCTGGATGTGGCATTGGGATAAATATTAAAGCCTTTTTTAAAGATTTTAAGCTGAGAAATCCGCAATTCTCAAGATTAAAACTTTCCTTTATAAAATAAAAAAACGGTCATCGGATTTTCGATGACCGTTTAACTTTGTGCAGTTTAAATAGTTTAAAAAGCTTATTTTTTGTCTTTAAAGTAATCTTTTGTAATATCAACAACAACGCCTGACAAAAGCAGCAGGGCAATCAAGTTAGGAATTGCCATCATGCCGTTAAGTGTGTCGGCAATATCCCACATAAGTGTGCCGCTGCCTGTTGCACCAACAATACAGAACAAAATAAAGATAACTTTATAAGCGCCGATTACAACCTTGTTGTTGTTTGTAAGATAACCGAAGCAGCGTTCGCCATAGTAAGACCAGCTGAGAATTGTAGACAATGCAAAGAACAGCAGGCTTACCTGAATAACGATACCGCCAAGAGTGCCAGGGAGAATAGAATTAAATGCATAAACTGCAGCTGCACCTTTGGAAGCATAAGCTGTAAGAGCGTCAGGGCCAAGTTCTATGCCGGAAAGCAGAACTGCCATAGCTGTAATTGTACAGATAACAATTGTATCAATAAATACTTCAAATACACCCCAGATAGCCTGTTCTGCAGGGTCTTCTGTTGAGGATGCAGCGTGAGCAATTGGTGCAGAACCAAGACCTGCTTCATTGGAGAAAACACCGCGGGCAAAGCCCTGTTTCATAGCAGTCATGATTGCATAACCAAAGATACCGCCGCCAACAGCTTCAAAGCTGAATGCAGAAGTAACAATGTTTATCAGAGCAGCAGGAACAAGGTTGATGCGCATAATAATAACAATAATGCCCGCAGCAATATAGAACATTGCCATAAATGGAACAATAAGGCTTGTAACCTTACCAATACGCTTAACGCCACCGATAAGTACAAGAGCGATAATAATTGCAAGGATAATGCCTGTAACAAGTGGGCTGAGGCCAAAAAGACCGTTCATTGCGCCTGCAATTTCACTGGACTGTGCAATATTGCCTATACCAAAGGAAGCAAGAGCACCAAGCAGTGCAAAAATAACAGCCAAAGGCTTCCAGTTTTTGCCAAGACCTTTTTCTATGTAGTACATTGGTCCGCCTTTGTGAACACCGTTTTCTGTTATGCGGTATTTCATTGCCAAAGCAATTTCGGCATATTTTGTACACATGCCAAAGAATGCACTAACCCACATCCAGAAAACTGCACCAGGACCGCCAACAAAGATAGCGCCTGTAACACCAGCAATGTTGCCTGTGCCTACTGTACCTGCCAAAGCTGTTGTAACAGCCTGAAAAGGTGTAAGGTTTTTGCCTGCTTCTTTATTCTTTTCTTTGTTGAACAAACTGCCAACTGTGTTTTTCATTATGTACCCAAACCATTTAACCTGAATACATCCTGTGCGCACGGTAAGATAAACACCTGTGCCCACCAAAAGAGCCAGCATAACAGGGCCCCATACAAAACTGTTGATTGTGCCATTGATATTGGTAATCATTTCTAACATAACATACTCTCCTTTTTTAACAACTGAACTGCCAAAAAATAAAAGACGAGGGATTGAGCATAGATGCCAATTCCCCGTCGGGAAAACAAAATAAAAAAACAAAAGCTTTTTTATCAGCATCTCTGTCCTTTTTGCCTGAGAGATTACAGTTAAACTGCTTGCACCTTCGGCCCTCACAAATGCGAGTGTCTCCAGAGTTCCATCAATCTACAGTCTGTTTACCTGAGAGCGTTACTCCGTCGGTAGATTTAAAAACCTTTTCCTGCAGATATCGTCTGGTGTGTTCAATTGTTTAATTAATATGACAAATTATACAATATATTGTATATGCAAATCAAGAGAGTTTATGTATATTGATACAAAAATACAAAATAAAAAATCGGGTATCCATAAAAATACCCGATTTTGATACAATAATATATATTATTTATTCTTTTTCTTGTTTTTGCGCTTTAAAACGGCACGTACAATAAGAAAAATTACAAGGATTATTGTTGCAATAACAGCAAGCAAAATGTATGTAAACTTGTTTGCATTGTTAAAAAGCTTTGTAGGATTAAGGCTGGAATAAACAACTTTTCTGCCGTCTGTATCTGCATAGTGACTGTCCATCTGTCCACCCATTTCTTTAAGATAAGCTGCAATTGCATACCATTCTTTAACAGGCACGCCGTTTGTGTCTTTAACCACATAGTCGGCAAGATTTTCCATATCAATTGGATTTCCATCCTTGTCTTTTGGCACAATTGAGATAAGGCCAAAAGAAGTTTCTTCAACACTACCCAGCATTTCACCGCAGTACATACCTGTTACAACACGGTAAAGCTTGTTGTCATCAATTTCTTCAAGGCCGCCGTCAGCTTTGCGCAGCATTGCATAATCAACCTTGTTAAACAGCATTCTGTTTGTATTGAAGGAATATTCAACCCCAGAGGCAAAAAGCTGTGCATTGCTCATAAGAGGCTGCACAGAAGCATCAATCTCCATAACTGATTTAAGTTCTTTGCCTGTAAGATATACCGAAACCAATTCGCCCTCTGTGCCAACACCAAGGCTTGCGGCGTTAAAAACATCAGAAACGGTAACATCGCCAATAGGCAGGGTTTCTCTTATAACACCTGCAGCGGTAACAGCCATATCAACAGGCTCACCAGTGGTTTTTTCTACTGCCCATTTATAAGCATCAGAGAAGATATTGCACAATGTGGACTCATGCTGTGTTGCGTATACTTCGCTTACTGTGTCAAATTTATAGCTGTTATTTACCAGCACTTCATCAAAGGACATACCGTATTTGGAAAGATAGTTTTTTTCAACATCAGCTTTAAAATCTTCCACCATTGCAGCAATTTCAGCATCTTCTGCCACATTTTCATCAACAGCAACAGCTTCATAGTTTTTAAATTCGGCAATTCCGTCTTCTGACACGGTCAAAGTTAAAACACCAAGATTTTTGCCATATTCACCGCAGGAAGCAATAACAGTATCATTGACAATAATAGGCTGGTCAAGTGTTGTGTGAGTGTGACCAGAAATTATAACATCGATGCCGTTTACAGCTTTTGCAAGGTCATAGTCTTCGCCCTTGCCTTCAGATGTACCGCTGTGGGAAAGGCAGATAACAACAGGTTCTTTGCCGTATGCTGAATTGCAGTAGGCAACAGCTTCGTCCACAACAGCCTGAGAAACAGCCACAGGGTCTTCCAGTACCATACCGCTGTTTGGTGCACAGTCGTCAGCATCATATCCAAAAATGCCAAAAACAACAAAAGGCACTCCGTCGCGTTCTATAATGGTATAACCTTTAACGCCGTAATAGTTAAGGGCAAACCACATCATATCGGCGTCGGCAGAATAGTTCTCTTCTCCTTTAACAGGCGGCAGATAGTTGGAAATAACAATCTGCGGCACAGGCTCACCGGTTACTTTGGCAACATTAAGCATATTTGCCAGCCCTTTTGGCAGATAGTCAAATTCGTGGTTGCCAAAGGTGGTTACATCATAGCCCATGGCGCCCATAAGGCGCAGTTCCAGGGCATTTGTTGCGTAAGCTGTCTGAAACAGACTGCCCATGGCAAAGTCACCGCCGTCTACCAGCAAAGCATCGGGATGTTTTGCTTTCTGCTGGTCAATAACGGTCATAAGTCTGGCATATCCGCCAAATTCACCGCCGTCTTTATCGGCAGAAGGCAAAAAGTGAGAATGTAAGTCATGTGTAAAAAGTATGGTAACATCTTTGCCGCTGTCTGCGTGTACAGGCAGGCAGATAACCACAGCAGCAAAAACAGCAACCATAAAAATACTTAAGCGCTTAACAATATTTTTCATTTGTATTTTCCTCATTTTAAATTTTTTGGGGATTCTGCAGGGATATTAAACCCATGAATTTAATTTTAACACAATCATTGTAGTTATTCCACCATTAAATTTGCTTGCGCAAGAATAACATATATGGTTTAATATTTACAGATACTTATTGGCAAGAGGTGTTATAATGGCCGACAGATATACAAAGCAAAAGGTTTATGCTTTTTTGGACGAAAAAGGTATACAGTATGAAAAACTGGAGCACGAAATTGTATGTACCATGGAAGAAATGGACGCTGCAGGCATAACGCAAAAGGGCACGGTGTGCAAAAATATGTTTATGCGTGACTATAAAGGCAAAAATCACTTTCTGCTTACAGTGCCAGAAGAAAAACATGTTGACCTGCGTGCTTTGGCAGAATATATCGGCAGTTCAAAACTCAGCTTTGCATCAGCTGAAAGGCTGGACAAATATCTTGGATTGACACAGGGCAGTGTTTCTCCGCTGGGGCTGCTTAACAACGAAGATAAAAGTGTGGTTATGATTTTTGACCGTGACTTGGTGGGAAATGACGAAGTAGGTGTGCATCCAAACGACAACAGTGCAACAATATGGCTTAAATTCAGCGACATTAAAAACATAATAGAAGAACACGGCAACGAAATTATATTTGCAAAATTCACAAAGAAAACATAATATAATGATATTATAAAAGTATAAAATTTTTAGGAGATATATAATGGATTTAAAAACAGTAAAATTTCTTTTGACATCAACATTTATCATCATAGTTGTTGCACTTATTATGGGGTCCTTTACAAATAACCAGCTGCTTATCTATATTATGCTTGGCTTTTTTGCAATTTTTGCACTGGTTTATCTTTTTGGCTGGAAATGCCCAAAATGCAAAAAACACCTTGGCAAGCTTGTAGCACGCAGATGCAAGCACTGCGGACACACACTTGATGTTTAAAAGACAATAAAGGTAAACGGAGTGATTTCACTCCGTTTTTTCTTTTAATACACATAAATATATGATAAAATACAAATATATAAAAAGAAAAGAGCTGATTAAAGTGCTGGACTATAATAAACTTGAAAATTATAAAGAGGATAACCGCATAGAAGCAAAGCAGGCAATAGGCGGTTTGCCGCAAAGTATATGGGAAAGCTATTCTGCCTTTGCAAATACACTTGGTGGCATCATACTGCTTGGCGTTGAAGAGTTAAAGGATAAAAGCCTGCACGCAGTTGACGATATATCAGCACCAGAAAAGCTGATTACAGAATTTTGGGATATTATAAACGATAAAGAGCAGGTCAGTGCAAACATATTGTCTGATAACGATGTGCAGATAAGATATGCCGACGGAAAAAGAATAATTGTTATAACAGTGCCTGTTGCAGATAAAAAAGACAGGCCAGTGTATATAGGCAAGGATGTATACCAAGGCACATATATCCGCTGCGGAGAGGGAGATATACGATGTACGTCCCAGCAGGTACACAAAATGATTGAAGAAATAAAAAACGGAGAATATTTATGGTAAAAGAACTTATGCACGACCCGATTTTTCTTGCCCAGAAAGCAGAAAAGCCACTGAAGCTGACACAGAAACAGCCAAAGACCTGCTGGAAACCCTTATTGCTCACAAGGAAGGCTGTGTGGGTATGGCTGCCAATATGATAGGTCAGCTTAAACGGATTATTGCGTTTGACAATGACGGCGAATATATGGTTATGTTCAACCCTGAAATTATCAGAAAATCAGAACCATACCAGACAGAAGAAGCCTGTCTGTCTTTGCTTGGCGGCCCAAGAAAAACAAAGAGATACAACAGCATAAAGGTGCAGTATCAGAATGAAAAATTTCAGACCAGAATAAAAACATTCAAAGGATTTACAGCGCAGATAATCCAGCACGAAATTGACCATTGTAATGGTATTCTGATCTAATGCTAAAATTTAACACAGCATATAATTGAAATTTGTATCTTCAGATGATAGAATAAAAAACGTTATAGAAACTTTATAAAGAAAGGGTATATTATGCTTAACAGAGTATTGAATACTGCCTTTGAAATAGGTAAAGAAAAAACAGAACTTGGGACAGTTGCCACATATATTCCAGAGCTTGGAAAAGCAGATAAAAACGATTTGGGCGTATGCATTTCCACACAGTACGGCATGACACTTTGTGCAGGCCAATGTGAAAAACGCTTTACAATACAAAGTATTTCCAAAATAATAAATTTTGCAGTAGCACTGGAAAAACTTGGAGCAGAAAAGGTGTTTGAACGCGTGGGCATGGAACCGTCAGGTGATGCGTTTAACTCTCTTATGAAGCTGGAAAAGGCAGACAGCACACCGCACAACCCAATGGTAAATGCAGGCGCAATGGTTATCTGCGGATATCTTACAGAAATCTGTACATTTGAAGAAATGCTGCAGCATGCACGCAGATGGTGTATGGACGAAGAAATATATATGGACGAAGACGTATATGCTTCCGAAATGGCAAACCTTTCACGCAACCGTGCAATTGCCTATCTTTTGCACAGCAAGGGGTATATCACTGCTGATGTTGAAAAAACACTGGACTTATATGTAAAAATGTGCTCTCTCAGTGTTACAGCAAAATCTCTTGCAAACCTTGGACTTGTGCTTGCGTGCAAAGGTGTTGATCCAAAAACGAACGAAGTGCTTTTGCAGCCGGAAACAGTTAAAATTGTAAATACAATTATGTTTACCTGCGGTATGTATGATGGCGCTGGCGAATTTGCCCTGCGTGTAGGTATTCCGTCAAAAAGCGGTGTTGGCGGCGGTATAATATCCGTTGTAAAAGGCACAATGGGCATAGGTATCTATGGTCCTGCACTTGATGCAAAAGGCAACAGTATTGCAGGTATTGAAATTTTGGAATATGTGTCCAAAAACCTTAATCTTCATATGTTTGAATAATCAGAAAATTAATGGCAGATTATCGCTGAAATGGTGATAATCTGCTTTTTATTTTGTACGCAAAATGATATACTGTAGTTAAATGCAGGGGGTGATTTGTTGTACGTAAATAAAGGTTTATCAAATGATAAATTAAAAATAGTTGCCTTGGTTACAATGGTTATTGACCATATCGGTGCGTATCTGCTTCCAAATGTTATATTTTTGCGTATAATAGGCAGAATATCCTTCCCAATTTTTGCATTTATGGTGGCAGAAGGCTGCAGATACACAAAAAACAAAAAGCGGTATCTGCTTAATATGGCGGTGTTGTCCGCTGTAACTTATCTGCTTTTTTACCCTGTAAGTTCATCAAAATTTTTGCGTATACCATTTACATTTACGTTTTCTGTTGTATTAATATATGCATTGCAGAACTTTTCATTAAAATGGCATAATGGCAGCACAACAGAAAAAATTATATCCCTGGCAATATTGCTTTCAGCTTTTTCGGCTGTGGCTGTTATATGTTATAATTTTAAGGTTGATTATGGCCTTTACGGATGTTTAGTGCCTGTTTATATAAGCTTTGTTTGGATTGGCAATGGTATGCCAGGCAGCAAAAGAAAAAATTCTTTTAAAGAAGCGCTTTTTATGCTGGCAATTGGCTTGCTGTGTGTATATATGAAATATGGCGGAGTACAGATATACTCTTTTTTTGCAATACCTTTATTATGCACATATAACGGCAAAAGGGAAAATATTCTGCCAAAATATTTTTTCTATATTTTCTATCCGCTGCATCTGGCAGTTATTTTTGCAGTTAAATATTTATGACAATAAAAGGAGAATACTATGGCAGCAGCAAATTTACATAAAGACACAGTCGTTTATCAGATTTATCCGCGTTCATATATGGACACAAACGGCGACGGCATAGGTGATATTCAGGGCATTATTTCAAAGCTTGATTATCTTGCAGATTTGGGCATCAACACAATCTGGTTTTCACCTCTTTATAAAAGCCCTGATGATGACAATGGTTATGACATAGCAGACTACAAGTCCATAGACCCAAAATTTGGCACAATGGAAGAATTTGACTGTCTTTTGGCCGAAGCAAAAAAACGCGGTATCGGCATTGTTATGGACCTTGTTATAAACCATACTTCCGATGAGCACGAATGGTTTAAACGTGCACTGGCAGGGGAAGAAAAATACCGCAATTACTATATAATCCGCAAGGGTAAAAACGGCAGGCTGCCAAACAACTGGGGCAACTTTTTTGCCGAATGTCCATGGAGTAAATTTGGCGGTGAAGACAGCGACGAATATTATCTGCACCTGTTCAGCAAAAAACAGCCGGACTTAAACTGGCACAATCCGGATGTGCTGGAAGAAGTTAAAGATATAATGCGCTTCTGGCTGGAAAAAGGTGTTGTGGGCTTTCGCTGCGATGTTATCAATATTATCTACAAGGACAGCCTTGAAAACGGCAAACCGTCACCAATACTTACAGGTATGGAACACTACCTGTCCACCGAAGGCTGCCACAAAATTCTGCGAACTCTGCACGATGAAGTGTTAGAGCCTTATGGTGCATTTACAGTTGGCGAAACTGTGTTTGTTGACGTGTTTAAAGCACGTGACCTTATCGATGAAAAGCGCCGTGAACTTGATATGATTTTCTACTTTGAACATATGGAAACAGACCAGGTTATTGTAAAATGGTTCAAAACACAGCTTAAACCGCAAAAGCTTATGAAATGCCTTACAAAATGGCAGCATTCTCTTGACTGGTGTGCAGTTTATTTTGAAAATCACGACCAGCCAAGATTTATCAGCCGTTTTATAGACATCAAAGGTTACCGCAAGGAAGCCAGCAAGATGATGGCAGGCCTGCTTATGACATTGTGCGGCACACCGTTTATGTACGAAGGCCAGGAAATCGGTATGACAAACTGTGACTTTAAGGATTTAACCGAAGTTATGGATATAGAAAGTCATAACGTTTACAAAATGGCAAAAAGCCTGCATATTCCTGAAAATATCCGTTGGAAAATGATAAAGCGCACCAGCCGTGACAATGCACGCACCCCAATGCAGTGGGACAGCAGCGAAAACGCAGGTTTTACAACAGGCACACCTTGGCTTAAGGTGAACGGCAACTACAAAACAGTCAACGTTGCAGCAGATATGGCAGACCCAGACGGTGTACGCGCTTTCTGGAAACAGATGATAGCAATGCGCAAAAATGACGAAATTCTCCGTGAAGGACAGTTCCGTTCCTGCCTTGAAAGTAAATCGGTTTACGCATTTAAACGTGTTTTAAATGGTAAAGAGCTGTTGTCTGTATGCAATATGACAGGTAAATCAGTTCCTGTTCCTGAAAAGATAAAAGGCTGGGATAATATGGTGATTTCCAGCTATAAAGACTGTGAAAAAGATGTGCTCAAGCCATTTGAGTTTCGTCTTATGAAAAGGGGATAGTTTATGGACAGACAGATGAAAAGAAACAAATACTGCTTTGGGCTTGGCACACTGGGCCGTGATGCATTGTATACCCTTATCAGTATGTATCTTATTACATATTTAACCGAGGTTGTTGGTCTTTCTGACGGTCAGCTGGCAGTTATCGGTACAATTATGGTTGTATGCCGTGTGTTTGATGCTCTCAATGACCCTGTTATGGGTACCATTGTTGACAACACAAAAACAAAATGGGGCAAGTTTAAGCCATGGATTGTTTTTGGTGCAATAGCATCGGGTATATTTACAATTCTTCTCTTTGCTGATTTTGGTTTAAGCGGCAATACATACATTGTCTTTTTTGCTTTGGCATACTTGCTGTGGGGGATAAGCTACACAACAAATGATATTTCCTACTGGTCGCTTATGCCTGCAATAAGCAAAGACCAAAAAGTGCGCGAGGGTGTTGGCGCAATTGCAAGAATATGTGCAAATATTGGTATGTTCAGCGTAGTTGTACTTTATACAATGGTGCCGGATATTTTTGGTATGCCGCCAAAGAAAAGTTATTTTGCATTTACAGTTATTATTGTTGCAATAATGTGGATTTTCCAGATGGTAACGGTTATAGGAGTAAAAGAAGACCGCACCGAGCTTAAAAACCAGCAGCATACGTCACTTAAAGG
This sequence comes from Oscillospiraceae bacterium, assembly GCA_015067245.1. Lineage (GTDB taxonomy): Bacteria > Bacillota > Clostridia > Oscillospirales > Ruminococcaceae > RGIG3102. Next base: position 6,728 of record SVMV01000017.1, on the reverse strand, counting down.
TATGGTGGAAGCACTTGTTAAAAACGACCAGCTTATGGTAACAGCTGTAGCAATGGCGCTGTTTATGATTGGATACTGCACCACAACGTCCTTTGGTGTTTATTACTTTAAATATGCTTATAAAAATGAAGGCACATATATGGTGTTCGCTGCTGTTCTTGGTGTGGCACAGCTTACAGCTTTGTCTGTTTTTCCGCAGTTCAGCAAAAGATACACACGCAAACAGCTTTACACAGGCGCCATGGCTGCGGTGGTTATAGCTTATATACTGTTCTTCTTTTCATTCGAAAAACTGCCTGTTATTATTGTTGCAGGTCTTATCCTTTTCTTTGCACAGGCATTTATCCAGCTGCTTATGCTGCTTTTCCTTGCTGATGCAGTGGAATACGGCCAGTGGAAACTGGGTAAACGCAACGAATCAGTAAGCTTTGCAGTTCAGCCATTCATCAACAAGATGGGAGGTGCAATAGGTACAGCAGTGGTTACTGCCACACTTATTGTAAGCGGAATCAACCCTGTATCACAGAGAATTACAGAAATCGAAGCAGAGATTGCCGCAATGACTGACCCTGCAGCCATTTCAGCAGCACAGAGGCAGATAACAGACCTTATCAATGGTGTTGTGGGCACACCTATATGGATTATGAAGATGGCTATGATGATTCTTCCGCTTGTGTGCATTGTTGCAGGATTTGTTATCTACAACAAAAAATTTAAAATTGACGAAAAACTTTATGCGCAGATTGTATCTGAACTTAAAGACCGTGAAAAAAACTGAATATTAAAAATGAAGCCCTTTGTCTTTTCAGATAAAGGGCTTTTGCTTTTGGTATGATTTTGTGATAAACTTAAAATGTTAACATAAAATAAAAGAAGGATTAAAATGTCTGATAAAAAAGTAATTTCCGATTTTTCGCAGGGCAATATACCAAAACAGCTTATCACCTTTGCAACACCGCTGTTTTTATCCAGCCTTTTACAGATAGTTTACAACACTGTAGATATGATTATAGTGGGGCAAAAGCTGGGACAGGTGGGGCTTTCTGCTGTTGCGGTTGGCGGAGATATAGCACATTTTCTCACTTTTTTTGCAATGGGATTTTCCAATGCAGGTCAGGTGCTTATCAGCCATATTGTAGGTGCAGACCAGCGCGAAAAGCTGGGCAAGTTTATAGCAACGATGTATACATCGGTACTGGGATGCTCTTTGGCGGTAAGTGCAGTGTGCCTTGTTTTGCGCCGCACATTGCTCAACCTTATGAACACGCCGCAAGAAGCCTATGCAGGTGCACTTGCATATTCCACAGTAAGTATGATTGGCCTTGTATTTATATACGGATACAACATTGGCAGCGCTGTGCTGCGCGGTATGGGCGACAGCCGCCACCCATTTATATTTATTGCTACATCAGCGGTGCTTAATATAATTCTGGACATTCTGTTTGTAATGGTGCTGCCTTTGGGATGTATGGGTGCAGCGTTGGCAACGGTTATAAGTCAGGGTGTAAGCTTTGCCTTGTCAGCAGGTTATCTTTATCGCAAAAGAGAGATTATAGGCATCAGATTTACATCAGAATTTTTCTTAAAGCCTGACAAAGAGATGTTTTTAAGCCTTGTCAAATTAGGTTTGCCAATGGCTATAAAGAGCGCATCAATTCAGGTTTCAAAACTGTTTGTAAACAGCTGGATAAATTCTTATGGTGTTGCGGTTTCTGCATTTGCAGGTGTTGCAAACAAGATTGCAAGCATATCCAACCTTGTTTCCAACTCGGTAAACACTGCAGGCTCATCAATGGTGGGGCAGAATATAGGTGCAAAAAAATACCAGCGTGTGCCAAAAATAATAATTACAGTTTCTTCTATAACTTTTACAATTGCAATACTTATGAGTGTTGCCTTTTGTGCATTTCCGCTGCAGATATTTGGTATATTCAGCAAGGAAAAGGCGGTGCTGGATATAGCACTGGAATACCTGCCTGTTGCGGTGCTTATGTTTTTTGGCAGTGCATTCCGTTCACCTGCCAATGCGCTTATAAATGGCAGCGGCGACTATAAAATGAACTTTGCTACAGCAATTTTTGACGGAATTATTATGCGCATAGGTTTGTCTGTGCTGTTTGGTATAATTTTGGATATGGGCTATATGGGCTTCTGGCTTGGTGATGCACTTGCAGGCTTTACACCATTTGTTATAGGAGTGTTCTTTTATATATCTGGCAGATGGAAAAGGACTGCAGTAAAATAAAAAAGATAAAAGACAGACGATTATTGATGAATCATCTGTCTTTTTTATATGGTAAATTAAAATTTCACAACAGCAACTGCGTATTTATCCAACACAAGCTCGCCGTCAATCTCTTTGCCGCTTGCAAGGTCAATGCCTTTTACATTTTTGATGTCTATCTGGTTTTCACCAAGATTATAGTAAAAACCATATCTTTCGCCGTCACCGCTTCTTTCGTGATAAAGAACGTGTGGCGGCATTTTGTTTGGTACAATGCCTACATTTTTAAGCATCTGCTCAAATATCGGTGCAAGGTCAGCGGCTTTTGTTCTTGCCGCAACATAATATGCACTGCCTTCACCAAAGCATTTAACGGTAATTGCCGCCGTATCTTTGTAAAAATCATCGGTGTATCTGCCGATAATTTCGGCATCTTTGATTTTAAGTATTTCGCAATAGTCAAAAACTTCTATTGTGTTGTCGCAGCCACGGAACTGTATACCATTGCGGTCACTTGGGAACAATGTGTCAATTTCTTCGCTGTACAATCCAAACAAATCGGATAAATTTTCACCAGGGAAGCCGCCAAGGTGGCAAAGCAGGTTTTCGTCAACATATCCAGTCAGATAGGTTGCCAAAAGCTGGCCGCCATTTTTAACAAACTGTGTCAGTTTTTCTGCCACATCCCTGCGCAGAATATAAAGCATTGGAGCAATTATAATTTTGTAACCATCAAAGCTGTCACTGGTACCTATAACATCCATTTCTGCGCCAAGGCGGTTAAATTCACGCCAAAAGTCCACCAAGGTTTTTTCATATTTTTTATCAGCGTTGCACAACCCCTGCATATCCTGTATTGCCCAGCGGTTATCCCAGTCAAACAGCAATGCAGCTTCTGCCTTTACTGTTGTACCTGCAACACTGCTTATTTTGCTTAAAATATCACCAATCTCACTGACTTCACGGAAAATGCGGTTGTCTATGCCTGCATGGTCGATAACTGCACCGTGAAACTGTTCAAAGCTGCCGCGGCTTTTGCGTATCTGAAAATACTGCACAGTATCACTGCCACAGCCCACAGCCTGCAGTGCCTGCAAGCGCAGTACACCAGGGCGTTTAAGCTTGTTGTATGCCTGCCAGTTGGTGCTGGATGGGGAACATTCCATAAGCATAAACGGCTTGTCTTTTTTAAGTCCACGGAAAACCGCATGGCTGTAAGAGAATTCTCTCATTGTATCTTCAAAGCTTTCCCAGTCGTTGTGAAAACGCGGATAGCTGTCCCAGCTTACAACATCAATTTCCTTTGCCAGCTCGCGATAATCCAATCCGTTGTACATATTCATCAGATTGGCGGTTACAGGTATATCTGGGTTAAAGCTTTTTACAACCTCAATTTCGCTTTTCATGCAGTCAATCATATTCCATGTGGTAAAGCGCTTCCATTCAAGGTTAAGGCCCATAATGTCGATAGAGCCGTTTGCAAAAGGCGGCTCAATTTCTTCAAAACAGGAGAATTTATGGCTCCAGAAGGTTGTCCACCAGGCTTTGTTAAGTTTGTCGATATCGTTGTCAAACTTGTTGCACAGATATTCAATAAATTTTTTCTGACATTCAGGACAAAAACATTCGCCGCCCATCTCGTTGGAGATATGCCACATTAAAAGCCCTGGGTGATGGCTGAACTTTTCTGCCAATAGGGTATTTATATTTTTAAGCTTATTGCGAAAGTTCTGGCTGCTCATGCAATAGTTGTGTCTGTCGCCGTGGTGATAGCGCACGCCCATATTGTCCACACGCAGACAGTCGGGATAATTTTTATCCAGCCATGCAGGTTTTGCACCCGACGGTGTGGCAAGTATTGTATATATGCCGTTGGCATACAGATTGTCCATAACCTGCTGCAGCCACTCAAAATGATATTCGTTTTCTCTTGGTTCATAGCTGCTCCAGCTGAATATACCCAAAGAAACGCAGTTTATCTTTGCTTTTTTTAGATATTCAATATCCTGCGCCAGAATATCTGGTCGGTCAAGCCATTGGTCAGGGTTGTAGTCGCCGCCATACAGCATGCCGTTAAGCTGGGGAAACAAAGGTTTTTTACTCATAAAAATACCTCACGCAATAATAATTTTTATCTGTTTTAATAATATAAAATTGTGTGATAAATGTAAATATTTTTTTAAAGTTAAATAAACCTGTTGACAAAACTGGTCTACTGCTGTAGACTAAAACCAAAGATAAGTCTACAGATGTAGACTGCAGATTTTGATACACTTTTGGAATATATAAAGGAGCATCCTATGCAGCAATACAGACTTACCGAAAGCGAATATCGCTTTATAAAGATAATATGGGATAACCAGCCAATGCCGTCGTCACAGCTTGTGGAGATGTGCAAAACAGCTTTTGACTGGAAAAAGTCCACCACCTACACAATGCTCAAGCGTCTTTGCGAAAAAGGCGTGCTGAAAAACCACAACAGCACAGTTACAGCACTTGTAACACGCGCTGAGGTGGAAAAATATCAGTCTGACCATATTGTTAACGAAACCTTTGGCGGCTCTCTGCCAAGCTTTATCGCCGCATTTATGCAGGATAAAAAACTTACAAAGGAAGAAGCCGAAAAGCTTAAATCACTTATCGACAGCTATAAAGAATAGCAGAAAGGAGCAGCTATGGTATTTTTTAACTATATAGTTTCTCTGTCTTTAAGGGCCTGTGTGCTTATACCTATAGTTGTGGCAGTCAGGTTTTTGATAAATAAATATCCAAAAAAATATTCCTATGCACTGTGGATAATGGTGTTTATAAGCCTGATTGTAAAAATCAGTGTTCCAGGCACAATTGATACACCTGTAAGCAGGGCACAGCACACAATGCAGCAGCAGTACAGCAATGTGCTTAACAGTTATGCCGAAGAGGTGGTCATCCACAAAGAAAACACCGAGGAATACAATAATGCTGTGCAGCAGGGAATACAGCCAATTATAAGCGAAAAAGCAAAGTATGTTATCACATCAAAGGATGATATCACACCGCCCAAAACAGTGCAAAAATCTGTTATGCCAACAGTGAGTGTTGTGTGGTTTGCAGGCGTAATGATATTTTTGATTATCTATCTTAAAAATATTGCAGCAATATTAAGCGCTATAAAATTTGCTGTACATTATAAATATGATATTTATTACAGTGAATATATAAAATCACCTTTTGTTTTTGGCATAATAAAACCCAAAATATACCTGCCTTACACCATAACAAAACAGCAGGCAGAAGCGGTTATACAGCACGAAAGGGTGCATATAAAAAGGCTGGATTATCTGGTAAAGCCAATATGCTTTTTTATCACAGCACTGCATTGGTTCAACCCTTTTGTGTGGATTGCATTTTATCTTATGACAAAGGATATGGAACACAGCTGCGATGAATCAGTTATAAAATATGCAGATGAGCAGGACAAAAAGGACTACTGTAACGCACTTTTGCAGTTTGCGCTTAAAGATAAAGATTACAAAATCGGCACAGTTATGTTTGGCGAAAGCGACTGTTCAAGCCGCATTAAAAATGTGCTCAGCTTTAAAAATCCTAAAAAATTTATCAGTATTCTGTTGGTATTGGTGGTTTTGGCAATTGCTGTTGTTGCAGTAACAGCCGAAAAAGAAGCAGAGCAGCCAGCAAATCAGTTTGAGGGTATGACCTTTGCACAATTGGAAGAATATAAAAAAGGTGAGATAATGCAGTCTGATAACGATTTGAATGAGCGTTTGCAGATATTGCAGGCTATGGACAAAAAAGCCGACAGTGAAATTGCCGCATATATTGCAAAAGAGATTGCTGCATACTGTGAAAAGGATAATTTTGCAAAGCTTAAAGATGTTACAGTAATACAGGATCATCTTACACTTATCCAAAATAAAACCCAAAAACCGCTTTGTAATGCAGAGGTGAAAATCAGCCTGGAACTGTACCCATATACAGATGTTGATATCAAATCACAGGCAGAAGAATATTGCCGCAAAATGTACAGCTATCTGTGCGGAGAGTATAATGATGAGCAGTTTGTGCCAAATCTTGACTTTATTGCGTATAAAACAAAGCAGTTTACAGCAGAAGTGTGCAGCGAAAAAGGCGAGCATATAGCAAGCTGCGAAATAGCAGAAAATAACAGCTTTGAAAATCCGCAGCTGCTGAAAAAGCCAAATGTATGGATACAGGATTTGTCTCAGAGTGAACAGGCTGCATTGAACAAAGCGTTTGGTTACAGCCAAAATACATTTATCCTTAAAAAGTTTGGTATTGATAACAATAACAAACTTTATATTGAATACACATTTGAGGACGACTGGCTGCTTAAAGGTGAAGGTACAGCTGAAGAAAAAATCGCTGCAAAAACAGCACAGCTTAATGATATTTATGTGGATATCAGTCAAAAGATTGTGCAAAGCAGTGCTGTGCAGCAGTATATAGCACAAAACAATGTCGGCACAACTGTTGTTGCTTTCAG
>SVMV01000016.1 GCA_015067245.1 Oscillospiraceae bacterium | reverse complement strand
CCATGATAATCTTGTTGGTAGCCTGCAGCTCGCCTGCGGTGTCGGTTATGCGCACTTCGATATTTCGCAGACTGGATGTTGCCCTGTTTTCGTTATACGCAGCCACATCACCGCTGAACTCACCGCCTGCCTTTGCCATGGCGTTATCCGCTGTGGTCTGGGCGGTTTCAAGCTCTGTTTTTGTTGCAAAATAATCTGCACTGTGTCCGTCAAACCTTTTTGTATTATCAACAATACCGTCATAGTCCGTATCGTAAACTGCTCTAAGCATATCCCCTGCCCCAACCATAATGTCATGCTCTGCCAGTTTTTCATCCACCATAGTGTTAAATCCGTCAACAAATCTGTTAAATTTTTCAACAATAAGCTCTGGCAGTTTATCGAATATATGCTTGTTGGCTGCAGGATCTTCACCCTTCAGATAGGTAGGTGCACTTTTTACATTGTTGCACATCACTTCATCCTGTGTAATTTTATATCTGTCCATATCAGTCCCTCCTGTTTTTCGAGTAATTGTCCACCGAATATATTTTTATAATTTTGTATATACCAAAACCTTCGTCGGCTTTATCGTTTTCAAAAACAAGCTGAAGCCTTTTATACCTTCTCTGGCGTCTGTTAAAATATATCTCTCTTGGTCCTTCTCTGCCATCAAAAGTAAATCTGTTAAAGTCAATTTCACTGAAAAAAGAAGAAATATCCATTGTTGCCTCTTTTATCAGCTTTCTATGCTTTCCATCCACCGCCAGATATATACTGCAGCTTGATATACTATATGGTTTAAGAACAACCACACAGCCTCTGCGCTTAAGTGTTTTGAAACGTTCTATGTATCCGTCATCCTCAACTGCTGTCTGCCACAAGGCATGTATAGCCATACCGTCGTCAGAATAACATTTCATTCCGTAGCTTTCGTCTTTAAAACAACATACCTTTCCCTCTGCTGTTCCAAACCACAGTTTTTCCCTGTCCACTGCAAAGCAGTTGGCCGCTACATTGTCCCAAAAATAGCACTCATAATGGGAATTTTTCTCTCCGTCTCCTGCTGATACAATCTGGCGTGAATCCATAAGGTAGCAATTGCCGTTTACCGAAAGGATATAAAAATTTTTCCACACACACGCCACTGCATTATGCAGATTTTCTTCTTTTGTCAGCCTTGCATCAATCTGATATGAGCGGTTTGCCAACACTTTCTCCGATGTAACAACACTGCTTGCCACTGCATATATGCCACGGTCTGATAAAAACAGCGGTTCGTCACCAAGCACCGCGAAGCAATTTTTTGAAACAGCACCAACCCCGCTTATGCCCGCTTTTACAGTAAACAAAGCCTGGCCGTCACTGTTGTGCACCTGGCGCAGAAACAATGATGTATCCTGACCGTTTCCCTCTTTTACAATACCAAGATATTCACCAAGCTTAAGATACCCCATAACTGCAGTCTGTCCGCTGCCCACTATTGCATAGTTCAGATCAGAAAAATATGACGGATTGTAAATTTCACTCCAAAAGTCCCTTTCTCTGCAGTTTGGATTGCCACTGAGAAAAACTCTGTTTTCACCGCCCATACCATACTGTGCGCTAAAGGTACATCTTTCAATTTTTTCCCTGTAGCCCTCAATTTCCTTGGTGTAGGTGATAAAAATATTGTCCTCACCTTCCAGTGGTGTTTTGTGTGCCTTTACAAATGTTATCTTGCCCAGAACAGTATCAGCAGTATAATCAGTCCCTGCCTCCAGCTGTGTCAGACTTCCGTCTTCTCCTTTTATTTCCACCTTTGTTACAGCCTGTATATTATCACACAAAAGCTGAAACACAAGGTCACTTTCTGTACCTGTAAAGGCTTCTCTGCGGCCATTGCTTATAAGATTTATATCTTCATAGCTTTCCCCTGCGCCCGAAGGGCTTTTTGCAATTGCAACCAATGGTATATATGCATCATCTGCAACATTTTTTATACACTCTCCGTCAAACATAAGATATTCCCTGCCTGTAAGTATATAAAATCCGCCTTTATCTCCGTTGATTGCATAAAAGCCGCAGCCCTTACTGTCGGCAACACCACTTTTCAGTACCATGGTTTTTTCACCCAAAAGATAAATTTTATCTCCACTGTGACACAGCATATATTTTTTGCCATCAATAATACAAAACCATATATTGTGTACCGCGCCTTCAAGGTTGTAAACTGTCTGCCAGCCGGGCCTCTTGACAGGGCTTTTGCTTTCGTCAGGCATCATATTCACACAATAAGGCGAGCGGCTGCGGTCAACAAGAGAGGCATCCTTTGAAAAATCAATCCCTTTAAGTTTGTCATAAATGGAGGTCACAGTTTTTATCTGTGTCAATTATTCCACCTCCATTTCAACAAAAGGTGACGTAGCTTCAAGCATTGTCACATACTGATTGTTGTAAAGCGCTGCAAGGTTTACATCCTCCTGTGCCGCCAAAAGCTTAGCCGCAAGACCATAGCTCAATGCAGCATAAAGTTCGTTTTCGCAATCTATTTTCCCTTCAAGTTTATCAATGATAATAGCTTTATCCAGCAGCGGCTTACCTTTTTTAAGCTTCAGCTGATTATTGTATATATGTATTTCGGCCAGAAGAATATTGAACAGTTTAACTGCATAGAAATCCATGCTGTCTTCTTCGTCAATGCGCGAAATGCTAAGCGCAAGGGCATTTTCATAAATTTCCTTTACATTCAAAATTATTCCTCCTTTTATTTCCCCTGCAGTTTAAACTGCAGGGGATTTGTTTACTGCTAATCAGATCAGTTTTTCTGTTACTGCAGAGTCAAACAGACCTGCTTTAAAAGCATACGCTTTGACTGTTGTGCCTGGCTGAACGTTTTCAGGCTGACCTGCAACTGCTGTTCTGGAATATCTTGGGTCACTGCCGTCAAGTGTATATTTAAACTGAACATCTGCTGTTGTGCTTGTAAGAGCACCTGCTGCAGAAATTTCAGGTGCTGCACAGATTTCTGCCTTGGAAGTATCCACCTCTACATAAACACCATTTGCACGGGATGCTATAACAAAGCAGTCATAATAGTTGCGGCCTTCAAGCAGGTCACCAGAAACACCAGGTGGATCTCTGTGAATTTTTGCATCTTCAATTGTTGTTGGTGCTGTTGCAGCAGATTTCTGCACAATGATAAAGTTTACGTTTTCAGGCCAGCGACCTTTTGGTACCTTAACAACCTTCATATTGTCAAATTTACCAACCACACCTTTTGTAAGCGCTTCCACAGCCACCTTGTCAATGCTCACAAACTCATCAGAAAGTTTAAGCAGTTTGTATGCTGCCGCGTTTACAAACAGTGTGCGGTTGTTCTGTGCAATTTCTGCATCGTCAAGACAAACTGTGCCGTCACAGATTCTGTCCACAATATTGGATTTGGAAAGCGCTGTGGAATTGCCCACAATCATACCCGCTTTGTGACAAAGCACATCAAGTGCATATCTGTCAAATTCTGGAATAGCACGTTCTGCAAGCTGCAGTGTAAGCATCTTCCTTGCAAAGTCCTGAGTGTCATTTTTGTCCTGACTGTTGCCCTTGTCAATTGTCAGCGCAAAGCTTTTATCCTGTGTAAGTGTAAGTTCCTGCACAGCATCTTTAAGCTCTGTAGGTGTACCATAACGGTTTGCCCCTGTGCGTGTATAGTCATTCATAGGCACTGTAATCGGTGCAGACACACGCACTGTTTTTGCTCCTGTAAAGTTATATTCTTCTGTAAGGTGCGGTGCAACAAGGCTTGTTTCAACATAGCCCTTGTGCATATCTCTGTCGTATTTAATGTTAAATGTTTCGCTCATAATAAAAATTTCTCCTTTTCATATTTTAAATTTGCTGTTTACCACAGACTTTTCATCATATTGTAAACGCTGTCTGTGTTGCTGTTTGCTGCTGTGCTTTGGGCAGATGGCATACTCTTTTCCTTTGCCTCCTTAATGCTTTTAAACACTTTCAGCTCTTTCTGTGCCTGCTCCAGCTGCTGTGTAAGCAGTGCTGTCTGATACTGGCTGTATGCAAGAGAAAGATTTTCCCCCTGCCTTGCTCTTTCAACAACCTGCGGAGGAATTTCAGTGCATCCTGGGTTGTACTGCAAAAATTCTTCCAGCTGGCTTTGCTTTTGCATAATTGTCATTTTGTCCGCGGCATTTTCTATGCTTTTTCTGGTTGTATAAACCGTCTGCATAGCTTCTTCAAACTCTTCAAGGGGCACCGCATCAATATTGCCGTACTTTTCGGTCAGTTTATCTGTCAGCGCCTGCCTTGTCATATCACCCAGCAGCTGCGATATGTTTTTTCCGCTTATCTGCGCAAGGCTGTCCAGTGCCTGCAGGCGTGCATCGTTTTTTACAAAAGCATACTTCTGCTTCATACTTTCAAATGCAAATCCTTTCTGCGCCGCACTTATTGCCTGGCTTTTCGGTACCGTTAAAGTGTCACCGTACACTGTAAGGGTCAGCATCTCCTCATCTTCCAAAGGGGTTTCTTCTTCCGATTCTGCCTGTCCCTTTTCTTCAGACAACTGCTGCAAGGCAGCTGTGTCATCAGTTTTCTGCAAAGATTCTTTCTCCTGCGCTGCATTTTCCTGCAGTTTTCCTTCAGTTTCCAAAGTTTCTTCGCCGTTTATAGAAATGGTGTTTTCTAACATATTTATCCTTTCCGCCCATAAAAGGGCATAAAAATACTTTATCTGCGTATGGTAATTCCATAGCCGATAAAGCTGCTGTTTTTTTATTTAAATATCACTTTCGGCAGTATCGCTGTTGTCAAAAAGATTAATTTTTTTAAGCCACACTTTTTTCTTATACTCACGGCAGCTTTTGTTTGTACAGCCAAAATACAAAACCTGATAAGGTATATCATTTTCCACAATTACGCGGCTGTCCAGTATACCCAGCGGCCGCGTGGAACAGTTACACATTTTCATCTTCCAAAACCTCCATATTCATATCAGCAAACTCGGCAATTGTCCCATCGGCAATCACTTCATTATGCTGTTCCTCCTTTTCTTTAAGCTGTTTTATGATTTTGTTTTTGTTTGGCAGCATACGGCTTGGAATGTTTTCCAGATATATAATCGCATCTTCAATAATCCCTCTGGTAAACAGGTTATCCAACGTACTCACCTGCGCAGTTTCACTCCAGTATTCAGACGGGCCGATATCCACCACAAGTCTGGCATTTTCATCTATCAGACCAAAGTCCACATAAACCTGTTCGCCGTCCAGTTCTACCCAACGTGCACCGTAATAGTGGCGCACAATATCATAAATTATCCTTGCATAGTCCTCCACAAGCTGATACAGCGCCATTTTCTGCAGTTCAAGGGGAGCAACAGAAGATTTCTGCAGTGCCATAATTGCTGATGTGTTTACAGGGCTTACATTGCCAAGTGCGGCATCATTTGCTCCCATAAAATCCTTGGTATAGCTTATTGTTTTTTCTACAATAGCCATAAGCTGTGCAGCCATATCACCTGCGCGGAAACTGGTTGCCACAGCATCGTTAGGATTGCCGATAACCCCCATTACTGCACCTGGCGAAGAGTTCCACCTATCCAGCTTTGTCTTGTCTATAAATACTTTTGGGAAAGCATTGTTCTTCTGATACAAAAGCGCCATTGCCCAAAGCTTATTTACAGCAATCTGGTTTGGAATAATTGTCTCCACAGCACCCATACCATGATAACTGTCACGCACTGTTTCCCAGTTCATATACACAACAGGATAAAGTTTCTGTCCCGTATCCGTTTCCTTTGTAAGCAGCTGATGTTCGGTTGACTGTATAAAATGTACTGTGCCGTTTTTCTTGTAAAGACGTATAAGCACTGTAACAGTGTCATCCTCCTCAAAGCCAAAAGAATAATTTTTCTTAACTTCACAGTTTGGAAACTGCTGTCTGAACATTTCTGTACTTATCTTTTTAACAATAATGATATATGGCTGTTTCTCTACTTCAGCATTGTTTCTGTCTCCAAATACAATATTTGTATTACATATAACCTCGCTTTCCACTGTATCAGTTTCGGGATTATATCGCATAAACATTGCACCGTCACCGTCAATTGCCGCATTTTTGATAACATTTCTCAGCTTTGTTTTAAAGCGCGATGCTTCATTTATCTTTTCCAGCTCTTTTTCCAGTGCATCAACCAGTCTTATCTCGGTATCCTTGCTTTTAAGGTTAATTGCCACATCCTGCACCATAAGGGTGCTGATAAGATAATTAACAACCCTTTTAACAAAATTCAGCACAGGCTTTTCAAGGTCTGGTGCATTAAGGCCCTCCCACTGTCTGCCAAGAAAAAAGTTCTGCTGCTGTTTTGTCTTGTCAAACAGATTCAGACGGTTTTTATAGGCCAAATCCTTCTGATATTCCTGCCATATACTGCGACAGTTCAGCTTGTTTTCACCCATAATTTCACATCTCCTTTCCACTGTAAGCTATCAGTCTTTCAAGCTGGCGGCTAAGCTCTTTGTCTTTCTCTTTTTCATTGCAGTTTATCTCCTGCTCCCTGTATTTTTCGGCATACAGCCAGTGATACACACATCCGCCTGCTGCTGCACCGATAATAAAAATAATCATCTCTGCCATAGCCGTCCACCTACACATTCAACAGCAGTCTTAAATATTTGCTCTCAAGCTCTGCCAGGTCACTGTTGTACTTCTGTTCAATGTCGCCTATTATCCCAGCATAACTGCTGTTCTCACGGGCTCGGTTGGTCTCATAGTTAAGCCTGCCGCGGTTTTTAAGGCTTTCTATTTCGCCACCTGCCCCCCATATTGCCGCCTGCTGCGGAATCCCTCTCAGCCCCTGCATATATGCGATATACATCTGTCTGAGATTTTCACTGTTTACAAGCTTTGCTGCATCTTTCATTGCCTTATAATTGTTTTTAAGCAGCTTTTTCTCCTTTTCCTTACCGTCATTTATGGCATTTATCTTTTCCTGACGTATCCTTGCTTCTTCTGCTGCCTTTGCCGCTGCTGCATCATATTCAGACTGTGAACCGCCCGATACTGTCACTGCCACACCGCCAGATGTCTTCTGTGTACCGCTTTTTGTCTGAGGCGCAGAACTCTCGGTAACAAAAGCACGGTACGGCCCGCTCAATGTCTGTGGCGCAGAGTTTGCATAGTAAGGTACCTTCTTGCCGTTGTTAAGATACATATAAGTTGCCATTTTTTGTTTTACTCCTTTCAGTATTCAATAAATTTTTCAATCTGCCTGTCATAGCTGTTTTCTTCATCTTCTGCTTTGGCTGCCACAGCAGGCGATGGTCTTCCCGCCACAAAATAACGCAAGGCATCAGGTGCGTGGGTAAGTTCGTGTGGTGTGGAGGACACATCATTGGGATTGTTTCTGTCAAAGGTTAACCCTGGAAGTGTGCGTATAAGATTATGGCAGTTTTCAAATATAACAAGGTTTGCAGTGGTGTTTCCCGCTTCGTCCTTAAAGGGCATAAGCCATTCTTTAAGGTTGTACCAGCCCTGCACCCTGTCATTTTCTGCCTTTGCAAGCAGTATGCCATGCTCAGCAAATATCTCTGCAACACTTTTGCCTGTATCCTGCCGTCTGTTGTACAAATCTGGCGGTGCATAGTAAATGCTTATATCCGTTTCTCCTGCCGCAAGTATCTCCTTTGCAGCCGCCGAAATGATAAGGTTAGGCTTGTAAATTTCTTTGTATACATAGGCACGTCCCTGGGTATCTACTGCAATAAAATATCCTGCCAGCATATCAAGGCCATAGTCCATTGTAAAATATTTTTTCCAGTGCCTTGGCACAGCAAACGGTTTAACCACATGTATGCTGCGGCGGAACTCGCTGAAATACTGGCCGTCAAATATATCCCAGTCACCATAAAGCAGCGCGCGCCTGTCCTTTTCGCTCAAACGGTTAAGGCGGTTTATATACTGCCTGTCATTTTTCATCAAAAAACTGTTGTCGCTCACCTTTGCAGGGATAAACTGCCTTGTGCCGTTTGCATCGCTGTACACCTCACCTGCACATCTGTCGATAAATCTTGCCTTAACCCAGCTGTGTCCCACACCGCCTGGGTTTGTGCTGCTTTTTATCTGCTTTGGATAACTGTTTACCCCGCGTATGCGGCTCATAAGATATATGTACATATCTTCTGTAAAATGGGTAAGCTCGTCAAAACGTATAACATCATATTCAGCAGACTGATATTTATACACATCGTTTTCCCTGTCACAATAGCCAAAATCTATAATGCTTCCGTTTGCAAAACTGCCCGTATGCTTTGCAGCGTTGTACCTGTAAACCGAAATGTCAAACAGCCCCAACGATACTCGTATAAGGCTTTTTTCCAGCTCTGGCAAGGTACGTCTTAAAATAAGCTGTTTGGATTTGGGATATTTCATTGCATATAAAAAGGAATCTATCAACTGTGCATAGCTTTTGCCGCCACCTGCCGCACCGCCAAACAAAACCTCGTCTGCAGTACTGTTGATAAATTCCTGCTGTTTTTTTGTTATTTCAAACTTGATTTTTATCCCTCCTTTTAAAAATGTGCATACAAAAAGCCAGGCCAAACGCTCTCAAAACTGCAACTTTCTGCACACCATTACAGGTGTATCTCTGCTGTAACCTGACTTTACACACATATTAATCTGTCAATCCACAACCCTTATCTCCACACTGAAGGGCTTATCCACATCCATATTTTCACTGCGCACAGTGTTTAATATGGTTTCAAAGGCATTTTTATCCCCCTTTATTGCCTTTGCTACCTGAGCATAAGCTATTGCCTGCCCTGCCGTCATACGTTCGGTGTTTACATTCAGCACACCCTTTATCTCATCCCTGACGCTGTCGGTAACCTTTGTTTTAAGGGCCTTGCCAAGATTTTTGCCTATATTGATATCTGTGCTGTCCAATGGCCTCGCCTCCTTTCTGCCAACCTTTGACGATACTATCATAACACGTTTTTTCGGCTTCAAAGACGCATCTTTTGCTGCATATTTTTCTGCCGCAGATGTTGCCGTTTTTGTTTACATCTACACAAATTACCTGATGTTAAATAAAAAATGTCATTCTGAAAAACTTTTGTTCCGAATAATCTCCCAATTTAATCATCCATCGGGATTCTTCGCACTTGCTCAGAATGACATCTCTTTAATTCTTACAGCTATTTTATTAAAACTTTACCCTTAACTCTATAACCCTGCCCAGTACAGTTATATTTTTTTCTTCTATATCTTTTATGGTAAAAAACATAGGCGCATATTTTGTATTGTTTGATATAAGCACAATTCCGTCAGCATGTTTAACCACCTTTTTGCAGGTAGCTTCATTTCCCACCAAAACAATTGCAATCTGGCCGCTTTCCACATCACTTTGCTTTTTAACAATAACAATGTCCCCTGCAGCCATTCTTGGTTCCATGCTGTCACCTTTAAGCTTAAGGGCAAACAGGGTGCTGTTCTTTGTCCATTCAGCAGGTACCTCTTCCCAGCCGATAATATCCTGCTGTGCCGCAATTGGCACACCTGCTGCCACAGTGCCCAACACAGGTATCTTTACAAAAGCTATATCTTCTGTAATTTTGCTGTCTGTCAAAGCTTCTTCGGCAGATAAAAGCAGCTGTGGGTTTATCTGCAAGATTTCGCTTAATTTTTTAATGCGGTCACGGCGCATATTGCTTATACCGCCAGTTTCCCAGCGTTGCACCGTAGCTTTCGAAACCCCAACATAATTGCCGATTTCTTCCAGAGTTATATTAAGTTCTTTTCTTCTTTTCTTTATAAGCTTGTCCATACAATAACCCCTTTTCCGTGTTTTTTATAATACTATAAAACCCTGCATTTCGCAACTTTATAAACTCAAAGTTACCCAAATGCAACTCTGTTTTTCACAATTTACTGCCATAATCCGACAGCATATTACATCATACGACATTTTTCAATCTTGACAAAATTCACTTGTCTACTACTTCAACAAATTTTCAGCCCAACATTTTACAACCTTTAGTTGTTTTTATGTTGACTTTTGTCGCAGTAAAGTTGTATTATATGTTACAGAAATGCAACTTTTCTCGCAGACGCCTCAAAGGAAAGGAGAACACAAATGCTTTACAAAGAAATCAAAAAACTTGCTGTAAAAGATTTATCCCAATATCATTATCTCAAAAACAGTATTGATACTCTTTCGCAGGAAATAAAAATGCTGCATAACAGCAGTCTTTACCGCAGTTATTCTGCAGATAATTCTGTTATGTCCTTCTCTTCGGCTGACAGCAAAATAATAAATCATATTTCCCGCATCGAATATCTTGAAAATCAGCTCAAAAAAAACACTGATAAAATCAAAAATATCGACCTTGCTCTTGACACTCTGCGTGCATCACAAAAAGAAATACTTTTCAGTTATTACATAAACCGTCAGCGCAAAGCAGTTACACGTCTTGCCATAGACACCCACACCGACCGCAGCGCCCTTTACCGCCGTGCAAACAGAGCGTTGGAGAAATACATCCTTGCCTATTTTGGTACCTTGGGTGAATAACTCCCCTCCACCTTGAAACACAACTTCAATTTTATAACAGCCAAAATATGTTATTTATGTTATAAGAACCTGTCTGGTTGCCCTGCAACAAAAGCTCCGCTTTTCCTCGCCTTCCACCTTGGCAGACAGAACCTTGAAACACAAGATTAATTTTATAATAGACATCAGTCCTACCGTTGTTTTATAAGAACCTGTCTGGTTGCCCTGCAACAAAAGCTCCGCTTTTCCTCGCCTTCCACCTCGGCAGACAGAACCTTTAAACACAAGATTAATTTTATAATAGACATCAGTCCTACCGTTGTGTTATACTGTAAGTTGACAAGATATGTTTGTCGCTTACAGTATTTTTATTGCAGGGAGGTTTAACGTGAAGTTTATAATATTCTCCGCTCAGTATCTGCCAACCGTTGGCGGTGTAGAGCGTTATACAAATTCCCTTGCAAAAAAACTTATTGCAAAAGGCCACACAGTTTCTGTTGTCACATCGGCACTGCCTAACCAGCCAGATACCGAAACCGATACAGACGGCATAAAAATCTTCCGTCTGCCCTGCCTTATGTTAATGAATGGCCGTTTTCCAATCATAAAACCATCGGATCAGAAAAAATCATTCAAGGCACACTTTGCAAAAGAAAAATATGATTTTTGCGTTATCCAGACACGCTTTTATATAAACAGCCTTTTTGCCGCACAGCTTTGCAAAAATCACAATGTACCGTCTTTGGTTATTGACCACAGCACCAGTCACCTTATGGGCGGTGGCATAGTGGGCAAAGTCGGCGATATGTACGAGCATTTTGCCGCTTCCTACATCAAAAAACGCACCGACAAATTTTATGGTGTTTCAGGCAGGTGCGCAGACTGGCTTCGCCACTTTGGCATAGAGGATGCAGGGGTTATGTACAACTGCCCAAATCTTGATGCCATAAAAACAACAAAACCTGCAGCCAAAATGGATTATGGCTGCAAAGATAACGAAATCCTTGTGGTATTTGCCGCACGTCTTATTGCCGAGAAGGGTGTTTTAAAGCTTATTGATGCCTTTAACCGCATTTCCACGCAAAACAAAGCAAAGCTTGTTATTGCAGGGGACGGTGCTCTTTACAGCCAGGTCAAATCCATGGAAACCGAAAACATTTCGGTTGTAGGCGCACTTAAATTCAACGATGTTATCGCCCTTTACAAAGCAGCAGATATATTCTGTTTGCCAACCGATTATCCCGAAGGTTTCCCCACCACCGTGCTGGAAGCTGCAGCCTGCAGCACAATGGTTATTGCCGCAGACAAAGGAGGCACAGGTGAAATAATATCTGGTGAAGAATATGGCATTCTCATAACCGAAAACACAGTGGAAAATCTTACAAAAGCCCTGGAAAAAGCAATAGACAATACCGATTACCGCAAAGCTGCCATAAAGAATGCCCATGAAAAACTTATGCAAAGCTTTACCTGGGACAAAACAGCCGACAGGCTGGAGGCCGAGGCAGTTAAAATAATAAATAACAGAGGATAGTATGAAAACACTTATAGTTATTCCTGCATACAACGAAAAAGACAATATTGAAAGGGTTGTGGACAACCTTATCGAAAATTTCCCACAGTATGATTATGTGGTGGTTAACGACGGCAGCACCGACATAACAGGTGATATCTGCCGTATAAGAGGCTACGAACTTATCGACCTGCCTGTAAACCTTGGTCTTGCAGGGGGCTTTCAGGCAGGGCTCAGATATGCGCGCAGCAAAGGTTACGATGCTGTGCTGCAGTTTGATGCAGACGGCCAGCATCTGCCCGAATACATTGCTCCGATGATTGAATGTATGGAAAAAACAAACTGCGATATTGTTATCGGCAGCCGTTTTGTTACCGTTAAAAAGCCAAAAACCCTGCGTATGGTGGGCAGCTATCTTATCAGCTGGGCAATGCGCTTTACAACAGGCAAAAAAATATGCGACCCAACCAGCGGTATGCGCCTTTTTAACCGCAGAATGATAAAAGAATTTGCCCTTGACGCAAACTTTGCACCGGAGCCTGACACAATAAGCTTTCTGCTTAAAAACGGTGCAACAATCCGCGAAGTACAGGTAGAAATGGCCGAGCGCATTGCAGGCGAAAGCTACTTAAACCTTAAAAATGCAGTTAAATATATGACCAAGATGGGCATTTCTATCGTGCTTATCCAATGGTTCAGAAAAAGAAAGGAGATTAAATAGCCATGAGCAGTACACTTATAGGTCTTTTGCTGGCAGGCAGTATATTTACATTTATATTTGTAATGAATCTTATCCGCAAATCTGCTGTGCGCATTGAAGATACTTTCTTCTGGATTTTCTTTTGCCTTATTATAGTTATTCTTGCGCTTTTCCCAAGAATACCTTACAAGCTGTCAGCTATACTGGGCTTTCAGTCTCCAATTAACCTTGTTTACCTTGTTATAATTTTTATTCTTATTGTAAACCAGTTTCTTATGTCACTTAAAATAAGCAAGCTTACAATAAAACAAAAAGAACTTGTTCAGGCAATTGCAATAAACGCAAAGCAGAACAAAGACGAGATGGAAGGCAAAAACAGCCTTAAATAATATATACAAAAAATCTCACGGAAAATTCCGTGAGATTTTGTTTTTGGTTAATTATTCAATATTTTCAAACTCTGCAAGCATACTTTGGGCCACATATTCCACCGTTGCTGTTTTGTACAATTCTTTAACTGTGTCAAACCCAACCTTTTTGTTTTTGCCGTCATATAAAAATTCTTTAAGTTCTTCGCTGTCAGCTTTTGCCCACTCTTTAAGGTTATATACCAGCGGATATTTTGCAAAATATTCTGCTGCAGGGCAGTTTTTTATGCGCTGCAGATTTAAAATAGGTTTGCCCATTGCAAAATAGTCAAAAATCTTGCTTGGCACCTGATTGTCAATTTTATTGCTTATGTTAAACAGCACATCTGCCTTTTCCATTGTTGCAAGCGCAGTATCTGCACTCACCTTTTCTTTAAAGAATACATTGTTTGGATATTCTTTAATATATTCATCAAGCACGGCACTGTTGTTTGTGCCCATAAAATACAAACGGATTTTTTCTTCCCTGTCAAACAAAGGTGCAAGTGCTTTAAGGGCATATTCAGGGCTGCGGAAGCTGTCTGCCACCACGCCGCCAAACAAAATATTTACATATTCTGCATCAAAATCTATTGCAGATTTTTTCTCTTTCTTTATAGCTCTCCCCTTAACATTAGGAAAATCCACCGCTGTCATTTTGTCTGTATATTTTTTATACTTGTCATTTTCTCTGTACTGTCTCAGCAGCACAGGTGTGGTAAAAATATGTTTTGCTCTGTCAAAAGCAGCACATTCTTTTTCTATAACTGCAGCATCACAGTTTTCATTATCAATGCGGTGCAGCCCCCAAGGATCCATCTGATAAGCCACCATCGGCACAGCTATATCGCTGTTTATCACCCTGTCAAAGCTGTTTATCGGTTTATATGGCAGCACCATTACATCAGGTTTAAACACTTTTACAAAATCTTTTATCTGTTTTAAATACAAAGGCTGCTCTGCCTTTTCAGTATAAACAGCATTGTATCTTGCTGCCACAAATACACTTTTAAAGGGATGTTTTTTTATAAACTGCCCACGCAGTGCGTTGCGGTCACCTTTTGCAATAAAATCTTCAAAGGCTTCGCTGGCTTTTACCAATACTTTTGGTGCGCTGAATTTTTTAAGCAGCACGCCGTTATACATTTCTTCGCAAGGCTTATAATAACAGATGCCGCACACCGCAACTGTGTGCCCCAGCTGTGCCATATATTCTGCCAGTTGCAGCACTATTTTTGTGTTGGCATTAAGCTCTTTATCCAACTCTCCTGCCGAAAACAGTATTTTCACGGTACACACCACCTTTTATATTACAATTTGTATAATTAAACAAAAATATTACTCAAATTCGATTATCGTCACACATCTGCGGCACAAATCATCTTGCAACAAATCTGGAATACACCTTCACCAGCAGATACAGCGGTGTGTACAGCTTGTATCTCATTAAAATCCAAAACAGTTTAACCTGAAACTCCACGCAACTCAAATCCTCTTTGTCAAAGGACAAATCCACATTGTTGCCGCTGATTGTATCTTTAAGATATTTTTTAACCTCGCCCAACGGCAAAGCATCAATCTTCTTTTTTACCACTGCAGAAAATGTAACTATAAATCTTATGCGGTTGCGCTTTTCCACCTCCCGCAAATCAAGGCCAAGTCGTGTGCCAATCTGCTTTGTATATTCCGCAAAGCGTTTAAGTGCAGGCACAGTGTAATCGTGCACCCTGTTGGAAACCGAGCCCATGTGTCTTCGGTAAAAATAAAGAGGCTTGTTTACAGCCTTTGCTTTTTCTGCAAAGGACAAATATTCGATATTGAAAAAGTTATCTTCACTGAAAACTTCTTCCATTGGTTTAACCGCAAGATTATTATTTATTATAATCTCACGGCGATAAACTGCCATACACATACTGCCTGCAATTTCAACACCTATTTTTGTGCTGGCAATCAGCGGCAATATCATATTCTGTGCAATTTCGCTGTTCTGAGTACAAAAGCTTTCGTTGATATTGCGCATACTGCGGTTGTTTAAATCGTCATCAAAAAAGCGGTAGCAGGTGCAGTAAACAGCATCAAGGTTATGCTGCTGTATTTCTGCCATAAGCTGTGAATACATATCTGTGTCTATAATATCATCGCCGTCCACAAAGGTAACATATTTGCCCTTTGCCGCCGCCATACCACAGTTGCGGCTGTCGCCAGGGCCTTTGCCCGCCGATTTAACAATGGTTATATTGTCATATTTTTGGGCAAACTGTGCGCAGATATCCATACTTTTGTCTGGGTATCCGCCATCCACAATTATAATTTCAAAATTTTCCAGTGATTGACTAATCACCGACTGCAGGCAGTCGGTGATATATTTTTCGGTATTATAAACAGTTACTATTACACTCAAATCTGGTGTCAATACTTTTTGCATAGTTTTTTTATTCCTCTTAAGCAGTATGCGCCGCCGATTAAAAATTTATCCTTTACTGGCGCAGGCCCTGCCAAAAGTTCCTTTACATACAGCGAATAGCCCTGCCAGTTTCTGATAAGATTACTGTCCACATTTTTGGTCATGCCGTCCTCAAGGTACTCGGTAATGTGCACAATCTCGTTAAACCATCTTATTTTATATCCTGCTTTTGCAATGCGGTTCCACACAAGTGCTTCAGGCACAAATTTTTCACCTTTAAATTCCGGGAACGGAAACTGTTTTATAACGCTTGTTAAAAACACCTCCGACTTATCGCCGCCAATGTTGTGCTTTGCCCTTTCCAGCGTTGTGACATCCACATATTCACCACTGAAGGTGGTGCCGATTATTCCGCCTTTTTTGTCGCCGCGCAAACCGCCCACTCCTGCAAATTTTTCGCCTTGCGGCAGGCTTGCTATCCATTTAAGACAGGTCTGCACACCGTCCTTTGTTGCAGTGTCATCACTGTCGATAATCCAAAAATATTCACCCTTTGCAAGCTGCAGGCCGCAGTTGATTGCGCTTGGCTTGCCGCCGTTGGCTTTTTTGCAGTATCTCACCGCAAATTTGCCGTTGTCCAGCCAGTTTTTAACCAGCTCCTCGGTGTTGTCGGTGCTGCCGTCGTCCACAATAAGCCATTCAAAATCAAAGCAGGTCTGATTCAAAAGGCTCTGGTACAATTCGCCCAGAATATAGCCGCGGTTATATGTAGGTGTAAAAACAGTAATCATAATTTCACCTTAAAGCTCTGCGTATTTTTTCAGATAGAAATCCTGCACCTTTTCAGCAACTTCGCCAATATCATAGCCACATTCTCTTATGCGTGAGTGATTGTCTTTCTTTTCGGTTACATCGGTGCTGAGAATTGCATCTGCCCAATACTGTGCACCTTTTTCAAGGGGAATAAACTGAATATCGTCGCTCACCTTTGCCTCCATTGGCACACGATCACTTGCAATGCATTTCACCCCACAGGCCTGTGCTTCCACAAACACAATGCCCAAACCTTCAAACAGGCTTGGCAGGCACATAATGTCGGTTTTCTGCAGCAGTGCATTTACATCGCTGCAGTCACCCATAAAATCAACAGCTTGGGTTAAGCCCAAAGCTTTAACCTTTTCTTTAAGGGGCTGTTCCATATCCCCTGTACCTGCAATAATAAGCTGTGCATTTTTATTCTTTTTATAAACTTCGTTAAATATATCAATAAGGAATGTATGATTTTTTTCTTCTGCCAGTCGGCCAACACAGCTAATTGTCAGTTTTTCGCGGTCTCGATTGTCCTCGCAGCTGAATTTTTTAAGGTCGATGCCGTTTTTAACCACATTTACATCGCTGCGGCCTTTGCCAAACAGCCAGTCCCCAGCCTCTTTGCTGCAGGCAAAGCGGTCGGTGCAGTTTGGATTAATCATAAAGCCGTAAAAACCTTTAACAAGTTTGTATGCCAAAACACCGCTGGAAGCAACCGAATGGCTGTGGCTTATACGCACAGGGATGCCCGCACGTTTTGCTTCGCGCATTATATGTCCCGAAAACTTGTCCATGTGGGAATGAACAATCTTGTATTCAGGATGGCTTGCAAAAAAATCTCTCACATATTTTGTATATGCAAAAGGGCCTTTTTCGGTAATAAAAGGTATCTTATACAGTCTGCCGCCCAAAGCTTCTATCTCTGGCTTGTACACGCCGCCAAAGCTGTACAGAAAGTCAAACTGAACCTTTGTCCTGTCGATATTGCGGTAGAGATTCATAATATAAGTCTCGTAACCGCCGCGGCCTATACCTGCCACACAGTGCAGAATACGGATAGGCTGGCTATTCACTTGTTTTTCGTTTAAAGTGTTCATACATTCACCTTATTATATAACTGTGCCAAACCAGATACAGCGTATATCCTGCCTGTTTTTTTGACACACTACGGCTATTTTATTATCCATATAATTATACTATATTATATATCAAAAATCAACAACGGCCAGTCAACGCATCTTCACAGCAAAAATTTTACGGCTGTAATCCATTTTAACCAAAAAGGTTAATATCGGTTTATTGTTAAACGCACAGTGATGCAATATAATTTTTAACATAAGGAGGATTAAGCTATGAAAATATGTATCGCAGAAAATCTGACTGTTTTAAGACATAAACACGGATACACCCTTGAAGCCCTTGCCGAGATAATTTCGGTGTCACGTCAGTCGGTGGCAAAATGGGAAGCAGGAGACTCTTACCCCGACATAACCAACTGCATAAAGCTTGCCACACTGTATAAAATCTCTCTTGACGAACTTGTAAACAGACCTCTTGAAGCGGTTGCAAACAATGATTTTCTTCCAAAAGATAACCGTATATGCGGCGTTGTGGAGATAACCCAGCAAGGCTGCATAAAAATCCCTGACAGTGTTATGGAGCTGTTTGATGTGCACTGCGGCGGCAAAATGCTGCTGCTTGCTGAACGGGGCCAGGGCATTGCGCTGGTTAAGTGCAGCGATTTTTAAAGGGGGCCGAAATGAGCGATATACTTAAAGTGGAAAATCTGTGCAAGGAATACCCTTCTTTTCGTCTTGATAATGT
The DNA here is from genome assembly GCA_015067245.1 of Oscillospiraceae bacterium. Classification (GTDB taxonomy): domain Bacteria; phylum Bacillota; class Clostridia; order Oscillospirales; family Ruminococcaceae; genus RGIG3102. The sequence continues at coordinate 9,947 of SVMV01000016.1, read as the reverse complement.
TTCCTTTTCTGTAAAAAAAGGCACTGTAATGGGTTTTATAGGCCGAAACGGTGCAGGCAAAACAACCACCCTAAAAGCCATTATGAACATGGTGCACGCAACAAACGGCACTGTAGAAATTTTTGGTCTTGACATAAAAAAGCACGAAAAGCAGATAAAACAATCCACAGGCTATGCAGGCGGCACCGTAAATTATTATAAAAACAAAAAAATATGCCGTATTCTTGATATAACAAAAAGCTTTTTTAACAGCTGGGATGACGAAACCTGCAAAAAATATCTGCAGCTGTTTTCCATAGACCCAAACAAAACTCCCAGCCAGCTTTCCGAAGGTATGAAGGTAAAGCTCAGCCTTGCAATTGCACTGTCACACAACGCACAGCTGCTTATTCTTGACGAACCTACCAGCGGCCTTGACCCCGTTTCCCGTGCAGAACTACTGGAAATATTCAAACTTTTAAAAAATCAGGGCATCGCAATATTGTTTTCCACCCATATCACATCTGACCTTGAAAACTGTGCCGATGACATCACCTATATCCGCGATGGCCGCATAATATATACAGGCAGCCTTGAAAACTTCACCTGCGGCAAAAAGCTGGAAAGTGTAATGATAAACTTTGAAAAGGAGGCCTTTTATGAAAAAGCCGGTCTATAAAGAATTAACTTTGGCCACCCTGCCCCTTACATTTATCTTTCTTTTGTTTTCGCTTATGACCTTTATTCCTGGATACCCCATACTGTGCGGCACATTTTTTATCTGTCTTGGTATGTTTCAAAGCTGGCAGAAGGCAAGAGAAGACAACGATATTCTGTATTCTGTGCTGCTTCCCATAAGAAAATCCGACGTAGTAAAAGGCAAATACGCTGCGGCTGTTTTTATTCAGCTTGTCGCCTTTATGCTGTGCGCCGTGTTCACATTTATCAGAATGTTTTTTATGTCCGAAGCAGCTGTGTACAAGGCCAATTTTATGATGAGCGCAAATTTGGTTTACCTTTCCTTTGTACTGCTTATTTTTGCCGCTTTTAACGTAATATTTATCGGCGGCTTTTTTAAAACCGCCTATGCACTGGGCAAACCTTTTGTATTTTTTATCATCACAAATTTTATAATTATCGCCATTGCAGAAACATTGCATCATATTCCCTCTTTAAGCTGGCTTAACGCCGACGATTTCAGTTTTATTGGCAGACATCTTATCGCATTTGTAACATCGTTTTTTGTTTATGTCATATCAACCGTGATTTCCTGCAAGGTTTCGCAGAAAAGGTTTGAAAACACAGATTTATAACAGCTTAAAATTTAAAAGCAAAAAATAATCCGCCATACCACAAACAGGTGGTATGGCGGATATTTTTATGGTTGCAATAATAATTTTATCTTTTCAGACAGCATCAATTACTTTTTAAAGTAATCAACAGCACCCTTAAACATTTCAAGGCCGCGGCTGTTTGGCACGTTTTTGTAGTTGCGGTCGCACCATCTTTCATCGTGGAGCATTTTACCGAATACACGTCCGTCTGGGCTTGTAATGCCTTCGATAGCCATCATGGAGTTGTTAGGGTTAAACATAATGTCGCTTGTTGCATTGCCGCTGAGGTCAACATACTGTGTGGCAACCTGGCCGTTTGCAATAAGCTGGTCAATAACTTCCTGTGGAGCAATAAATCTGCCTTCGCCGTGGCTTGTTGCAGCTGTTGCAATGTCACCTACTTCGTGGTACATAAGCCATGGAGACTTGTTGGAAGCAACGCGTGTATGTGTAAGACGGGACTGGTGACGTGCAATAGAGTTAAATGTAAGTGTTGGAATATCAGCACTTGGAGCAACAATTTCGCCGTATGGTACAAGGCCAAGCTTAACAAGAGCCTGGAAGCCGTTGCAGATACCTGTCATAAGACCGTCACGGTTGTCAAGCAGCCCGTGAATTTCCTGTGCAACAAGTGGGTTTCTCATAAGGGAGATAATAAATTTAGCACTGCCGTCTGGTTCGTCACCGCCGCTGAAACCGCCAGGAATTGCAAGAATATTTGCAGTTTTGATAAGTTTTGCAAGGTCTTTTGCAGACTGCATAACTTCTTCTGGCTTGCGGTTGCGCACAACAAAGATTTCTGTATCTGCGCCTGCACGGTCAAATGCACGGGCAACGTCATATTCACAGTTTGTGCCTGGGAATACAGGGATAATAACCTTTGGTGTTGGCACTTTGATAAGTGGGCTTGGTCTTGTGCCTTTAAAGTCATAGCAGATGTTTTCAACTTCTTTTACAGGCTGCAGTACTGTGTTGCTTGGATAAACAGGTTCAAGCTTAGCTTCCCAAGCCTGTTCAAGCTTGTCAAGTTTGATGTATCTGCGGTTGTAGATGATTGTGTATTTATCAATTGTTGTACCGATTTTCTTGCCAAATCTCAAAAGACCGTCTGTTTCAACAACAAATGCACCGTATTTTTTGCTGAACAGTTCTTCTGCTGTAAGCTTGTTGTCAAGTTTAACACCGATTGCATTGCCAAATGCCATCTTTGTAACAGCTTCTGCAATACCGCCAAAGCCAATTGCCCAAGCGGAAATAACACGTTTTTCTTTGATAGCTTTCTGCAGTGTTTTGTATGTTTTTACAAGGCTTTCTTCATCGTAAAGGCCATTTGCTGCCTTTTTAGGTTCAACAAGATATACGCTGTTGCCAATGCCTTTAAATTCTGGTGAGATAATGTTATCTGCTTCTGCAACACCGCATGCAAAGCTGATAAGTGATGGCGGAACATCGATATTTTCAAAAGAACCGGACATACTGTCTTTGCCGCCGATTGCGCCAATGCCCAAAGCAAGCTGTGCTTCAAGACCGCCAAGAAGTGCTGCAAGTGGTTTGCCCCAGCGTGTTGGCTCTTTGCGCAGTCTTTCAAAGTATTCCTGGAAGCTCATCCATGCTTTGCCGATATCGCCGCCTGCTGCAACAAGTTTAGCTGCAGAGTGGATAACTGCATAATAAGCAGAGTAGTATGGGCTCTGTGTTGCAAGGTATGGGTCAAAGCCGTGTGTAAGGATAGAAGCTGTGTTAACTTCGCCTTTAGGGCTGTTGATAAGTGCTGCCATACCCTGTGCAGGTGTAAGCTGTCTTGCACCGCCAAATGGCATAAGCACTGTGCCGCCGCCAACTGTTGCGTCAAAGCGTTCAACAAGGCCGCGCTGGGAAGCAACGTTAAGGTCGCTTACCATTTTTTCCCATTTTGTATAAACATCTTCTGTAATTGGTTCTTCTGTAAGGCCCTGTTTTGTGATTGTTGCCTGTGCGTATTTTGTTGCACCTGCACTGTTGAGGAAGTTGCGGTCAAGGTCAACAATCATTTCACCTTCGCTGAGCATCTGCAGACGGTTTGTATCTGTAACTTCTGCAACAATAACAGCGCTGAGGTTTTCTTTTGCTGCTGCTTTGATGAATTTTTTAGCATCTTTTGCTGCAACCACGCAAGCCATACGTTCCTGGCTTTCACTGATTGCAAGTTCTGTAGCTGTAAGGCCTTCATATTTTTTAGGCACCATATCAAGGTTGATAAGCAGGCTGTCAGCAAGCTCGCCGATAGCAACAGAAACACCGCCTGCACCAAAGTCGTTGCAGCGTTTAATCATTCTTGTTACAGAACCGTCACGGAACAGACGCTGGATTTTTCTTTCTTCAGGTGCGTTGCCCTTCTGAACTTCAGCACCGCATTCTGTAAGGGAAGATACATCATGTGCTTTGGAGGAGCCTGTTGCACCGCCGCAGCCGTCACGGCCTGTTGCACCGCCAAGAAGAATGATAACGTCTGTATTTTCAGGTGTTTTTCGCACAACGTTTTTAGCAGGAGCAGCACCAACTACAGCGCCAACTTCCATACGTTTTGCCATAAAGCCTGGGTGATAACATTCTTCAATGTGGCCTGCAGCAAGACCAATCTGGTTGCCGTAGGATGCATAGCCGCTTGCAGCTGTCTGACAGATTTTAATCTGTGGCAGCTTGCCTTCTATTGTTTCGCTCACTGGCACTGTTGGGTCAGCTGCACCTGTAAATCTCATTGCCTGGTATACATAGCTGCGGCCAGACAGTGGGTCACGGATTGCGCCGCCAAGGCAGGTTGCAGCACCGCCAAATGGCTCGATTTCTGTTGGGTGGTTGTGTGTTTCGTTTTTAAACATCAGCAGCCATTTTTCTTTTTTGCCGTCGATTGTAACGTCAATTTTTACGCTGCATGCGTTGATTTCTTCACTTTCGTCAAGGTTTTTAAGCTTGCCTGTGCGTTTAAGATATTTTGCACCGATTGTTGCAAGGTCCATCAGTGTTACAGGGCGGTTGCCTGCTGGGTAAAGCTCGTTTTTGATTTCAAGATATTTGTCCCAGCTTGCCTTGATGTTTTCGTCTTCGATAACAATGTCGTTAAGCTGTGTCATAAATGTTGTATGACGGCAGTGGTCAGACCAATATGTATCGATCATCTTAAGCTCTGTAAGTGTTGGATTGCGTTTTTCTGTATTTTTAAAGTAGTCATGGCAGTAAGCAAGGTCGTCTGCATCCATTGCAAGACCATTGGCTTTTACAAAGCCTTCAAAGTCTGCTTCTGTCATATCGATAAAGCCTTCAAGAACAGGTGTTTTTTCAGGCACTGGATAAACTTCTTTAAGTGTTTTTGGTTTTTCCATGGAAGCTTCACGGCTTTCCACTGGATTGATAAGGTATTTTTTGATTTTGCTGAATTCTTCTGCAGAAATATCGCCTGTAAGTTTGTACACTTTTGCGTATTTAACTGTTGGGCGCATACCTGCTGTTACAAACTGTACACACTGCTGGGCACTGTCTGCACGCTGGTCAAACTGACCTGGCAGAAGTTCAACAGCAAATGTTCTGTCTGTAATTTTGATACTGTCAAAAGTATCGTCTACCTGCATTTCAGAGAAGATGCTTTTTACTGCACTGTCAAAAACATCTTTTTCGATGTTTTCAACATCGTATCTGTTGAAGATTTTAACTTTTTTAAGGCTTTTGATGCCAAGATTGTTTCTCAAATCTGCCAAAACGCCTTTATCTTCGTTGTTATAACCTTCTTTTTTGGAAACATAAACGCGATATACCATTATCTTTTTCCTCCTATATCGTGTCTGTAGAAGCTGTTTTCAAAGCTTACCTGGTCGATAGCTGCATAAACCTTGTCCTGTGCGTCCTTAACATCATCGCCAAGGCATACAAAGCCAAGCACACGGCCGCCGTTGGAAAGATATTTGCCGTCTTTCATAGCTGTGCCGCTGTGGAAGATGTAGTGGAAGCTGTCGTTCTGACCGTCTTCTTTAAGGCCTGTGATTTCCTTGCCTTTTGCATAGCTTTCAGGATAACCGCCGCTGCACATCATAACAACAATTGCGCCGCCTTCACGGTTAGAGAATTCAACATTTTCCAGTGTGCCGTCGATAACAGCGTTCATAATTTCAAGCAGGTCTGTTTCCAGCAGAGACAGACAAACCTGTGCTTCAGGGTCGCCCAATCGGCAGTTGTATTCGATAACTTTAGGGCCCTGTTCTGTAACGATAAGGCCAAAGTAGAGAACACCTTTAAATGTTCTGCCTTCAGCGTTCATAGCGTTCATTGTAGGGATAAAAATCTTTTCAAATGCTTCTGCTTCAACTTCTTTTGTGTAAACAGGGTTTGGTGCAATAACACCCATACCGCCTGTGTTAAGACCTTTGTCATCATCAAATGCACGTTTGTGGTCTTTGGAAGAAATCATAGGTTTAACGCATTTGCCGTCTGTAAATGCAAGAACGCTAACTTCTGTACCTGTAAGGAATTCTTCGATAACAATTTCGCTGCCGCTTTCGCCAAACTTGCCGCCTTCCAGCATTTCGATAACAGCTTCTTTTGCGTCTTCAAAGTTTTCAGCAATGATAACGCCTTTGCCAAGTGCAAGACCGCTTGCCTTGATAACTGCAGGGTAAGAGTTCTGTGCCTGAAGATATGCGATAGCTGGTTCAACTTCTGTAAATTTTTCATAAGCAGCAGTTGGAATATTGTATTTTTTCATCAGGTCTTTGGAGAAAGCCTTGCTGCCCTCGATAATAGCAGCTGCTTTATTTGGACCAAATGCGCGGATACCCGCTGCCTGCAGTGCATCAACCATGCCAAGAACAAGCGGTTCGTCCTGGCTTACAACTGCAAGGTCAATTTTGTTTTCAACAGCAAACTTTACAATGCCGTCAATATCGTTTGTTTTGATGTCAACACAGGTTGCAAGGTTTGCAATACCTGCATTGCCAGGTGCGCAGAAAAGCTCTCTGCCTTCTTTTGCAAGGCTTTTAACTGTAGCGTGCTCTCTGCCACCGCCGCCAACAACTAAAATTTTCATATTTTTTCTCCTTGTGGGATGCTCACAATTATTTTATGACTATGGCTCCTCTTGTCAGGGGAGCTGTCAGCTACGCTGACTGAGGGGTAGTTTTCTCTCCCTCGCCTTATTTTCTCAGCACCTCCCTCATCAGAGGGAGGCATGCATCAACATATTAATGATGGAACAGACGGATGCCTGTAAAGCTCATTACCATATTGTATTTGTTGCAGGTTTCGATAACCTGGTCATCACGGATAGAGCCGCCTGGTTCAGCAATGTACTGAACACCTGATTTTTTAGCTCTTTCGATATTGTCGCCAAATGGGAAGAATGCATCAGAACCAAGTGCAACACCGCTCATCTGGTCAAGCCATGCACGTTTTTCTTCTGCTGTAAGTCTTTCTGGTTTTTCTGCAAAGATTGTTTCCCATGTGCCGTCGCGCAGAACGTCATCGCATTCTTCGCCGATATAAACATCAATAGCGTTGTCACGGTTTGCGCGGCTGATGCCTTCTACAAATTTAAGACCAAGCACTTTTTCGTGCTGGCGCATCCACCAGTTGTCTGCTTTCTGGCCTGCAAGGCGTGTGCAGTGTACGCGGGACTGCTGGCCTGCACCGATACCAATTGCCTGACCGTCTTTTACATAGCATACAGAGTTGGACTGTGTGTATTTAAGTGTAATCATTGCAATTGCAAGGTCACGTTTTGCAGCATCTGTAAGGTCTTTGTTTTCTGTAACAATGTTGTTGAAATATTCTTTGTCAATTTTAAGTTCGTTGCGGCCCTGTTCAAATGTAATGCCAAAAATGTCTTTTGTTTCAACAGGTGCTGGAACATAATTTTCGTCAATTTTGATAACGTTGTAGCCGCCTTTGCGTTTGCCTTTAAGAATTTCAAGAGCTTCGTCTGTGTAGCCAGGTGCTATAACGCCATCGCTAACTTCTTTAGCGATAATTTTTGCTGTTGCAGCATCACAAACATCACTGAGAGCAATAAAGTCACCAAAAGAGCTCATTCTGTCAGCGCCGCGTGCTCTTGCATAAGCAGATGCAAGCGGTGTAAGTTCCATGCCTTCTACAAAGTAGATTTTTTTAAGTGTATCTGTAAGTGGCTGTGCAACAGCAGCACCTGCAGGGCTAACGTGTTTAAAGCTTGTTGCTGCAGGCAGGCCTGTTGCAGCTTTAAGTTCTTTAACAAGCTGCCAGCCGTTGAGTGCGTCCATAAAGTTGATGTAACCTGGGCGGCCGTTGAGAACTTCAATTGGAAGCTGGCCGTCTTTCATAAAAATACGGGAAGGTTTCTGGTTAGGGTTACAGCCGTATTTAAGTTCAAGTTCTGTCATTTTTTATTCTCCTTGCAGATATATTAAATGTTTTTATTTACAATTCTTGTGGATGTTTCGCCTGTTGCTCTGTTTACAAAGCGCACAAAAAGGCTAACCTTGTTACCTTCGTTAAGGCTGCTCCAGATCATATCTGTAACTTCATCAATGCTGCCTTCAATGCCAACAACTGTTTTTGGTTCGCCTTCAAATGATGGGATTGGGTTGCCGTTGTCGTTGTATGTGTGGATAATTCTTGCCTGGCCTTCAATTGGTGCAGCATATTCGTAGAAATATCTCAGGCACTGTGCTTCGTTGCCTTTGTCGGATTTAAGGATGGACATTTTGAAAGAACCGTCAGCGTTTACTGCTGCAGAAATTCTTGGTGTCCAGTTTGGACCGTCTGGTTCAAATTCTCTTGTGCGCAGTGCGTTTTCAAAGCTGTCGCCTTTAACCATAAAGTCACGGATTGTATCTGTCTGGTCGCCGTTTGTAACAACAGTTACATCGCCAACCTTTCTTACAGGATGATAGATGATAAGGCTTGGGTCCACCATTTTGCTTTCGTCAAAAGCTTTTGTGCGGATGCCGTCTTCTGTTTCTTCAAAAATTCTGTTCTGGCTGTTTACACTGCGGCCCATGATAAAATAAGCCATAACGATGTCTGTAGCTGTTTTGCCAACCACAATGCCTCTGCCAGGATATTCTTTGCTTGCAAGATATTCTGCTAATTTCATAGTAATCAATCCTTTTTATGTATATTGTCAATTGCTTATAATTTTACTTTTCATTGTTCTGTTCCGCTGACAGCGAACAGTTAACACCGCTATGCGTGTGTGATAATCTTTACACCTGCAACTTCTCTTGCTTTGGTTTTAAGGTCACCTTCGCTTATGCAGCGTGTGTTTGCAATAATATTGCCCAGTGCAATATCCTCTGCAATGGTCTGGATTGCTCTTGGCAGAATAACCCACTCTGCCTTTTCCATAACACGTTTCTGCAGAACTTCAGGTGTGTCACCGCGCAGAACTTCAACCGCTTTCTGTGCAATAATTTCGCCGCCATCCACTACTTCGTTTACATAGTGCACTGTTGCACCTGTAACCTTAACACCTTTTTCCAAAGCTGCTTCGTGCACTTTAAGGCCATACATACCTTCACCGCAGAAGCTTGGAATAAGTGATGGGTGAACATTGATAATTCTGTTTGGATACTGTTTTATAAAATCTTCACTGAGAATGGAAAGAAAGCCTGCAAGAACAATAAGGTCAATGCTGTTTTTCTTAAGTTCTTTTACAAGGGCATCTTCCCAAGCTGCAGCGTTTTCAAAATCTTTTTTGCGGATTGTTGCTGTTTTTATGCCTGCTTTTTCTGCTCTTTCAAGTGCGTAGGCTCCTGCAACATTGGACACAACCAGTTCCACTTTGGCATCGGTTATAATTCCCGCATTCTGTGCGTCGATAATAGCCTGCAGGTTTGTGCCGCCGCCGCTTACAAAAGCTGCTACTCTTAACATAAGATAACACCTTCCTCGCCGTCCACTACGCTGCCCAGAACGTATGCGTCTTCGCCCTGTGCTTTAAGGATTTCTATTGTTTTATCTGCTTCTTCAGGGCTAACAATCATAACCATACCAACACCCATGTTGAATGTGGAGAACATATGGTCTGTTGGGATATTGCCTGTTTCTTTGATAAGGTCAAAGATTGGCAGCACTCTTACATCTTCATATCTGATTTTTGCTGTTTTGCCCTTTGGCAGTGCACGCGGAATGTTTTCAAAGAAGCCGCCGCCTGTAATGTGGGCAATGCTTTTAACATTAACTTCTTCCAGAACTGCAAGTGCAGGTTTAACATAAAGCTTTGTTGGTGTGAGAAGTGTTTCACCAAGTGTGCCGCCAAGGCTTTCGATATAAAGGCCAAGGTCTGCGTGTTCAACGTCAAATACCTTTCTTACAAGGGAGAATCCGTTGGAGTGCACGCCGCTGGATGGAATTGCAACCAGCACGTCACCTGTTTTTACATTTTCATTGTTAAGGATTTTGTCCTTTTCAACAATACCAACAGCAAAGCCGCCGATATCGTATTCGTCAACAGGCATAAGGCCAGGGTGTTCTGCTGTTTCGCCGCCGATAAGGCTGCAGCCTGAGTCATAACAGCCTTTTGCAACACCGCTTACAATTGTTGCAACCTTTTCAGGATAGTTTTTGCCTATTGCAATATAGTCAAGGAAGAACAAAGGTTTTGCACCGCAGCAAACAATGTCGTTTACGCAC
>SVMV01000015.1:18754-28286 GCA_015067245.1 Oscillospiraceae bacterium | reverse complement strand
GAAAAACGCCCTGCACATACAGGTGTTTTGGTTAAACTGGAAAACCGCAAGCTTACAATGGTTGCTTTGGACGGCTATCGCCTTGCTGTGTGCGAAAGAGAAGTGGATTTTGACGGCAACTTCAGCATGATTGTGCCTGCAAAAGCAATGAACGAAGTGCGAAAAATTGTGGGCGACACCGACGGCAAGCTGACAATTTTTGCAAACAGAAGGTACATTATATTTAATGCAAAGGAATTTATTGTGCTTTCACGTCTGCTGGAAGGTGAATTTTTGGACTATAACAAGGCTATTCCAAAAACATTCAGCATAAAGGCAACTGCAAAGACAAGAGAATTTATCAATGTTATAGACCGTGTGTCACTTATTATTACCGAAAGACTTAAAAACCCTGTTAAGCTTAACATCAACGACGATTTTATAAGCGTTAAATGCGCAACAGAAATTGGTGCGGTTTATGACGAAATTGCTGCCGACATTGAAGGCGGCGAACTGGAAATAGGCTTTAACAACAAGTATCTGCTGGATGCACTTAAGGCAAGCAGAAAAGAAGAGCTTGTGTTCTGTTTTACAGGCAGCCTTTCACCTTGTGTTATAAGACCAAAGGACAGCGATGATTTTACCTATCTTGTATTGCCAGTGAGGTTTAAAAATGACTAATATTGAAGTTAAACCACCTTTTATAAAGCTTGACCAGTTTTTAAAGTTTGCAAATGTTATTTACAGCGGCGGCGAAGCAAAAACAGTTATCCTTGAGGGGATGGTAAGTGTAAACGGCGAGGTTTGCACAATGCGCGGCAAAAAACTGTATGACGGTTATGTTGTAAGCTTTAACGGTGAAGATTTTAAGGTTTGTATAAGTGAATAATTGTTGTATTAAAAATATTGATATAGAAAATTTTCGCAATATAAAATCTGCAAAGCTGGATTTTTGTGAAGGTATAAATGTTATTACAGGTGAGAACGGTCAGGGAAAAACAAATCTGATTGAAAGCCTGTGGATGCTGACTGGGGCAAAAAGTTTCAGAGGCAGCAAGGATAAAGACCTTATAAACAAGGAGAGCAGCTTTGCAAGGATAGTTTCGGTGATAAAGGCGGACGATGATTACGAAAATAAAATTGAACTGCTTATTGCCGAAACCGAAAGCAAAAAGGGCAGATATGCAAAGTTTAACGACGGCACACAGAAAAGGGCTGTTACCCTTGCAGGAAAGTTTTACTGTGTGGTGTTCTGCCCGCAGCATTTAACCCTTGTAAGCGGCAGTCCAAGTCTCAGACGTAAATTTGTGGATGGGGCAATCTGCCAGATTTATCCGGGATATATAAAAACCTTTAAAACCTTTGAAAAATTTTTAGAGCAGAAAAACAGCCTTTTAAAAAATTGCATGAAATATCCTTTGGCAGAGTTCAACAGCACTTTGGATATTTATAACCGCAACATTGCTGCTTTGAGCTTTGAAATTTATAAAAAGAGAAAAGAATACATTGACCTTTTAAGTGTAAAGGCAAGGGAATATTATTATAAAATATCCAGCGGCAGAGAGCAGATTGAATTTAAATATCTGCCATTTGCAGAAAATGAAGCGGATTTTTATAAAAAGCTTTGCGAAAGTGTTGAAGCTGATAAAAGAGCGGGGTTTTCTACCTGCGGTGTTCAGCGTGAAGATATTGAAATTTATATTGACGGCGAAAATGCAAAGGAATTTGCCAGTCAGGGCCAGCAGCGCAGCATTGTGCTGGGTATGAAGCTGGCCGAAAGTGATATTCTTAAAGAGATATGCGAAATTAACCCTGTTATACTGCTGGATGATGTTTTGAGCGAGCTTGACTTTAAACGCCAGGAATATCTGCTGGAAAATATTGAAGGCAAGCAGGTGTTTATATCCTCCTGCGACGAAAACCGCATTAACCTTGCAACCAGCCGAAAATATCTTGTTAAAAACGGAGAGATAGAATGTATATAGATATCGCAACCGATTTTTTGATAAAGGAAGAAGATATTGTTGGAATATTTGACCTGGACAACACCACTGCTGCAGGCAAATACACAATAAACTATCTTAACGAAATGCAGAAGGCAGGCAAGGTGACATATCTGATAAAGGATATTCCAAAAAGCTTTGTGGTTACAAAAAACGGGCAGGTTTTTGTGGTGGAACTTTCCAGCCAGATTTTGAAAAAAAGGCTTGAGATAAAATAGTTTGTATTTGATATATTTTGCAAACAGATTAAAGTGAGCAGTTATATATTTTTGGGTAACCGAGAGATTATTTGGGAAAAAGGTCACTCAGAATGACAAACAGATAAAAATGAGAGATTACCTGGGTGGTAAATACTCTCACAGAGACAGCAAGTTTAATAGTTATGTTATTCTGAGCGAAATGAAGAATATCATTTTAAGAACAAATTAATTAATAATTAAACAAATATAAATTTACAAAGTTTTTATAATTAAAAACGGAGGAAATATGGCACAGTTAGAAGATAAAGTAAGCACCAACTATGGCGGAGAGCAGATTCAGGTTCTGGAAGGACTTGAAGCTGTAAGAAAACGCCCTGGTATGTATATAGGCTCCACAGGGCCTGCAGGCTTGCATCATCTGGTTTATGAAATTGTAGACAACTCTATTGACGAAGCTTTGGCAGGTTACTGCGACAATATTGAAGTTTCTATTTTAGAGGAAAATATTATTGAAGTTAAAGACAACGGCCGTGGTATACCTGTTGGTATTCAGCCAAAACTGGGTATTCCTGCTGTTACTGTTGTATTTACCATCCTGCACGCAGGGGGCAAGTTTGGCGGAGAAAGCAGCGGCTATAAGGTATCGGGCGGTCTGCACGGCGTTGGTGCCAGTGTTGTTAACGCACTGAGTGAATGGCTGACAGTTGAGGTGCGAAACGGCGAAGGCATTTATAAGCAGAGCTTTAAACGCGGTGTGGCTGACGGCGACCTTGCAAGGGTTGGCGACACAGCAGAAAAAGGCACAACTGTGCGCTTTAAGGCAGACAGCGAAATGTTTGAAACCTGCGAATACGAATACGAAATTCTGCTTACACGTTTGAGAGAACAGGCATTTCTCAACGCAGGTGTGCGCATTACAATTGCAGACAGGAGAAACAGCGAAGAAGAAATTGGCGAAGTGCTTTATTACGAAGGCGGTATAAAAAGCTTTGCAGAATATTTAAACCGTAATAAGACAGCACTGCACGATGCTATCCATATAAAAACTGCCACCGAAAACAGCACAGCCGAGGTTGCAATACAGTATAACGACAGCTACAACGAAGACCTTGTAAGCTTTGCAAACAACATTCACACACCTGACGGCGGTACCCATGAAACAGGCTTTAAAAATGCTTTGACAAGGGTGTTTAACGAGTTTGGCCGTGCAAAAGGTTATATAAAAGAAAAGGACGATAATCTTTCTGGCAATGACGTGCGTGAAGGTTTGACTGCTGTTATATCAATAAAGGTAACCGAAGCACAGTTTGAAGGCCAGACAAAAGCAAAGCTTGGCAACACCGAGATTAAAGGCCTTGTGGAAAAACTGGTTTATGAAAAGCTGAAAGACTTTTTTGAAGAAAACCCTGCTGTTGCAAAGGTAATTTACGAAAAGGCTTTGAGTGCACAGCGTGCAAGGGAAGCTGCAAGAAAAGCAAGAGAGATGGTGCGCAGAAAATCTGCACTGGACAGTGTGCGTATGCCTGGCAAACTGGCTGACTGTTCCAGCAAGGACCCTTCAATCTGTGAGCTGTACATTGTCGAAGGTGACTCTGCTGGCGGTTCCGCTAAAAACGGACGTGACAGAGAATATCAGGCTATCCTGCCTTTGTGGGGTAAAATGATAAACGTTGAGAAGGCAAGACTTGATAAAGTTTACGGCAACGAAAAACTTGTGCCTGTTGTGCAGGCGCTGGGATGCGGCATTGGCGAAGACCTTGATGTAAGCAAAATACGTTATCACAAGGTTGTTATTATGGCCGATGCTGACGTTGACGGCCAGCATATCAGAACCTTGCTGCTTACATTCTTCTTCCGTTTTATGCGCCCTGTTATTGAAGCGGGCTATGTATATATTGCAATGCCGCCGCTTTACAAGGTGACAAAAGGCAAGCAGATAAGATATGCATACGACGATGACGAAAGAGATGCAATTATTGAAGAATTTGGCAGCGGATATAAACTTGGACGCTTTAAAGGTCTTGGTGAAATGAACCCTGACCAGCTTTGGGAAACAACCCTTAACCCAGACAACCGTGTTATGATGCGTGTAAGCATTGAAGATGCAAGACGCGCTGACGAGACATTTACAATCCTTATGGGCGACAAGGTTGAACCACGAAAAGAGTTTATTGAAAAGAATGCAAAATACGTAAGCAATCTTGATGTATAAAATTTATATAAGGATTTTTAAACTCATAATATAGCAAGGCTGCCGAATGGCATAGCCTGCTATCATCTATGGGGGTGACAGCAGATTTTTTCACGCTTTGTCGTGAAAAAATGCGTCATGCAGGGTTCCCCTGTGAGGGGAATGTCACGAAGTGACAAGGGGTGTGCCGTCTGCGGCGAGCAACTAAGCCCCCTATGAAAAACAAAAAAGGGAGAGAAAAAATTTATGTATCCTATTCACAAAGAAAAATATTATCTTACAGGCGAAACATTTCACAGCTTTATGCGTGACAGACTTGAAGCAGATTTGAAAAAAGAGCAGAAAGGCTATAAACTTATGGCGCTTGCAATGGTTATTGTTGCAGTTGTTGTGGTTGGCGTTATGTTCTTTGGCCCTAACGCAGACCTTAAAAACGACTTTGTGTGGATGGTGCTGCCAATTGTTTTTGTATTTCTGGCAATCTCCAACTACAACAAGATGCGTCAGGCTGAAAGAGGTCTTGATAAAAAAATTATCAAGGACTATACCGAACAGAAATTTGAAAAGTATCAGAACGATGTAAAATTTTACGAAGACAAGCTTGTTTACAAACACGGCGAAAAAGAAGAAGAACTGGAATACAGCACATTCAGAAAATTTTACGAAAGTGAAAAATATCTGGCTATCTACTTTACAACAGGTGAAGTTGTTATCTTTAACCCTAACTGCAAAAAAGAAAAAATAAAGGAAATTATCAATAACTACATTGCAGGCATCAAAGCTGCACAGTAACTGAAAGGATTGTTTAAGATGAACCCTATTCACAAAGAGAAATATGTTTTGTCAAAAGAAACCTTTGGCAACTTTACAATAGACCAGAACAAGCCAAAGCTTGAAAGAAACAAAAGAAATATCAAAATTACTGCTTTTGTGCAGATGATTGTTGGTATTGTTTTTATTGCATCTGTGGTTATTTTAAAACAGACAGGTATGTTTATCTTTTCTTTCTTTGCTTTGATGATGATTGGTGTGGGTATTCACGGACTTAAGGTTAAATATCCAAAATACGATAAACAGATTTGGGAAAATATTGAAAAAAGCTATGAAGGCAGAGGCTATGGCGACAACTGGTTTGAGGTTAAATTTTTTGAGGACCACCTTAAATATCTTGTTGGCGGCAACACAGATGAACTTCACTACAACGATTTTACCCAGTTTTTTGAAACAGAACATTATTTCTGCATTCACTTTATAACAGGCGATTTACTTATTTTTAACCCTGACTGTGAAAAAGAAAAAATAAAGGATATTATCCTTTCTTTCCGCAAAAAAGGCGAAACAGCAGAAATTGCCGAAGAAGCAGAAGCTGCTGCAGAATAAGTTGCAAAAATATGACAGTGAGCAGTAAAAACGGTTTGCAAAAATAAGCAAGTCTGTTTTTGCTTTGGCAAAATGAAAAAAGGTGTTTGAGGATGAGCAAAATCGAAGATTTTGGTGTATCCGAGTTCTTTTTTCAAAGACCTTGCGGCTGTGAAAAGTAAGGCGGGGTCCGCTGCCTGCCAACAGCGGCGCTTTTGGTGACTTTTGGCGGCAAAAGTCACGGGCAACGCCCTTAAAAAAGGGTGTAAAGGGAGTTATCCCTTTAAAAAGGAGACACTTATGTTAATTAACGACAACACAAAATATATCAATGTTGATATAGATAAGGAGATGAAAAGCAGCTTTCTTAACTATTCCATGTCAGTTATAGTAAGCCGTGCTTTGCCTGATGTGCGTGACGGGCTTAAGCCTGTTCACCGCCGCATTCTCTATACAATGTACGAGAACAATCTGGACAGTGATCACGAGTATCACAAATCTGCTGCAACAGTTGGTGACGTGCTGGGTAGCTATCATCCACATGGTGACGCATCTGTTTATGACGCAATGGTGCGTCTTGCACAGGACTTTTCTTTAAGATATCCGCTGATTGACGGTCAGGGCAACTTTGGTTCGGTTGACGGAGACCCACCTGCTGCTTACCGTTATACCGAAGCAAGAATGAAACGCATAAGCGACGAGATGCTGCGTGATATTGAAAAGGAAACTGTTGATTTTCAGCCAAACTTTGACGAGAGAAAACAGGAACCTGTTGTGCTGCCAAGCCGTATACCAAACCTGCTTATCAACGGCAGTATTGGTATTGCTGTTGGTATGGCAACAAATATTCCTCCACACAACCTTACCGAAGTTTGCAACGGCATTATCCACCTTATTGATTATCCTGAAGCTGACTATGCCGAACTTATGGACCTTATTCCAGGGCCAGACTTTCCTACAGGCGGCATTATTATGGGCCGCAGCGGCATAAGAAGTGCATACGCAACAGGCAAGGGCAAAATAACTTTGCGCGGCCGCGCCAATATTGAAGAAAAAGCAAACGGCAAATACCAGATTGTTATAACCGAAATTCCATATATGGTTAACAAGGCAAAGATGGTGGAAAGAATTGCCGAGCTGGTTAAGGACAAACGTGTTGAAGGCATAAGCGACCTGCGTGACGAATCTGACCGCGAAGGTATGCGTGTTGTTGTTGAGCTTAAAAAAGAGGCAAATCCGCAGGTTGTTTTAAACCACCTTTATTCCCTTACTGAACTGCAGGAAACTGTTGGTGCAAATATGCTTGCACTGGATAACGGTATACCAAAGGTAATGGACCTTAAAACAATTCTGCAGAAATATATCGACCATCAGTGCGACGTGCTGGAACGCAGAACAAGATATGACCTGCGCAAAGCACAGGAACGCCAGCATCTGCTGGAAGGGCTTAAAATTGCCTGCGATAACATTGATGAGGTTATCAAAATTATCCGCGAAAGCTATGACAATGCAAAGGATAACCTTATGGAACGTTTTGGCCTGAGCGAAATTCAGGCAAATGCAATTCTTAATATGCAGCTGCGTCGTCTGCAGGGCCTTGAAAGAGAAAAGATTGAAAACGAGCTGGCAGAACTGGCAGAAAAAATTGCATACTACAACGAATTTCTTACAAATCACCAGATGGTGCTGGATAAGGTTAAGGAAGACGTAACCGAAATCCGTGACAAATACGGTGATGAAAGAAGAACAGAAATTCAGCACGTTTCGGGTGAAGTTGATATTGAAGACCTTATTCCAGAAGAAGAATGTGTGTTTACCTATACACATTTTGGATATATCAAACGCATGGCCAAAAACACATATCAGGCACAAAAACGCGGCGGCCGCGGCATAAGCGGTATGACACGCCGTGACGAAGACTTTGTGCAGGAACTGTTTATGTGCGGCACCCATGATTATATTCTTTTTGCAACGGACAAGGGCAGGGTATATCGTCTTAAAGGATACGAAGTGCCTGAAGCAAGCCGCACAAGCCGTGGTGTGAATATCATTAACCTTATTCAGATGCCGCAGGATGAAAAGATAACAACAATTCTGCCAATGCCAAGAGAGATTGCCGAAAATCTTAATCTTGTTATGGTTACAAAGGGCGGTATTATCAAACGTACCGAACTGAGTGCATATAACAATGTAAGAAGAAGCGGCCTTATTGCAATAAGCCTTGACGAAGGAGACAGTCTTGCATGGGCAAGAATTACAAATGGCAGCGACGAACTGATTGTTGCTACCCGTGACGGTGTGGCAATACGCTTTGACGAAAACGATGTGCGTCTGGTTGGCAGAAGTGCAAGGGGTGTTAAGGCAATTGAACTGCGTGAAGGCGACCAGGTTGTTGGCATGGGCGTTTGCAGTGAAGGCGAAGAACTGCTTACAATAACCGAAGACGGCAAGGGCAGACGAAGCCTTATAAGCGAATACCGCACACAGACCCGTGGTGGTAAAGGTGTAAGAAACTACGAAACAGAAAAATACGGTAAGGTTTGTGGTGTAAGAATTGTAAACAGCGACCTTGACGCAATTCTTATCAGCCACAGCGGTATTATAATCCGCACACATATCGAAGATATTGCACTGCAAAGCCGATATGCAGGCGGCGTTAAGGTGATGCGCCTTGGTGAAGACGACAAGGTTGTAACCTTTGCGGCAACACTGCGTGATGACGAAGAAGAAACCGAAATGCCTGAAAGTGCCGAAGAGACAACAGAAGTTGTAGAAGAAGCAACCGAAGAATAAGGCAGCAATATAAAAAGGTAATATATATCTATATATAAAGAAAGAGACAGTTATAAAAACTGTCTCTTTTTTGTATATAAAAGGCTCCCTTGTGTAAAGGGAGCTGTCAGCTTTGCTGACTGAGGGATTGAACAGATAAAGATTTTTTAACAGATAAATCTATATATTCGCAAACACCTGCAAAATTATTATTTATTTCATTATTAGGTATTCTTATAAATGTAATATTGTATTTTTTAAGATAAGTATCTCTTTGATTGTCATTATTAATTATATTTTGTTCTGTAAAATGCTGTGAGCCATCAAGTTCTATTGCAATTTTTGCTTTTTCACAATAAAAATCAATTATATAGTTGCCAAAAGGTTTTTGTCTTAAGAATTTTACGGGGTAGTCACGCAGATAATCATACCAAAGGTGACGCTCTTCTTTTGTCATATTTTTGCGCAATTTTTTAGCATTGGAAACAAGGTTTTTATTGTGAATTTTCTGCACAGACAATCCCTCCACCGCAAGCGGTCCCCCTACCTTTGCACAAGGGAGGATTTAAACTATTTTACAAGCAAATCCAGTTCTTTGTTAAGTTTAGCCTTAATATCTTCAAGCTGGGCAGGGGTTATGCGGTATTTTTCGCTTACTCTGTCTTTTGGGTCCAGTCTCCACACAGGGCCAACCATTCCGTCAAGGTCACCGTCATTTCTTGGAAAAATGTGCCAGTGCATATGTGCGCCGCCATTGCCCATGCCTATAAGCTCGTAATTCAGTTTTTGAGGTTTAAAGGCATTGTAAACCGCCTGGGCAACAAGGCTCATTTCATTTAAAAATTTAAGTTTGAAATCTTCTTCCAAAAAATGCAGTTCGGAGGCATGCTGTTTGCACAAAAACAGAGTATAGCCGTAAAAACGCTGAAAATCCCCTGCAACTACATATCCTGTTTCCATTTCCCGTACAAAGCAGGGGTTTGTGCTGTTTTTTATAGAGTTTATTTTTTCGCAGACAAAGCAGTTTT
>SVMV01000015.1:0-18654 GCA_015067245.1 Oscillospiraceae bacterium | reverse complement strand
TATCCAAAAATCATAAAATAGGCAATAACAATTACGCCAAGGATAATGCGGTACCAGCCAAAAGCCTTGAAGTCTTTTTTCTTGATGTAAGACATAAGAAAGCTGATAACAAAAAGGGAAACAATAAAAGCTGTAAGGCAGCCAACAAGAAGAATGATAAGTTCTGCGCTGGTAAATGCAAAACCAAATTTGAGCAGCTTAAGTGCAGAAAGGCCAAACATAACAGGCACAGCAAGGAAGAATGTAAATTCTGCTGCTGCAACACGGCTTACACCGATAAGCAGTGCACCGATGATGGTAGAGCCACTGCGACTTGTGCCTGGAATTATTGAAAGCACCTGAAACAGACCGATAAGCAGTGCGTGTTTGTATGTAATGTCGCTGAGCTTTTTAACATCCGGTATAACGTTTTTGTTGCGGTTTTCGATAACTATAAACAAAATGCCGTAGATAATAAGTGTGGCGGCAATAACCAGCGGTGTGTGAAAATGTGCTTCGATATAATCGTCAAACAAAATTGTAACCACAGCCCCTGGGATGCAGGCCACCACAACCTTGAACCACATATCAAAAATATGATTTTTTATAAAAGGGCGGCTTTTGTATTTAAGGTTAAACGGCCACATTTTGTTCCAGAAGATAAGTACAACTGCCATAATTGCGCCCAGCTGGATAACCACAAAAAACATTTCTTTAAAAGCTTCGCTGGCATTAATCTGCAAAAATTCGTCCACCAGCAGCATGTGGCCTGTGGATGAGATTGGCAGCCATTCGGTGATGCCTTCTACAATGCCAAGGAATATAACCTTTAAAATTTCAAAAAAATTTAGTTCCATAGTTTTCTCCGATATATTTGATTAGCATAAAATATTTTTGTTGATTTGAGTGTTTATTTTTGTCATTAGATTTTATTTTAACATATTGTACAGTATTTTACAACGAAAGCAATATATATAAATAATGTATATTAATTTCTATTGTTACATTTAAAAATTTATGTTAAAATTATAAGTTAGAAAAATATGTTTAATTTGTTATGTCATTCTGAACCGTCTTCGGTGAAGAATCTCTTTGTTTACTGAGATAGATAATGACATTGTAACTGATAAAGCAGAGAGCCCCTTTGCCAAAAAGCTCGGGGTGACATTGATACTATTTAAGAGGTTAATTTATGAGCAAGAGTATTGCGGCAATGGCAACAGCACCTGGCAAGGCAAGCTTGTGTGTTGTGAGAATAAGCGGTGACGATGCTTTTGGCATTGCAAAAAAGGTTTTTGTGCCGATTAATAAAAACAAGGACGTGGAAAAGCAGAAGGGTTATTCCGCTTTGTTTGGCCATGCATACCGCAAAGGCAAGGAGATTGACCAGGCGGTTGCTTTGTTTTTTGCTGCACCAAAAAGTTATACAGGAGAAAACGTGGTGGAAATAAGCTGTCACGGCGGCAGCGCAATTGCCGACCAGCTGCTTAAAGCCTGCTACGAAGCGGGGGCTGTGCCTGCACAGGCAGGTGAGTTTACCAAGCGTGCTTTCCTTAACGGCAAGATGAGCATTACCCAGGCAGAAGCAGTTATAGAGATGATAAATGCAAGCAGCAGCCAGGCTTTGTCTGCGGCAAAAAGCGCTTTGGAAGGCCACCTTTATCAAAAGGCAAAAGCTGTGCGAGACAATCTGCTGGTTTTGGTTGGCCATATAACAGCTTATACCGATTTTCCTGAAGAAGCAGTGGAAGAAGTAACTGACAGTGAAATTGAAGAAATTTTACAGAATGCAAAGGCAGAGCTTAAAAAGCTTATAGACGGCTACGACAGCGGTGCAAAAATCAAAAACGGTGTGCGCACAGCCATTGTTGGCAAACCAAATGTTGGCAAGTCCACATTGCTTAATGCTTTAAGCGGTTTTGAAAAGGCAATTGTTACCGAGATTGCAGGCACAACCCGTGACGTTGTGGAGCAGGAGGTTATCCTTGGCGGTGTCAACCTTATACTGCAGGATACAGCAGGTATACGCGAAACCGACGACATTGTGGAAGCAATGGGCATTCAGCGCAGTATGGACCGCCTTAAAGATGCACAGCTTGTATTCTGCGTGTTTGACGGCAGCAGAGAAACCACACAGGAAGATATCGATCTTGCAGAGCACTGCAAAGATAATAACAGCATTGCTATAATAAATAAGCAGGACCTTGAGCAGAAATTTGATGTGACAAAGGTTGAACAGTATTTTAAAAAGGTGCTAAGCATAACTGCAAAGGAATTTTATATGTCAAAAGAGTTTGAGGCAACTGTAAAGGAAGTGTTTAACCTGACATATATCGACAGCGAGGTGGCAACTGTGGTCAACGAGCGCCAGTTTGCTGCAGTGCGAGAAGCCTACAACGCAGTAGGTGACGCACTGGATGCATTTATTATGGGCCAGAGCCTTGATATTATCGGCGTTTGTGTGGACGATGCGCTTTATGCAATCTATCAGCTTACAGGAGAAAATGTAAGCGAAGAGGTTGTTGCCGAAGTTTTCAGCAAATTCTGCGTAGGAAAATAAACAGATAGTTATATTTTTATAAAATATAACAAAAATAGTATAACATTTTGTGTATATACAATGCCTCCCTCGTCATAGGGAGCCATGGATAGAAGTGTCAGCATTGCTGAAGCAGATTTTTTGATATAAAAATGAAAATAAAGTATAAAACGTTCTAACAATTGGTGAAAGGGATTGCTAAAACGCACACAACAATAAGGAGTTTTAAATTATGAATTTAGGAAATTATGATGTTGTAGTAGTAGGTGCTGGCCATGCAGGTATTGAAGCAGCAATGGCATCGGCACGTCTGGGCGTAAAGACAGCCCTGTTCACGCTTACACTGGACGGCGTTGGCAATATGCCTTGTAACCCTGCAATAGGCGGCACAGCCAAGGGTCACCTTGTGCGTGAGATTGATGCACTGGGCGGATGTATGGGTATTGCGGCAGATGCAACCAGCATCCAGACAAGAATGCTCAACCGCGGCAAAGGCCCTGCAGTGCATTCACTGCGATGCCAAAGCGACCGCCAGCAGTATACAATGTATATGAAACAGCTGGTGGAACGCCAGGAAAATCTGGATTTGAAGCAGGCAGAAATCTGCAAGGTGCTTTTTGACGAAAACAAAAACGTTACAGGGGTTGAAACCCAGCTTGGCACACAGTATGGTGCAAAGGCGGTTATAATTGCAACAGGTACATACCTTACAGGCAAAATTTTTGTTGGTGACGCAAGTTATTTAAGCGGCCCTGACGGCCATCACTCTGCCTGCAAGCTTAGTGACTGCCTTAAGGAAAACGGCATGAAGCTGGTGCGCTTTAAAACAGGCACACCTGCCCGTGTAAACAAGCGCAGCATTGATTTTTCTGTGCTGGAGGTTCAGCCAGGGGACGAAGAAACAGCACCGTTCAGCTTTATGACCACAGAACAGCCAAAGAATATTCTGCCTTGCCACATAAGTTATACAAACCTTGAAACTCACAAGGTTATTAAAGATAATATTCACAGAAGCCCATTATATGGTGGTAAGATAGAAGGTATAGGCCCAAGATATTGTCCTTCTATTGAAGATAAGGTTATGCGCTTTGCAGATAAAGAGCGCCACCAGCTGTTTATTGAACCTTGTGGACTTAACACAGACGAAATGTATATTCAGGGTATGAGCTCTTCTTTGCCAGAAGATGTTCAGGTTGCATTTTACAAGACAATCAAGGGTCTTGAAAATCTGGAAATCACCCGCCCTGCATACGCAATTGAATACGACTGCTGTGACCCGCTGGATTTGAAAGCAACACTTGAGTTTAAAGAATTTGGCAGCCTTTATGGCGCAGGCCAGTTCAACGGCACCAGCGGTTATGAAGAAGCAGCAGCACAGGGTCTTGTGGCAGGTGTAAACGCAGCAAGAAAAATTCTTGGTCTGGGCGAATTTACACTCAGCCGTCAGTCATCCTACATTGGCACACTTATAGATGACCTTATAACAAAGGGTGTTATGGACCCTTACCGTATGATGACCAGCCGCAGCGAGTACAGACTGTATCTGCGTCAGGACAATGCCGACGAGCGCCTTACACCAACAGGCCGTGAAATTGGCCTTGTAACAGACGAGAGATGGCAGCACTACAACAGAATTCTTTCGGCAAAAGAAAAGGAAATTGAACGCCTTTCTGCAATAACCCTTAAGCCAAGCCAGGTTAAAGAACTGCTTTTAAGCAAGGGCCTTGACGAAATAACAACAGGTGTGCGCGCAAACGAATTTTTAAAACGTCCGCAGATAAGCTATAACGAGCTGGTGGAAATTGTTGGCCCAGGGGAAAATATCGACAATTTTGTAAAAGAAAAGGTTGAAATTGAAATTAAATATGCAGGCTATATCAAACGTCAGGAACAGCAGATTAACCAGATTAAAAAGCTGGAAAATACAGCAATCCCTGCAGATATTGATTTTGCCGACTTTAAAGGCCTGCGCCTTGAAGCAAGAGAAAAACTTAACAAGGTGCGCCCTGTAAATGTTGGACAGGCAAGCCGTATACCAGGGGTTAGCCCAAGTGATATAAGCGCACTTTTGCTTGAGCTGAAAGCCCGTGGCTTGTAATTGAAAATTAATTATAACAGCACAGAACAATAAAATGTTCCACGTGGAACAAAATTGCTGCGTGCACATATCTATTTGCTTTATTTTTACAGCAGCAATTTTTTCATAGGGAGATTATATGCTCGCCGCAGACGGCACACCCCTTGTCACTTTGTGACATTCCCTTTGCAGGGACACCCTTTTGACGTAAATTTGTCACGACAAAGCGTGATAAATTTACTGTCAGCCCCTTTAGATGACAGAATTCTATGCCATTTGGCAGCCTTGCCTTTTTAAATAAAGAGGAAAATATTATGATAAACAAAGAGAGATTTTTAAATACATTAAAGCAGTATGATATCCGAATAAGTGATTTGCAGTTTGAACAGCTGGATAAATATGCCGAAATTTTGGTAGATTACAACCAAAAGGTAAATCTTACTGCTATAACCGACCCCGAAGGCATAGAAAACAAGCATTTTCTGGACAGTTTGCTTTTTGCCAAAAACCCACTTGTTAAAGGCAAGGTTGTAGACGTTGGCACAGGGGCTGGGTTTCCTGGTATTGTGGCAAAGATTTTTAAGCCTGAAATTGAACTTACAATGATTGAGCCAACGGGCAAGCGCTGCACATTTTTGCAGTTTGCACTGGACACAATTGGAATAAAGGCAAATGTGGTTAAAGAACGTGCCGAGGAAGCTGCGCGCAAAATATGGCGTGAAGATTTTGATGTTGCCACAGCCAGAGCAGTTGCAGATATGAGAGTGTTAAGCGAATACTGTCTGCCTCTGGTAAAGGTGGGCGGCCATTTTATAGCTATGAAAGGCGACGGCGAAAAGGAACTTACACCAGCACTTAATGCAATAAACAAACTGGGCGGTAAATTTGTTGAAATGGAAGAATACGCACTGCCAGACCAAAGCAAGCGCACAATTATTGTCTGCAAAAAAGAAAAGGAAACACCAAAGGTTTATCCGCGCAACGGCGGCAAGATAAATAAAGCTCCGCTTTAAAAGTGTCAACTTATTTATTTTGCAGGTGGATTCTCCCTTTTAATGACGCATTTTCTCATAACAAAGCGTGAGAAAGTTTGCTGTCACACCCATAGATAAAGCCGCCACATGCCATTCGGCCTGGCTGGCATGGATAAAACATAAACATATAATTTGAAGCAGAAAAGTTGGTTTTTAGCCAAAAACTTTTCTGCTTTTTTCTTTTTTATGCGACAAATTGTTTTGATATGTGATAAATAACATTCATATTTTTAAAACAATATGTATTTTGATGCTGAAAACTGCGATATAAACTGCTGGAATTATGTGGAAAGCTGTGATAAATTGAAACCAGAAACAAGTTTCACATAAACCCCCTTACCAAATCTGAAAGGGCAGGGAAGTAAAATGCAGCAGGATAAAAAACTGGAATATATAGAAATTTCAAAAATAACGCCTTGCCCTTATCAGACAAGGTATACATACAACAGGGAAAATATGCAGCAGCTTATAGAATCGGTAAAACAGAACGGTATTCTGCAGCCGCTTACAGCTACAAAACAGGAAGACGGATATCAGCTTATATCGGGCCATCGCAGACTGTTTGCCGCAACGGTTTTAAAGCTGGATAAGGTACCTGTTGTGGTTGTGGAAAAAAGCAGGGAAGAAATTGCGGTGCTGTGTGCAGTGGAGAATATGCACAGGGAAGATTTAAACTTTTTTGAACAGGCGGCAGCCATAAAACTGCTTATAGACCAGCTGGGGCTTACCCAGCAGCAGGCAGGAGAAAAACTTTGCTTAAGTCAGTCGGCTGTGGCAAACAAGCTTAAGCTGCTGCAGTTTGACAAAGCCGTGGCCGACAGAATTGTAAAGGCAAATCTTACCGAACGCCACGCAAGAGCGCTGGCAAGGCTTGAAAAGGAAAAACAGCAAAAAGCTTTGGAACATATAATAAGCCACAGCCTTAATGTAAGCGAAACCGACAGCTATATACAAAAACTGCTTTCACCACCAAAACCCCAGCGTAAAACGGTGATACATATTAAAGATATAAGGATTTTTACAAACACAATCAACAAGGCGGTTAATCTGATGAAAACTGCAGGCTTTGCTGCCAAAGTAGAGCAGAATATAACCGAACAGGCGGCAGAGTATAAAATTGTAATACCGCTGGATAAACACAGCAAAGTCAGCAATGTAAAAACAGCACAGCAGAGCGGCACAGAAAAAACCGCCATTTAACACGATAACAACCTTTTATATAACCACAAAAGAGCACAAGGGATTACACCTTGTGCTTTTTTGTGTGCGGTTGTTTATAAGATGTATTAAACAGTCGGTATAGCCGCCACGCCGAATGGCATGTGGTGCTTTCGTCCAGAGGGTTGACAGTGAATTTTTATGATGTGTTTTATACATTTAACAATGCAAGGCTGCCGAATGGCATAGCCTGCCGACAGCTAAGGGGGTGACAGTATATTTATCACGCTGTGTCGTGATAAATATACGTCAAGAGGGGGATAATCCCCCTATGAAAAAATCTTTGCCGAAAAAACAGGATTATTAAATATGTACGTGCAAAGATTTTGTTCCACGTGGAACAATTTTGCCCGCAAAGCAAACAGGGCAAAACAAAAAATAAATCTGTAGAATTTTAATGTCACTTTTTTGTCATATTGTAAACAATATTTCCATTGTATTGGTTAAATTTTTGTGTTATACTTAAATTTATGATAGTGCATTATGCCTATGTTTAAAATTTTTATTTTAAAAGAGGTAAAAGATGGCAAAAATTATAGCAGTTGCAAACCAGAAGGGCGGCGTTGGCAAAACAACAACAGCGGTTAACCTTGCTGCCGCAATAGGTGAAAAAGGCAAAAAAGTGCTGCTTGTGGACCTGGACCCTCAGGGCAACACAACCAGCGGCTTTGGCATATCCAAACGCAGTTTGGAAAACAGTGTTTATGACGTGCTTATGGACGATATGGACGCAAAGGCTGCTATAATCAAAACAGATTTTAAGGTGGATGTTCTGCCAAGCAGCATGAAGCTTAGCGGTGCAGGCATAGAACTGGTAACGGTGGACAACCGTCACGCAAAGCTGCGTATGGCCCTTAACCGCATAAGTGATGAGTACGACTTTATATTTATCGACTGTCCGCCTGCACTTGACCTGCTTACCATAAATGCTCTTTCTGCTGCAGACACAGTTATTGTTCCTATCCAGTGCGAGTTCTTTGCCCTTGAAGGTTTGTCAGAGCTTATGAACACCATCCGCCTGGTTAAGCAGCATTACAACAAATATATAGATATCGAGGGTGTACTGCTTACAATGTTTGACCCTCGCCTTAACCTTACAATACAGGTTGTAAACGAAGTTAAAAAATATTTCCCTAACAAAGTTTACAAAACCACAATTCCACGCAATGTGCGTCTTAGCGAAGCTCCAAGCTACGGCTGCCCAATAAATGCTTACGACAAGGCAAGCCGCGGTGCCCAAAGCTATGATGCACTGGCAGAGGAAGTTATATTAGCTAACAGATAATTAAACTGTCATTCTGAGCGAAAGCGAAGAAAAGCTCACTTTTTAAATGGATAACGGCACACAGAGAGATTCTTCAGTCGCAAAGCTCCTTCAGAATGATATAGAAAAGAAAAGGAGTAAAAATGGAACATAATTTCTACACAATAATGCTTATGTTTTTAGGCGTTGTGGCTGTGGTATTTGTGATTATGGTTTTGTCCATGACGCTTATAAACTACTTTGGCGCAATGTACTATGTAAAAAGCGAGCAGAAGAAAAAAGAAAAGCTGGGCATAGAGTATTATTTTCAGGACGAAGACGGCAACGAGCTGCCACAGCCTATAAAAAACGAAGATTTTCAGCCCATGCCTGATGATTTGTTTGACAGGGTTATAGAAGATAAAAAAGAAAAACAGCGCAACAGCCGCCGAGCCAGCTGGGAAGAAAGAAACAACAAATATATTGTTACAAACGAAGAACTGGTGAACAAGGAAGGCAGCAGTATTCCTGACCAGGAATTCAGCCAGGTTAGCGACGACCTGTTCAGCCGCATCGAAAACAGCAAAAAGAAATAAAACAATTTGCATATATAATAAAAGTATTAAAGGAAAAACAAAATGCCAGAATTTTTATTAGCAATGTTAAAACCAATGATGGTTGTTGTGCCCCTTGGCGCACTTTTTGCAGCAACAACACTTTTTTATCAGTGGTTTAACAACAGAAAAAAATAGCAAGCGTGGGGCGCTGCGTTGCAGTCAGTGCCCGTTTTGGTGACTTTTGACAGCAAAAGTTACATGCAAAGCATAAAACAGTTACTGTTCCGTTTTGGAAAAGTGACGATAAATTTATAGTATATATTGAAAATATATACTGTTAATCTTATCAGTAAAGGAGCGATGTTATGGCAAAGAAATCTGGACTTGGCAGAGGGCTGGACTCTTTGTTTTTATCCACAGAACAACAGATTACCGATGCTGCTGTGTCCACCATTAAACTTTCTGATATAGACACAGACCCATATCAGCCAAGAAAAACCTTTGAATCGGAAGCACTGGAAAATTTAAGCCAGTCAATTATGGAGCACGGCGTGCTGCAGCCGATTGTGGTTATGCCAAGCGGCATCGACCGCTATGTGATTATTGCAGGGGAACGCCGTTTCCGCGCTGCAAGAATGGCAGGACTGGTGGAGATACCTGCAATTGTCAAGGATGTTTCAACACAGCAGGCAAAAGAGATTGCTCTTATAGAAAACCTGCAGCGTGAAAATCTGGACCCTGTTGAAGTTGCAGCAGGATATAAAAGTCTTATGGAAAGTTTTAATCTTACACAGGACGAAATCAGCAAAAAGCTTAGTATTCCGCGTTCGTCGGTTGCAAACAGTTTAAGAATTTTAAACCTGCCCCAAAGCGTGCTGGAGCTTGTTAAAACAGGGGAGCTTTCCCTTGGGCATGCAAAGGTTGTGCTGTCGGTATCAGGAGAAAATAAACAGCTGGCTTTATCTCACGAAATTGCCGAAAAAAATCTGTCTGTACGTCAGGCAGAGCTTTTGGCAAAAAAGATGCAGAAAGAGCCAAAACAGCCAAAGGAAAGCAATCTTCCTACCTTGGTTAAAGAGATTGAAATTGCTTTAAGCAATATGCACGGCACACCAGTAAAGGTAAATTATAAGGACGGCAAAGGCAGCCTTACAATTACCTTTAACAGTGACGACCAGCTTAAAGAAATAGCAAATTTATTGGAGAAAAAATAAAGGGTAACGGAAATATTTTTACTTTGACAGCGTTGTTGAGAAAACATTGTCATTCTGAGCGTCAGCAAAGAATCTCAATGTTTGCACAGGGTGATTTAAAATCGAAGGTTTGAAAAAACAAGAGATTCTCAGGTCACTTTGTTCTCTCAGGATGACAGTGTATAAAAGATAGAGATGTTCCCAAATCTTTTAGTAAAAGGAGTATATTATGTTAGACATCAAGAGAATCAGAGAAAACACAGAAGAAGTTAAAGCTGCACTCAAACGCCGCGGCACAGACTATTCTGACAAAATTGACGAAATTCTTGCAACAGACGAAGCAAGAAGAACACTTGCAAGCAAAATTGACGGCTTGAAAGCAAAACAGAACGAGGACTCTAAACTTATTCCTCAGTACAAAAAAGAAGGTAAAGATGCTTCTGCACTTATGGCAGAAATGAAAGAACTTTCTGCAGAAATCAAAGAAGGTGCAGCAGAAGTTACACGTCTTGAAAACCTGCAGAAAGAACTTCTGCTTATGGTTCCAAATACACCAGACCCATCTGTTCCAGACGGCAGCAGCGATGCTGACAACGTTGAAATCAGACGCTGGGGCACACCAAAAGAATTTACATTTGAACCAAAAGCTCACTGGGATATCGGCAAGGACCTTGACATCCTTGACCCAGAAAGAGCAGCAAAAGTAACAGGCGCACGCTTCCACTTCTACAAAGGTCTTGGTGCACGTCTTGAAAGAGCTATCTACAACTTCTATCTTGACCTTCATTCCACACAGCACGGCTACACAGAAATGTTCCCACCTTACAT
This sequence comes from Oscillospiraceae bacterium, assembly GCA_015067245.1. Classification (GTDB taxonomy): domain Bacteria; phylum Bacillota; class Clostridia; order Oscillospirales; family Ruminococcaceae; genus RGIG3102. The sequence continues at coordinate 7,986 of SVMV01000015.1, read as the reverse complement.
GGCAAACGAAGATTCCATGAAAGGCACAGGCCAGCTGCCAAAATTTAAAGAAGATATGTTTAAGCTTGAAGGCCTTGACTATTACCTTATCCCAACAGCTGAAGTTCCTGTAACAAACTATCACCGTGACGAAATTCTTAACGGTAAAGAACTTCCTTACAAATACTGTGCATACTCTGCATGTTTCCGTGCAGAAGCTGGCTCTGCAGGCCGTGACACACGCGGTCTTATCCGTCAGCACCAGTTCAACAAGGTTGAACTTGTTAAATTTACACGTCCTGACCAGTCCTGGGCAGAACTTGAAAGCCTTACAAACGATGCAGAACACGCACTGCAGCTTCTTGGCCTGCCACACCGTGTTGTAGCACTTTCTGCAGGCGACCTTGGTTTCAGCTCCAGCAAAACATACGATATCGAAGTTTGGCTGCCAAGCTACGGCAGATATGCTGAAATTTCTTCCTGCTCCAACTTTATCGACTATCAGGCAAGAAGAATGCAGGTTCGTTTTAAAAACGAAGCAGCAGACAAAGCACAGCTTTGCCACACACTTAATGGCTCTGGCCTTGCAGTTGGCCGCACAACAGCAGCTATCCTTGAAAACTACCAGAACGAAGACGGCAGCGTAACAGTGCCAGAAGTTCTTGTACCATATATGGGCGGCGTAACAGTTATCAAAAAAGGCGAACTGTAATGCGCAAAGTTTTTAACAAAACTGTTGAAAATTGCAGATAAAATAAACCGACAGATGATTTTTCGTCTGTCGGTTTTCGTTTTGGATATTCCATAAATATACCTAATAATTATAGAATAATTATATAACACATGCATTTTTAAAATAATAATCACTTTTATGTACACAATCCATAAATGTATATTATATACATACGATATGCATATTTTTAAATGATGTTCACAAATTATTAAAATTTGGTTACAACAAATGTATAAAAAATGCATATTTGGCGGTGGGGGACAGGGGGATATACAATATATTGTTAAAAAAATGAATATATGCATAAAATTTCGACAAAATATACATTTTTGCAAAATTATTGAATATTTTTTCTAAAAAATTGCAAAAAAATACTTGACATTATGGAAAATGGGGTATATAATACAAACATCAAAAACAACAACACCTCTTAAACCGGAGTTAAATAAATATACAATCCTCTTTAAAAGGCGAATATCTCAAGAGTAAAAGGAGTTACTACTATGAAAAAATTATTGGCTTTAGCACTTACACTGGCACTTTCACTTTCAATGGTTGCTTGCGGCAGCAGCGAACCTGCACCAGCACCAGAAGCAGAAGGCACACCTTCCCTTACACAGGAAGCAGGCGTTCTCAAGGTTGCAATCTCTCCAGACTTTGCACCAATGGAATTTGTTGACCTTTCCAAATCTGGTCAGGACCAGTACGTTGGTTTTGACGTTTCCCTTTCCAAATACATCGCAGAAGAAATGGGCGTAGAACTTGAAATTATGCCAATGAGCTTTGACGCTTGTCAGGCAGCAGTTTCCACAGGTAAAGTTGATATGTCTGTAAGCGGCTTCTCCTGGACAGAAGAACGTGCAGAAAACTACAACCTTTCTGACTACTACCACGCTGGCGACAACGAAACAGAACAGGTTACAATTGCTCTTAAAGAAAACGCAGAAAAATATGCAACACTTGAAGGTTATGCAGGCGCAGTAGTTGGCGCACAGTCCGCTTCCTTGCAGGAATCCCTTGTTAACGAACAGCTTGTTCCAGCTGGCGCAGAAATTGCAATCTACACAGATATCAACACAGGCGTTCTTCAGCTTAAAAAAGGTGACTTCCAGGTAATGGCAGTTGCAACAGGCAACGGCGATGCTATCATCGCTGCAAACCCAGAAATTGCACACACAGGCTTTGTATTTGAAATTGACCCTAAATACGTTGACAACCTTATCCTTCTCCAGAAAGGTTCTGACGACCTTACAGCAAAAGTTAACGAAATCCTTGCAAAAGCAGAAGCAGCAGGCCTTTATGAAACATGGTATGCTGAAGCAGAAGAACTTGCAGGTATCGACTCTGCAGCAGACGTTAGCTACGATGACGAAGGTAATGTAGCACAGTAATAAACAGACCGTTGATTTATCGATAAGATATTAAAAGAGCCGACAACCCAATCGGTTGTCGGCTCAAAAATGTCTTTTAAAGATATCAGTTTTTTAATTTTTTTAAAAGGTTGATATGTTTTTAAGACTTTTGCTTTTAAAACAATAAAAAATATGATATATTGATTAGGTTCAATTATTAATAAAGTATTTTATTTATCAGTATTACAAGACAGGAGAAAAATTATGGATTTAGGCGTAATCGGTGCCAACATAGCCAAGCTGTGGACAAATTATTGGCACATCTACCTTATCGAAGGTGTTCTTACCACACTCAAGCTTACAGTCTTTGCGGTTGTGCTGGGTGCTTTGCTGGGTATTGTTGTTGCAATGCTTAAGATGAGCAAAAACAAAATTATCCGTTTTCTTATCACAGTTTACATAGAAGTTATCCGCGGCACACCACTTTTGCTGCAGCTGTATATCTTCTATTTTGTTCTGCCAGAGCTGCTGCCGGTGTTTGATTTCAGCCAGTTTACCTGGGTTGCAATATCACTATGTATCAACTCTTCCGCTTATGTTTCCGAAATTTTCCGTTCTGGCATCCAGTCTGTTGACAAAGGTCAAAGCGAAGCTGCACGTTCCCTTGGTCTTTCAAAAGGCCAGACAATGACCAGAATTGTTATGCCACAGGCTATCAAAAACATTCTGCCTGCTTTGGGTAACGAATTTATTATGATGCTCAAGGAAACATCCCTTGCGTCCACATTCTTTATCGGCGACCTTATGACAGCTCACCTTAAAATCAAAGGTGCAACATATCTTATGCTTGAATCCCTTATCATCACAGGTCTTATCTACCTGGCAATGACATATCCGCTGTCCAAACTTGTTGAAGCTTTTGAAAGGAAGATGAAAAATGCAGACTAATATTGAAATGATTAAAACAGTTGACCTGCACAAAAGCTTTGGCAAGCTGCATGTTCTGCAGGGCGTAAACGAAACAGTTAAAAAAGGCGAAGTTGTAACAGTTATCGGCCCGTCAGGCGGCGGCAAATCCACCTTCCTGCGCTGCCTTAATCTGCTGGAAGTGCCTGAAAAGGGTCAGATTATCTTTGACGGCGTTGACATTACACAGAAAGGTGTAAATATCGACCTGCACCGTCAGAAGATGGGCATGGTGTTCCAGAACTTCAACGTGTTCCCACATCTTGATGTTTGCAAAAACATTACACTTACACCTGTGCTCACCAAGAAAAAAACACAGGCAGAAGCCGAAGAAATGGCAAAGGAACTGCTTAACCGCGTTGGCCTTATCGACAAGCTGCACGAAATGCCTGGCAAACTCAGCGGTGGCCAGAAACAGCGTCTTGCAATTGTGCGTGCACTGGCAATGGAACCTGAAGTAATGCTTTTTGACGAACCTACATCCGCCCTTGACCCAGAAATGGTTGGTGAAGTACTGGATGTTATCAAAGGTCTTGTAAGCACTGGTATGACCAGCGTTATCGTAACACACGAAATGCGTTTTGCAAGAGAAGTGTCTGACAGGGTTCTCTTTATGGCAGAGGGCAATGTTATGGAAAGCGGCAAGCCTGCAGATATGTTTGACAATCCGCAGACACCAAGATTTAAAGAGTTCCTCTCCAAAGTGCTTTAATTGAATAACGGCAAAATTATGTAAGGGCTGATGCCCACATCAGCCTAACTAAATTTGCGGGTTGATGTGAGTGTCAGCCCTTGTTTATGTTAAAGGTACTTCGGGGTAGTGAAAAGAGAGGGCAAAGCCCCTTCTTGTATAAAATATGTATTGTCGCTGTATTTGCACATACAAAGCGGCGCGGTGCAGACAGACCTGTCTGCGGAAGAGCCATATAGAAGCGACATATTCCGCATGGGGCGCTGCGTTGCAATCAGCGCCACTTTTGGTAGATAAATGCAAACCGCTTTGTAATATAGAAAAGTGATTAATCTTGCATTGCAAGGTTGCAGCAGGCAAAATGGTTAATTTTGCAAATGCGCAAGCATTTCTTGCGTAGCAAGCTGCTGTGTTCTTCTCTTTAGGTGTCGAAAGTGACAGGCAACGCCTTGGGCGTTTTTAGTATGCAATATTAAAAAGGTGATTATTATGAAACAGTCTATATACAAAACAGTAGAAGAAAAGGCAAAGGTTATTACCGATTTGTCCGACAAAATCTGGGGCTTTGCCGAAATATCAATGGAAGAGTTTAAATCCACAGCAGCATACATTGAGGTTATGAAAAGCGAAGGCTTTGAGGTGCAGACCGACCTTTGCGGCATCAAAACCGCATTTCTTGGCCGTTATGGCACCGAAAAACCTGTTATCGGCATTCTTGGCGAATTTGACGCCTTAAGTGGTCTTTCTCAGGTTGCAGGTGCAACAGACAAGGAATGGCTGTGCGAAGGTGGCAACGGCCACGGCTGCGGCCACAACCTTTTGGGTGCGGCTTCTTTGGGTGCTGCCATCGCAGTTAAAAAAGAAATCGAAAAAGGCAACCTTAAAGGCAGTGTTGTGTTCTACGGCTGTCCTGGCGAAGAAGGCTGTGCAGGCAAGGCGTTTATGGCACGTGACGGTATGTTCCGTGACCTTGACGCCGCTCTCTGCTGGCACCCTGGTGATGTAAATGAAGTAACAACGGGCAGCAATGCGGCATCCCTGCAGTACGAATACACCTTTACAGGTCTTACAGCCCATGCGGCAGGGGACCCGCAAAACGGCCGCAGTGCCCTTGACGCCGCCGAACTTATGAACGTTGGTGTGCAGTTTCTGCGTGAGCACATGCCTAAAAAATGCTGCCTGCATTATTCTTTCCTTGACGCTGGTGGTATCTCTCCAAATGTTGTGCAGCCAACTGCAAAGCTGATGTATATGGTGCGCGGTGAAAATGTTACCGAAGCAAAAAAACTGCTGGCACGTGTGCACAAGGTGGCACAGGGCGCAGCACTTATGACCGAAACAGAGGTGGAATGGAAACAGATTGACGGCACAGCAAGCACACTTTCCAACCATATTCTTGAAGAAGTTATCTACAAAAATCTTTGCGAAGCACCGCTGCCTGAATTTACAAAGGAAGAACAGGACTTTGCAGCAGCAATAAAATCCACCTTTGTAACCGATGTTCTGCCAAGCGACGGAGCACAGCTTAACTGGAATGTAAAGCAGGCGGTTGCAGAGCTGAGCAAAAACGGCACAGTTCCGCTTAACAATTTTATTGTGCCATACAACCCAAGTGATTACTTTGCACAGGGCTCTACCGATGTGGGCGATGTAAGCTGGGTTACACCTACAGCACAGTTTACCGCAACAACCTGGGCAAGCGGCAACCCTGGTCACAGCTGGCAGAACGTTGCAATGGGCAAATCATCTGTTGCGCATAAGGGCGTGCTTTTTGCAGCAAAGGTGCTTGCGGCAACAGCGGCAGACCTTATCACAACACCTGAATTGCTGGAAAAGGCAAAAGCAGAATTTGCAGTAAGCGCTGCAGCAGGCTATGACTGCCCAATCGGCCCTGAAGTTAAGGCACCCCATGTAGAATAATTTATGCTTTATGCATAAATTATTCTTTCATAGGGGGATTTTCCCCCATCCATGACGCATTTTCTCACGACAAAGCGTGAGAAAATTTGCTGTCACCCCCTTAGATGAAAGCGGCACATGCCATACGGCGTGCCTGCTGTATAAACTGTTAATATGGTGCAAATAAATTACGGCTCCCTCTGATGAGAGAGCTGTTTTTGTGCAGCAAAAACTGAGGGATAGAATTTATAATTGTTAAAATAATATTACCCACATTGAACACAAAGATATATTATGCTATACTCAAGATATAAAGTAAAAGGGGAGAAAAGTATGGAAAAGAAAAAATCCAATATAGATATGCTGCCTATTATATTTCGTGCCATAGCCTGCGGTGCAATCATCACCATAGGTGCCTGGCGTGTTGGCTACGGCATGGATTTTGGACTTGATATTGCACCCATAGTGCAAAGAGCAATAAGCATTGCTGTTATGTCGGTGCTGTTTTTTGCGGCAACCTATATTCCAAAACGCATGGCAGAACAAAAGGCAAAACGCTGGCAAGTGCATCTTGCATCAGCGGTGCTTTACGGTTTTGTGGTTGCTGGGGTGCTGTATGCCTTTGGTTTTTACACACCAGTCTGGGCACAGCAGGCTTTTTCTGCACCGATACCGCCTGTATGGCAGCAGATTGCAAAACCGTCGGCTGTTTTTGCAGCAATCTATTTTGCGGCAAACGTTATAGGCGATAAGATGAAAGGAAGAACAGACAAGGAGAACGGCGATGATTAAAGACAATAAAACCGACGAAATGTACACCGAAAAGCAGCGTAGCGACCGTGAGATAATAGATATGGTAACTATGGCTGGCATCACTTTTGAAGAAGATGACGGCAGTCAGACCTTTTTTGAAGTGGTGGTACCTTTTGTTGACGATGAAAGCGGCAAAATTTATTTTGTATGTCAGGAAGAAAATTCTATGGGTGGCGAGCTGGCGTTTTTCTATCACTATATGGGCGAAGTGAGCGCTGTGGAAGATGACGAAGAATTTGGCTTTGTGGCACAGCTTTATGAAGAATGGGGCAGAAAACGTGCAGTAGCTTTCTGACACATCAGTGCTGACGGCGGGGCTTTAAGCCGTAAGTTAAAGCTTAAAACGGATTTCTGAAAGGCTGAAAGGAGGTTGCGGAAATGAACAGACAGCAATACAATAGCTCCTGCGGCAGAAAGGGGAAATGTTCTTTGAAAATTTTGGGCATAGCCATTGCGGCGGTTATTATTGCGGCGATGTTTGCCCTTGCGGCAAAGGGCGGCAGACAGCGCACAGTGGGCGCGGATATTTCCACATCAGATGTAACGGAATTCTATTACACCACAGCAGCCTCAACCAACCCTGCATACTGGCGGCAGTACCGTTTTTATATGGAGGGAGAACAGTGGTGGTTTTTCTACGAGGCAAGGCAGGGCAGCCACTGGCCGCTGACCGAAGCGGACACCGTTATATCCTGCGGGGCAAAGGAACTGTCACAGCAGGAGTATGAGCAGTTTACAGCCTGCATAAGCGGCGGCAGGGTGACAAAGCGTGAGGAAAGCACCAAAAGCGGCAGCAGGGGACCGTGGCTGTATCTTTACTGGAAAGGTGACAAGGGAAAATATCAGCAGTTTTCCTTTGCAGATTACAGCGCACAGACAGCTTTTGAAGGTCTCTGTGAAAAACTTAAGGCGGAATAAGCGGCATATTTACAGTAAAAATAAAATTCTCTGTACACAAAAGCAGATGTGTGCAGAGAATATTTTTATTGGGATTTTTGAAAAAATCCCGTCATTTATTTAATTTTTTCGGATTTTTTAATAAATATGCGGTGGAAGATGGAAAAACTTTCAACATAAACACAAGATATTGTTTAAAAATATAAAACAAAAACTATATTTGGATTTACCGAAAAAAATGCAAGAAAAATCAAAAATTTTTTAAAAAAAGTGTTGACAAATGGCATTTCCTATATTATAATAATCTAGCACTCGGAAAGAGTGTATGCGTGGCGGTATAGCTCAGTTGGCTAGAGCAACCGGTTCATACCCGGTAGGTCGTAAGTTCAAGTCTCACTGCCGCTACCATTTTCGGCCCGTTGGTCAAGCGGTTAAGACACCGCCCTTTCACGGCGGTAACACGAGTTCGATTCTCGTACGGGTCACCATGGTTTAGGGCGCTAAAATTTAGTGCCCTATAACTTTGCAATCAGCAGTAGAACCCTGTTCTAGGCCAGGGGACTGCTGTTTATATATATGGCCCGTTGGTCAAGCGGTTAAGACACCGCCCTTTCACGGCGGTAACACGAGTTCGATTCTCGTACGGGTCACCAGAA
>SVMV01000014.1:25272-28315 GCA_015067245.1 Oscillospiraceae bacterium | reverse complement strand
GCTTCTTCGGCATAGTGGAACATACCATTTTCCAGATAAACAAGGTCATTTTCTTTGACTTCAAAATCAAAAAAGTCATCGGTAAACACCTGCAAATCACCGTAAGGGTCCTGTGTAAGCACCATTTTGCCTTTAATCTGTATTACGCTGTAAAACATATCCGTCTCCCGAAAAATTATTTTTATCTAAAAGTCTGTTCTGTGTTATTGAATAAACCAAAGTACCCTGCTGTGCTGTAACTGCATAAGGTATGCCCATGTTTTCAAAAATCTTTGTAACATTTTTATGGGGATGACCGTATTCGTTGTATCTGCCTGCAGACACTGTTATAAAATCAGGATTTATTGCTTTTATAAACTCTGCTGTATTGGAGGTTGACGAACCGTGATGGCCTGCTGCAAAGAGCGTTACCTTTTGGCTGAAATCGTTAAGCAGCCGTTTTTCATACTCTGCTTCACCGTCGCCAGTGGATAAAAAGGTAAAATCCCCTTGAGTAAACAGGGTTGCAACGGAAGTATCGTTTATTGTCAAATCGTTATATGTATCTGCCAATATTTTGACAGTGCCATTGCCTACAGTATACTCTGCATCTTTTACCGCAGGCTTAAGGTTTATCCCTTTTCTTTCCGCCTTGGTCAGAAAGGTTTTAAAATAATCTGCAGTGGGCACATTCTGCTGTGTCAAGTTTGGCATAACAACATTTTTGACCCTGAAGCTGTCCAGCACATCCAGCAGTTCACTTGTATGGTCGCTGTGAAAATGCGTGACAACCATCAGTTCAATCTCTTTTACCCCTGCAAGCTTTAAGTATTCCACAACACCTATGTGGCCATCTTCAGTCTGTCCCATATCTATAAGACAGTATTTGCCGCCGCTGGAAATAAGCGCACTGTCTGCCTGACCTGTGCTGATAACAGAAACTGTATCCCCTGCCTGCTGCAGATTTATTGGATAGCCGTCGGTGCGTTTTACATATATTGTATCAATAACACCAAGCTGTACAAGGATGTAACCCAGCATACCAAGCACAAGCATATAGGCTGCTGTAAAAAGTTTTTTCTTCATCGTTTACCTTTTTGCAGCTTCTGGTTGCGTTTCTGCACTTCCTGCCAGTTTTTAACAGGTACATTTTTGCGTTTTGGATTGGATGCAGCGTATGCAATTTCAGATTTTGTTTTTTTGCTGCCTGTAAGAATTGGTATCAAATCTTCCCTGTGTACAGATTTAAGTGTTTCACGGACAACAGATGCATTTTTAGGGTTATAGTACTGCAGCAGTGCGCGCTGTGTGGCCTTTTCCTGATGGGTTTTTGCCACATAAACAGGCTTAAGCGTAAATGGGTCAAGTCCTGTATAGTACATTGATGTGGAAACTGTGCCAGGTGTTGGGTAAAAATCCTGCACCTGTTCAGGCCTTATTTTATTTTTGGCCAGATATTCTGCCAGCAGGACAGCATCTTTAAGGGTGCTGCCAGGGTGACTTGACATAAGATACGGCACAAGATACTGTTCCTTGCCGATTTTCTTGGTTATCTGATAGAACTTATTCTGAAATTTATCGTATAATCCCAATGCAGGTTTTCCCATACATTCCAGAGTTTTTGGTGCAAAATGTTCAGGTGCAACCTTAAGCTGACCACTTACATGGTGCTGTACAAGTTCCCTGAAAAAGCTGTCGTCTTTATCGTGCATTATGTAGTCATAACGCAGGCCGCTGCGGACAAACACGCGTTTAACACCCTTTACTGCACGGATTTTACGCAGCAACTCCAGATAATCACTGTGGTCAACCTGCAGATGAGGGCAAGGTGTTGGTGCCAGGCATTTGCGGTCTGGGCAAAGGCCTTCTTTAACCTGTTTTTTACAGCTTGGAATACGGAAATCGGCAGTTGGACCGCCAACATCGTGGATATATCCCTTAAAATCTGGTGATGCAGCAATTTTTTCCGCTTCTGCCAGCACACTTTCGTGACTGCGGCTGGTTACAAAACGGCCCTGATGCATTGTGATAGCACAGAAGTTACAGCCGCCAAAACATCCACGGTTGTGGATTATGGAAAAGCTTACTTCCTGAATGGAATTCAAACCGCCTTCTTTGTCATAAACTGCAGGATAAGAACGTGTAAACGGCAGTGCAAAAAGTGCATCCAGTTCTTTGCGGTACAGCGGTTTTGCAGGCTTGTTCTGCACAAGGTACAGGTCATTTGTCTGCTTCTGCACAATAACCTTGCCATTTATATGGTCCTGATTTTCCATCTGCACCCTTGTGGCTTTGGAATAACTTATTTTATCTTCGCTTACCTTTTTAAAGCTTGCACATTCGGCATAGCCTGTCGGCAGTTCCCACTGTGACCCGAGCCAGCAGGTGCCTGGAATATCGTGCATTGTTTTTATATCTTCCCCTTTTGCAAGGCGCTGAACAATCTCGGCTGTCTGACGTTCGCTCATACCAAAGCTTAAAAGGTCGGCGCCGCTGTCCAGCAGAACAGACGGCATAACACTGTCGGACCAGTAGTCGTAATGTGCAAAACGACGCAGCGATGCTTCGATGCCTCCGATAATTACAGGCAGATCAGGGTAGGCTTCTTTTGCAAGTTTTGTATAAACTGTAACCGCACGGTCAGGGCGTTTGCCCTGCTTGCCTCCTGCGGAATAGTCATCTGTTTCACGGCGTTTTTTTGCAACTGTGTAGTGTGTAACCATACTGTCAACGTTGCCGCTGCCGATAAGAAAGCCATACTTTGGTCTGCCAAAGCGTTTAAAATCTTCACAGTTGTTAAATTTTGGCTGCGGAAGCACACAGACATTGAATCCCAAAGCATCAATTATTCTTGCAATAACTGCTGTGCCAAAGCTTGGGTGGTCCACATAGGCATCACCGCCTACAACCACGAAATCAGGCTGGTTAAACCCAGCCTGAATCATTTCTTCATAAGTAATTGGTAATAATTTATCTGTCATAATATTATCTGTTATTCGTTGTTGTTATTTACCATCATTTCCAGCCACTGTGCCTTTGTTATAAGCACCTGACGTGGTTTTGA
>SVMV01000014.1:20075-25172 GCA_015067245.1 Oscillospiraceae bacterium | reverse complement strand
GCAATGCGGCAGATATAATCTTCCACCTCTTTGCCTGCAACCATCATCAAATCTGCAAGCTCATCAATGACAATTGCCACATAAGGCAGTTTTTCAAGGTCTTCTCTTGTTTCGGCAAGCTTGTTGTAGCTTTTGATTTCCCTTACACCTGTTTCGGCAAAAAGCTTATAGCGTTTTTCCATCTCGGCAACTGCGCTGCCAAGTGCACCAGCTGCCTTTTTAGGTTCGGTAACAACAGGCATAAGCAGATGCGGAATGCCGTTGTATTCGGCAAGTTCAACAACCTTAGGGTCTATAAGAATAAGCTTTACATCTTCTGGGGAAGATTTGTAAAGAAAGCTGGTGATAACCGCATTGATACATACAGATTTACCGCTGCCTGTGGAACCTGCAATAAGCAGATGCGGCATACGGGTAAGGTCTGCCACTACCACATTGCCTGCAATATCAACGCCCAATGCGATGGAAAGCGGCGATTTGCTGTCTTTAAACTCTTTGCTTTCAAAGATTGTGCGTATATTTACCGAGCTGGAAGCCTTGTTTGGCACTTCAATGCCAACTGCCGCCTTGTTTGGAATTGGCGCTTCTATACGCACACCGCTTGCAGCAAGGTTAAGGGCAATATCGTCTGCAAGGTTTGTTATTTTGCTTATTTTAACACCTGCAAGTGGCTGAAGCTCGTATCTTGTTACAGACGGACCGCGGGAGATATCGATAATTTTTGTCTGCACACCAAAGCTTGCAAGGGTATCGACCAGCAGCTGTGCATTGGTTTTAAGCTCGTTTTCTATATCCCCTGCTGATTTTTTGCTTGGGCGGTCAAACAAGGTTATTGGCGGTTTGCGGTAAACATAAGGTTTTGCTTCACCGTCGGCTGTTTCAGATTTTGGCGTTTCTTCAAGGCTTGTCTGTTGGGCAGTTTCCTCTTCTTTGGTTTCTTCTTTATCATTTGTGAGATTAAGTTTTTTCATAATCTCTTCAATCTTCTGCTGTTCCAGCTGTTTCTGGATATGCACATCAGCAAAGGTCTGGTCAAATCCGTTTACCGTTGCAACACCCATAATTTCTTCGCTGTCGTCAGATTTTTTTATTGGGTCATCAATTTCAAAATCAATTTTTCTTGGACGTGTTTTTGGTTTTTCAGACTGTGCAGTTTCTTTTTCGGTCTGAAGTCTTTCTCTTTCGGCCTGTTTTGCGGCACGCTGTGCCTTTGCTTCTTCCATGGATTTTTCAAGGTCAGCTTTCTGTTTTTCGGCTTCGGCTTTGGTGCGCTTGTACACATCATAAGGTGTGGTGTCAGTAAGCATCATTACAAAAACCAATGCCAGCACCGCCACAATAATTGCAGCAGGTGCAATACCCATATTGGTGATAAGTGGTATTGTGATAAGGCCAGAAATCCAGCCGCCTGTAAAGGACAGCGGTGCCCCCTGTGCATAAAGTCCGCTTAATGTAAGTATCCTTGATTCTTCAGGTGTAAATGCTGTGCCCAGAATATGTATAAGACTGGAAATCAGCAATACGCATACAACTGTTTCCACCATTTTCCATTTTACAGGCTTTGCCATGGCAGTAAGCACTGCAAGGTATATAAGCATAATGCCGATAAGATAGTTAACGGTGCCGAAAACCCCAAAGGTTATAACCTTTATCTGTTCCCATACGGCTTCGCCAGGAACAAAGCATATACCCAGCCACAATATGCCCAATGCAAAGATAACAATGCTCCAGGCACGGTTGATTTCGGCCTTTTTCTGCTGTGCTTTTGACGGTCTTCCTCTTTTTTTGCCGCTTGCTGCTGCAGCGGTTGTTTTGGTATTTTTTGTACCTGATTTTTTTGGCATAGTTTAAACTCCGTTTACTTTTATGTTCAATCTTAAATTATCAAGAAATAGCTATTTATGTAGCGGGCATATTAGCCCAATTTAACTTTACATTATATAATAACATATTTTACATAAAATTAAAACAGATAAATTGTGGAAAATTACATACTGTCAGTTTTTTGCTTTTCTATCTCGCTGTACAGATATTCCAGTGCGTCGCCAAGGCTGCCAAGTGCATCTATAAGTCCTTCCTCAACTGCATTTTCACCGTCCAGCGACGTGCCCAAATCCATAATAAGCTCCTCGTTGGCTGTCATAAGTTCTGTAAACCGTTCTTTTGATATATCAGAATTTTCAGTCACAAAGTCTGTTACACGTTTCTGTATTGCCTGCAGATAGTTTGTTGTGTGTGACGTTGCCAGCACTGTGCCGCTGTGACGCACAGGATGAACCGTCATGGTTGCTGTTGGTACAATAAAAGACCTGTCTGCGCTTACCGCCAAAGGTATGCCTATGGAATGGCCGCCCCCAAGCACCAAACTGGCCGTGGGCTTTGTTATACCGCGGATAAGCTCGGCAATGGCAAGGCCTGCCTCCACATCTCCGCCAACGGTGTTTAATATAACAAGCAGACCGTATATGTCAGGATTTTCCTGCACATCTACAAGCTGTGGGATAACGTGCTCGTACTTTGTGGTTTTTATCTGGCTGTTAGACTCAAAGTGGCCTTCTATCTGCCCTATCACAGTAAGGCAGTGTATTGGATATTTCCCCTTTGTAGCGGTTATAAGGCCTGATTCTTCTATCTGCTGTTTATTGTCATTATTATCCATAATACAGCCCTCCTTTTTTGATATTATGCACAAAACAAGACTTTATATTAACCAAACATGTGCAAAAATTTGACAAAGCAGATAATAGATTGTACAATATTTAAATAGAAAACTGTAAGAAAATTCATTTAAAAAAAGGCGGTGCTATATGTCAAACACAAAAGTTTCCTTGCCAGTTATAAGACGTCTTCCGCGTTATTTCCGCTATATAACCGAGCTTAAGGCTATGGGCAAAACAAGGGTTTCTTCCAGTCAGCTGGCCGAAATTATGGGGTCCACACCAAGTCAGGTGCGTCAGGATTTTAACTGCTTTGGCGGCTTTGGTCAGCAGGGCATAGGCTACAGTGTGGATTTGCTGTATGACGAAATTTCCCACCTGCTGTTTCCAAATGACAAGCTTAATGCCATTCTGGTTGGTGCAGGCAGCCTTGGTGCAACCATTGCAAACTTTGTACTTAATGATGCTGAAGGCGTTAACCTTACAGCAATATTTGACAACAACCTTAATCTTGTTGGTAAAACACTGCACAATATCAAAATCTTAGATGCCGAAAGCATTGTGGACTACTGCCACGAAAATAAGGTTGACCTTATTATTATGTGTATACCTAAATCAGCTGCCGAAAAATTTGCACCTGTACTTGTAAATACAGATGTTAAAGGCATCTGGAACTTTACACATTATGATTTCAGCATATTTGACAAATCCCTTGTGGTTGAAAATGTACATCTGCGTGACAGCCTTATGGCTTTAAGCTACAGAATAAGCCACACAGACGAACAGTAATTTTGCATATTTTACACCCCTGCATATAAAATCAGCCTGTATCTTGCGATACAGGCTTTTATTTTTTGTTATTCGGACTCAAACATTTTTGACCACTCGGTCTGCGGATTGTTTATCTTGTTTTCGTCACAGGCTTTTAGGATATAGCTGAAGGACCAGTTGTCTTCCAGGCCTTTTTCCTTCCAGATTCTGTAACCTTCACTTTGCAGCATCTGCGGATAGTACTGGTTAATTGTACCTGCAAAATAGTTTACGTTAAAATCTGCCCACAGTGTTGCAAGGGCATCTTTTTCTTCGTCCGCCATCTTTACATCTTCAAGGGATGCCATGGCCTTTGCATAAGCTGATGTAAAGTAAAATTCGTCGTTGTAATTATCGAATTCCAGCAATGCTTTTTCAGTTATTCCGTTATTTTTAGCCCAGCTTTGCATATCAATCGGTTTTGCTTTATAGGATATTTTTTGGGGAGATATATCCACTATGCCATACTGACATTCCCTTATTGTAAGGCTGGAGGTTGCAATGTCTGTAATGCCGCTTTGTGTCTGTGCTATACTTTGCAGATGGATATGCCCGCTTAGGTTTAAATCCACGCCGTATTTATCATAGATAGCCACAAGCTCGTCGTTATTGTATATAGTATATTTAAAGCTGAACTCTTCGTCAGGGTAGTGATTTACAATATTCTGGTGAGTAAGGGTTATTATTTTATCATTTTTATCCAGCTTGGCAAATTCTGTGTCCAGCCACAAAAGCATATCTTTATCGGCCTGTGTGCCCCCTGTCATAAAACTTTGGGGTGTGTATATTGCCGCAACGTATATATCCTTGCCCAGCTTTGCAATATAGCTTAAGCCGTCAGGTGATTTTGTATAGGCGATATCAGGGCCAAAATCTTTGTAATATTCAACAAAATCTGCTTCGGCTGTGTAGTCTGCTTTATAGCTGTAATCACCTTCGTATCCGCGGCTGAATGGGTATTCCACGTCGTGATTGCCAGGTATTGTAATAACATCTATACCTGCATCTTCGATTTTTTTAAGCTTAAGGATAAAATCCTCGTGGCTTAATTTTTCGCAGTTGAAGGTTATATCACCGCTTATAAGCACAGCATCAGGCTTTGCAGCAATAACCTCGTCCACAAATGCGTTGCAGATTTGCTCGCTGTAGTGGGTCATTTTGCCGTCGCCGTCAAGCAGCATATTTACAAAATTTTCAGAATTGTCGGTAAGCTGCTGGGACAGATAATGCATATCTGTAGCGTGGAAAAGTGTAATTTCTTCCTTTTCTTCTTTTGGATTGCCACCGCAGGCTGTCAAAAGCAGTGCGGCTGTTAAAAAAAGTGCAAAAAGCTTTTTCAAGGCTGTTTCTCCTTTTAAAAATAGAGTGATAAAATAATTTATACAATTATTCTATCACACTGATATATATTTGCAAATAAAAAACCTGCACAACATCAAAAGCTGTGCAGGATTTTTTGATTATGCTGTTTAATATGTTATTTTACATACCAGCCTCCCTGCTGGATATGATTTGCAAACTCGTCCTTTATAAACTGCGGTGCCTTATCGTATGTCATGTAATAGCAGATACATTCTGCCTGAGTTTCGTAGATATGTCTCAGGTCTGTATCCGCATCGGTAAACACAAC
>SVMV01000014.1:0-19975 GCA_015067245.1 Oscillospiraceae bacterium | reverse complement strand
TGATTGTTTTGTACACCATATTGATTTTTGCAAGGGACATTTCGCTGTGCTGTTTTTTCATCTGGGAAGTCAGATTGAGTGTATCCTGTGCAATAGCATTGTAAAGCAGTTCCTTTTCGCTTTCGGAAAGTTCCAGCTTCTGTGTGTTTTTACCAAAGCCGTCCTTGATTTCGAAATAGTTAAGGTCACTTGCAGGTGAAAGAAGCACTGGTGCAAGCTGACGCTTAAAGCTTTCCATATCGTCGATAAGCATAAAGTCCCTTATCACACTTTCAGGCACTTCACGGTAGTAATCACGCCTTACTGTTCTGCCGTTTTCAAGTGTGTATTCAATTTCAAACCTATGATAACCGTAATAATAATCACCCGGAGTATCCTTGTCCACAGGTTTAAGACTGTCGATAATCTTGCTGTGCATATTGCGGACAACCGCAACATCTTCAGGACTTGTAAAATCAACACCTTCATTTGCACCGTGACGGTAGATATATGTACCGTCTTCCTGCGGAATATAGCGGAATACCTCGTCATAATCGCCGCCGTAGTACAGTTTTACCGCTGCTATTTCATCAAGGTTTGGCACATAGCTTTCCATACCAAAAAAGCCTGTTGTAACGCTTGCAAACAAACCACAGGTAAGTGCAAGGCTTGCTGCCATCCATACAAAACCTTTTTTGCCAGGGTTAACCCTGCGTGATGTGATTGCGTTAAAGATAAGATAGATAACCGCTGTAAACAGGCAGCTTATAAGTATAATTGTGGACACCTTGCGGTCGCTGCTGCCCCAGCCGAACATCTCGCCAAATACATAGCCAAAGAAGGCGCCGCCGCCAACGCTGGCTGCAAGAATGATAAAGCGGTAAACCACACCTGAAACATTGTTGCTTTGGGCACGTTCGCTTTTGCGCTTTACATAAACCGCACAGGAAAGCACCATAAGTGCCGCTGTAAAGGCAATATAAATTAAATTTGTAAATATTGTGTAGGAGATTTCATCGTAGAAAAACGACTGATACAGCATGCATATCGGCGAAAAACGCAAACTGCCTGTCATAACGGAAGTTGCCATACGTCCGCTGAAACCTACCACAAATTCGCCCAACAGGGCAAGTGTAAGCATTACATAGCATGGAACTATCGCATTGAATGCCAGTGTAAAGATTGCGCTGTCCAGCACTGTATTGCAGCACACTGCACAAAAGGCTGCCATTGCCGCAACTGTTGCTGTAAGTACAAACACCCTTATAACTTCGGCAATAAACGGCAATACCGGTATTGGCACTGTAAATGCTGCCACCACACCGACAACTGCGTAACAGATAAGTTCCAGAACAAGCATCCATGTAGCAACTGCCGCAAAACCGCCAAGCAGCATTACAGGGCGTCTGATTGGCAGTGCGTGGAACACGTCCACCGACTTTTTGCTGTGCATAAAGCCGTATGCAACCGCACTTAAGGATATAACTGCGCCCACAATCAGTGCAAAGAAGAACAGTGCTGCCGCAGGATACATTTCAAGATGGCCTTCAAAACCATAGTATCTTTTTCCAAGGGCAATGCGTTCCATTGCTTCGGCGATGTTAATACAATAAAACATAGGGAATGTTATAAACATCATTATGCCGTAAAGCAGCGCCATACCCTTAAGGCGTGACAGTGTGTTTTTATAAAAGGAAACGAACAGCTGTTTGTCAGAATATAATGTTGTTTGTGTCATAACCTATCGCCTCCATTTCGTAAACAAACACTTCTTCAAGTGTAAGCGGAATATAATCCATAAACACAGGGTTAAAACGTGCAAGATATTTTTCGGCCTGGTCACAGCTCATTGCACATACAACGGTGTATATACTGCCGCTTTTTTTGACCGACAGCACTTTATCGTCCTGCAGATTGTCAAGCACTGTATTTTCTTTTTCCATAACCACCTGCGCCTTGCAGTAGCGGCTGGAGATAGAATCCATATCGTGCTGCATAATCAGCCTGCCATTGTGGAGTATGCCCACCATATCACAAAAATCTTCCAGCTCTCTTAAGTTGTGGCTGGAGATGATAACTGTCATATTTCTTTCCAGCACCTCTTCGGCAATAAGCTTGCGCACTGCCACACGGATAACAGGGTCCAAGCCGTCAAAAGCTTCGTCCAGCAGCAGATACTGTGGCTGGCAGCTGAGTGCAAGGATAATAGCCGCCTGACGTTTCATACCTTTGGAAAAGTTTTTAACCTTTGCTTTTTTGTCTATTGGAAATTTGCTTGTCAAATTATCATATTTTTCCTGACTCCAGGTTGGGTAAAGCCCTTTGTAGAGCTTTGACATCTCCTCGATGCTGCTGTTTGGCAGAAAATACATATCGTCACTTACAAAAAACACCTTGCTTTTTGCCCCAACATTTTCGTAAACTTCTTCGCCGTCCACAGTAACATCACCGCCATCGGCATAGTACACGCCGCATACTGTGCGCAGAAATGTGCTTTTGCCGCTGCCGTTAGTGCCAACAAGGCCATATATTCTGCCCTTTTCGATTGATATATCCAGATTTTCAACCGCATTTTTGCCGTCAAAAGTTTTTGTAAAATTCTTTGTAGCAATCATAGCTGTTCCTCCTCTGCCAAGATTTCTGTGACTGTTGCCAAAATCTGTGTATTGTCAGCGCCACAGCGCTTAAGCTGTGCACAAACCTGCCTAAGATTATCTATGGCTGCTTCTTTTTCCTTTTCTTTAACCGAGCGGATATCATTGACAAAACTGCCTTTGCCTGCAACAGAATAGATTATCCCCTCTTTTTCCATATCCTGATAAGCCTTTTGTATTGTGTTTGGGTTTACCCCCAAATCTCGTGCAAGGCTGCGAACAGAAGGAAGCTGACTGTCCTGCTGCAGCACCCCTGCCATTATAAGCTCAAGAGTGCGTGCTTTAAGCTGCTCGTATATTGGTACACGGCTTTTTAAGTCCAGTATAAACATATATTACCTCCTTCTTTTGTTATGGCAACAACTGTATTAACCGAACTAATACAGTTGTTACACTTTTATAATACAGTCATATAATAAGGTTGTCAATATTTTTATTGAAATTTTCACTTCTTTCAATCCTGTTTTATACTGCTTGTTATATTTTTAATCTGTATAACAAAAAAACAGAGTATCTGATATAAAACAGATACTCTGTGTAATATTTGGTTATTAAATTTTAAAATTCAATTTCCATAAGTTTTGCAGTTGCCATAATAAGAATTTCCAAAGCTTTCATAAAGCCTTTTATATCATAGCCTTCTTCTGCGCCGTGAACAGGGCCGATAAAGCTTGGGAAATAGTCCTTTTCGCTTGCGCAAGGTTCCACACCAAATGCTGCAGCTGCAGGGAAATGACGTGCATAAGTGCCACCGCCGATTGTGTAAGCTTCTTCGTTTTTACCTGTTGCGTCGTTGTAAGCTGTGAGAAGCGCCTGGATAGGTGCAGAGTTTTTGTCCACATAGAATGGTGCAACTGTGTTGATGTTTGCTGTTGTGCCACCGATTTCGGCCATCTTTTCACCAAGGATTTTTGTAATTTCTTCTCCTGTGATGGATGTTGGATAACGGCAGTTGAAATTCTGCACAAAGCGGCCGTCTTCAATCTTCATCATACCGCCGATGCAGGTAAGAGGTTCAAAGATGCCGTCGTCAGATGCGATACCGATGCCTTCGCCATAATTGGATGAGTTAAGAGCTTTGAGGAAATCGAAATATGTTTTTTCTTCTGCTGTAAGCAGGTCGTTGTCAAGGCAGTAATTAACCAGCATACCAATTGCATTTTTTGTGCCTTCAGGCATAGCAGCGTGGCCGCCAATACCAAATGCCTTAAGTGTTGCTGTTTCACCGTCAGATGTAATTTCAATGCCTTCAGCTGCAGGCATTGATTTGCCGTTTGTTTTAACTGTGATGGAGGCACGGTCTGGGATAACGTTGGATGCAACACCTGCAGTAAAATCAATAACGTTGCCGTTTTCAATTTTTGCGCTGATAAGGTCACCTGATGCCTGACCTTTTTCACCGCAGCACACAGGGAAGTTTGCATCTGGTGTAAATGCAAATACAGGTGCAGGATAATTTTTAAGGTAATAGTCAAGGTCACGCATACCTGTTTCTTCTTCGCAGCCAAAGAGTGCACGAAGAGTGTAAGGCAGTTTTGCATAGTTGTCTTTAAAGAATTTAAGCATATACATTGTGAGAACTGCAGGGCCTTTGTCATCACATACGCCACGGCCGATAAGCCAGCCGTCTTCTGTTTCGCGCACGATAAATGGGTCAGCTTTCCAGCCGTTGCCTTCAGGCACAACATCAAGGTGAGCAATGGAAGCAATGTATTCTTCCTTTTCACCTTTTACCTCTGCGTAGCCCATATAGCCTTCGCAGTCTACAGCGTCAAGGCCAAGACGGCGGCTCATTGCAAGGGCAAGGTCAAGACATTCGCGGTTTGCCTTGCCAAACGGTGCATTTGGTTCTGCTGGGCCAAGCAGGCTTTTGATTGCACAGATATCCTTGATATCCTGAACAATATTGCGTTCGTTTGCTTTTACAAATTCAATAACTTTATTGTGAAGATTTTCCATAACAATACTCCTTTGACAGAAAATACATTTTTACCTAAATTACATTATAATAAAAATTTTACATAATTACAACATAAAACATTTGTATTATATGATAAGATATGTTATTATTAGTTGCACCAAATTGAAAGGAACTTATATATGAAAAAGTTTTTTAATATAAATACAATACTTATAGGCCTTGTGCTTATTGCTGGCGTTGCGGGTATGCTTTTTATGAACGCAACCAAAACCGAGGGCAGCAAGGCAATTGTTGACATCAACTTTGAAGGCAAAAAAGAAAGAATGGAAATTGACCTTGCTGTTGACCAGACATATTCCATACAGACAAACCTGCCTGTAACTTTGGTGGTGGAAGAAGGCACAATCCGTTTTGAAAACAGCCAGTGCCCCGACCATCTGTGCGAGGGCTTTGGCAAAATAAGCTTTGACGGAGAAAGTGCATCCTGCCTGCCTGCAGGGGTTATTGTTGTGGTAAGTGAAGCACAATAATGTTATATAAAAAGTCAAGCCGTTGGTATAAAATATATACCAACGGTCTTTTTTATTGCCAAAACATATATAACGGTGTTAAAATTATATTATTAAATAAAAAGAGGAAAAATGTATGAAAAACAAGTTTTCTTATGTAATAAAATATATTTTGCTTGCCATACCGTTTATTCTTGGTGTGACTGGTTTTTGCCTTGTAGACGGGCGGCCGCTTTTGCAGTCTATGTATATCACATGCAAACTGTATATCCTAAGCGGTGACGAAGTTGCGCCTAACATCTTTATCGAAATTGCACGCTGGCTTGCCCCTGTTGCTACTGCAAGCGGAATTATGTTTGCCATAAACTATATACGCCGCACATTTTTTAACAATGTTGCACACATAAAAGGCAACAGCACCGCTGTTTACGGCCCTGATGCCGAAAAGGAAATTATACTTAAACAGCTTGGCACAGACGGCATTGACGGCAGCGAAAAATTTGTGCAGGCAGAAAGATATATACTGCTTGGCAGCGAAGAAGAAAACCTTGCATTTTTTGACAGACACCGCAATGAAATTGACGGAAAGGATGTTTATGCAAAGTGTGACAGCCTTTCGGCAAAGGTGGTGGCAGATTACAACCTGCATCTGTTCTGCGCCGAAGAACTTGCTGCAGCTGCCTTTTGGAAAGAGCACTGCATATACAAGCTTTCCAAAGAAAAAGGCCATAAGCTTAAAATTGCATTTATCGGCTTTAACAAGCTTGGCAGAGAGGTTTTGCTGAGCGCTGTGCAGAACAATATTTTTGACCCCAATCAGCAGATAGATTATCATATTTTTGGCAATGCTATGGGCTTTTGCAACATCTATCACCAGCTGAAAAACAATATAAACGACAATATTATCTTTCAGTATAAGCATTGGCACGAACAGATTGATTTTTTAAACACCTGTGATATGGTGATTGTTCTTCAGCAGCCAAAACAGTCACAGCTTTTGCGCGATATTCTGCTTGCCACAAAATGCAAAAACATATATGTTTTTAATGCCAGCAGCTATGGTATGGATATCATTGACAACGATAATCGCCTTGTGAGCTTTAAATGGAAAAAATATGTATATGATATCGACCGAATTTTTGATAAAAACCTGTTTGAAAAAGCCAAAATGCTTAACCTGAAATACGCAAATCTGTACAACGGCATTGCCATAAACACAGAAAACCGTGAAAATGAATGGAAAAAGCTGAGCACATTTTTGCGCTATTCAAATATCAGTGCGGCCGACCATAATGACATACAGCGCATTATACTGTCCGAAGAAAATCAGGGACTTACACCTGACACAATGTCAGCCGAATGGTTTGAAAAGCTGAGTGAACTTGAGCATATACGCTGGTGCAGATACTATTGGATAAACAACTGGACGTTAGGCCATCCTGCCGATAAAAAAGAACGCGACAACAAACATATACACAACGACCTTATCCCTTATGCAAAACTTGATGACGCTGAAAAGCAGAAAGACCGTGACAATATAACCTATCTGTTTTCATAAAATATAACAAATAATATATGTACAGGCAAAAGCAACCGAAAGTCAGAACTTTCGGTTGCTTTTAATTATAAGAAAAGATGACATATTGTTGTATTTACACTTTGTTACAGTGCAAAACCGCCGTCAACGGTGATAATCTGCCCTGTTACAAATTTTGCTTTGTCGCTTAATATAAACTGCACCATATCTGCCACATCCTGCACTGTGCCAAGGCGGCCAAGCGGGGTTTCGTCTGCAAGAGATTTTAAATCTTCGTCACTGAAACAGGACAGCATATCGGTTTTTATAACCCCAGGGCACACTGCATTTACACGGATGCCGCTTGGTGCCAGCTCCTGCGCAAGTGCCTTGGTAAAGGCGTTTATACCACCCTTGGTTGCGGAATAAACAGCCTCGCAGCTTGCACCATTATTGCCCCAGATTGAAGAAATGTTAAGGATATTGCCGCTGTGCTGTTTTATCATTATATCGGCAGCCTGCTGACTTACATAAATTGTACCGTTAAGATTTACTCCTACCAGTTTTGCAATATCTGCTTCGGTCATATCCTGCAGCAGACCAACCCAGGAAACGCCAGCACAGTTGACCACTGCGTCAAGGCTTTTAAAGCTGTCTTTGATATATTCAAACAGTGCAACCACCTGGGCATAGTCGCTTACATCGCATTTTGTATAAATGACGCCATACATATTGCTGATTATATCCAGACCTTTGTCTGTAGAGTTGTATGTGCCGATAACGGTATAGCCGTTTTGTGCAAGTGTTATGGCAATCTGTCTGCCTATGCCTTTGCTTGCGCCTGTAACCAAAGCTGTTTTCATAGTTTAAAATCCAATCTTTTATATTATGAGAATATTTTACTATATAAACAATTAATTTTCAACAAAACAAAAGGCAGGGAGTTCCCTGCCTTTAAATGTTTATTGATATTAGTAAGCTTTGCCCCAAACAATAATTGTGTCGGTTTCTTTGCCGCAGATTGGGCAAACACCTTTTTTAACACCCTG
The DNA here is from genome assembly GCA_015067245.1 of Oscillospiraceae bacterium. Lineage (GTDB taxonomy): Bacteria > Bacillota > Clostridia > Oscillospirales > Ruminococcaceae > RGIG3102. The sequence goes on along the minus strand of SVMV01000014.1, from coordinate 12,347 downwards.
TTCGCCAAATGGCATACATCTGGAGGAAAGACCTGCTTTGTCTTTCATTGCTTCTTCACATTCAGCACTGCCGCACCAATGAGATTTGATAAAACCGTCGTTTTTGTCTGCCTGTGCAATAATATCTTCCAGTTTTTCAAGTTCTACTGTTCTTGTAACAAGGTTTTCTTTTGCACGTGCATAAAGTGCATCTGCATATTCTTTGAATACTCTTTCAAGTTCTGCTTCGAGATTGTCAAGAGATACAAAGATTTTTTCGCGTGTGTCACGACGAACAAGAACACACTGGTTCTTTTCGATATCCTTTGGACCGATTTCAAGGCGGATTGGCACGCCTTTCATTTCGTATTCTGCAAATTTCCAGCCAGGCTGGTTGTCTGTATCATCAAGTTTTACACGGTAAAGCTTTTTTAGACGGTCTTTAAGTTCGTTAGCTTTGTCAAGAACGCCTTCCTTGTGCTGTGCAATTGGGATGATAACAAGCTGATGTGGCGCAAGTGCTGGTGGGAGAACAAGACCTTCGTCGTCACCGTGTGTCATAATGATAGCACCGATGATACGTGTTGACATACCCCAGGAAGTCTGGTGTGGGTAGCTGCGGCCATTGTTTCTGTCTGCAAATGTAATATCAAATGCTTTTGCAAAACCATCTCCAAAGTAGTGGCTTGTGCCAGACTGCAGTGCTTTGCCGTCGTGCATCATAGCTTCAACTGTATAAGTAGCTTCAGCACCTGCAAATTTTTCGCTGTCTGTTTTCTGACCTTTGATAACAGGAATCATAGCTTCTTCTTCAAGGAAAGAAGCGTATGTGTCAAGCTGCTGAAGTGTTTCTTTTTTAGCTTCTTCTGCTGTTTCATGCAGTGTGTGACCTTCCTGCCACCAGAATTCACGGCTGCGGAGGAATGGACGTGTTGTTTTTTCCCATCTTACAACACTGCCCCACTGGTTGTAAAGGAATGGAAGCTGACGGTAAGACTGGAGAACGTTTTTCCAGTGTTCGCAGAACAAAACTTCAGATGTTGGGCGAACGCACATACGTTCTTCAAGTTTTTCTTTGCCGCCGTATGTTACCCATGCAACTTCAGGTGCAAAGCCGTTTACATGGTCTTTTTCTTTCTGGAGAAGACTCTCTGGAATAAGCAAAGGCAATGCCATATTTACGTGGTCTGTTTCTTTAAAACGTCTGTCAAGGCATTTCTGGATATTTTCCCAGATTGCATAGCCGTATGGACGCACATAAACAAAGCCTTTAGCTGTTGAATAGTCTACAAGTTCTGCTTTAAGGCAGATGTCTGTGTACCACTGCGCAAAATCTTCGTCACGGCTTGTGATACTTTTAACCAATTTGTTGTCTTTTGCCATATTGTTTTCCTCTTTCATAAAATTTGCCCCTTATAAGCATAAGGGGCAAAGTAATTATCTTTTAAATATTACTTGTTTTCTTCAATAAATTTAACAACGTCGCCCACTGTTTTCAAATTTTCAACAGCTTCTTCGGGAACTTCCACGCCAAATTCGTCTTCTACAGACATAACAAGATCAACGAGGTCGAGGCTGTCGGCATCGAAGTCTTCCATAAGGTTGGATTCCATTGTAATAAGTTCTTCGCTGATTTCAAGCTGTTCAGAGATAATTTCTCTCAATTTTTCAAAAACCATAGTAGTTCTCCTTAACTATATTTAGGCAGATAAAATCCGCTTTATATTTATACTTATTATCAAGTATAACTTTTTTATGCAAATTGTCAAGTGCTTAGCGATAATCTATATCCAGATTTGCCATACCATTTAAATTTACATCACCTGTGTTGCCTGAAAGATATTCAAAATATCCCTGTGCAGCAATCATTGCACCGTTGTCGCCGCAAAGAGCCATTTGTGGAGATACAAAGCGTTTGCCCTTTGCCTTTTCTTCTATAAGCTCTCTCAAACGTCGGTTTGCCGCAACACCGCCTGCTATCGCAAGGGTATCAAAACCAAATTCTTCGGCTGCATTTACAAGGTTATCAGACAAAATCTGGCTGATTTTCTCCTCAAAGCTTGCTGCAAGACTGTTTATATCTGTTTCTTCACCTTTCATATTATTTGTGTTAAAGGTGTTGATAACTGCAGTTTTGAGGCCAGAAAAACTTACATCGTATTTATTTTCTGTGTGTGGTGTAGGCAGTTTATATTTTGTTTTGTCGCCGCTTAATGCCGCTTTGGAAACGGCAGGGCCGCCAGGGTATCCAAGGCCAAGTGTGCGGCTTACCTTGTCAAAGGCTTCGCCTGCTGCGTCGTCGATAGTTCTGCCGATAACACGGAATTTTGTGTAGTCTTCCACCGCAACAATATGACTGTGGCCGCCTGATGCAACAAGGCAGATAAACGGCGGTTCAAGGTCCTTGTGTGTTAAGTACAATGCAGCAATATGGCCACGGATGTGATGTGTAGGCACCAGCGGTTTGCCACTGGCAAAGCTTAAGCCTTTTGCAAAGTTTACACCAACCAGCAAAGCGCCTATAAGTCCTGGAGCAAATGTGCAGGCGATTGCATCGATGTCATTTACTGTAAGGCCTGCTTCATCAAAACATTTCTGCACCACTTCACTTACTGCGTCAATATGTCGGCGAGAAGCTATTTCAGGCACAACACCGCCATAAAGGCCGTGTTCTTCTGCCTGTGAATAAACTATATTTGAAAGTATTTCTCTTCCATCCTTTACTATGGAAGCAGCTGTTTCGTCACAGCTGGATTCTATACCTAAAACTAACATAGCTGTCCTTTCGTTTTTTGTTTAAAGGATATTATTTTACAACTTTTAATTATACCCCTATACCTCCCTTTTGTAAATAAGGGCGGCTTCGGCTGGGTTCTGGTAAAAGTTTTTGCGTCTGCCCAAAAGTTTAAAGCCCAGACTTTCGTAAAGCTTTGTTGCAGGAGTATTGCTTTCGCGCACTTCAAGCACGCAGGGCAGATTAAGCGCTGTCAAAGTTTCAGCAAGCAGAATTCTGCCATAACCCCTGCGCAGTTTTGTTTTGTCAGTGACGATAAAAACCAGCTCGGCATCGTCTGCAACAAGATATGCCGCAAATGCCACAACTGCATCTTCATCTGTAAGCACAAAGCTTTTTATACTGTCATTTTCAAGGCTTTCGGCCAGTGCATTTTTGCTCCAGCCGTCAGGTATACCGCTGAACATATCACCGACAGTTTCCACATCTGCTGCGGTAAAAGGCCTAACCTTTGGCAACATACCAGTTTTCCCCCCTGTTTACATCTACTTTAAGCGGCACAGAAAGCTGGGCTGCATTCTGCATTTCTTCTGCCAGAATAGCCGCTGCCCTGTCTGCTTCTTCCACAGGTGCTTCAACAATAAGTTCGTCATGTACCTGCAGAATAAGCTTTGCCTGCATATCTTCTGCCTTAAGGCGGTTTGCAACTTTAACCATTGCAATTTTGATTATATCTGCACTTGTGCCCTGAATTGGAGTGTTCATGGCCATGCGCTTGCCCATCTCCTGAATATTGCGGTTGGAGTTGTTTATCTCAGGTAATATGCGCTTGCGGTTATAAAGGGTGGCAACATAGCCGTTGTCCTTTGCAAACTGGGTAATGGTGTTCATATATTCCTTAACACCTGTAAAAGTATCCAGATAATTTGCAATAAACTGACTTGCTTCTTTTACTGTTATGCCCACATCCTTTGCCAGACTGAAAGCACCTATACCGTAAACAATACCAAAATTAACTGCTTTCGCACGGGAGCGTATCTGCGGTGTAACATCTTCTACATCAAGTTTCATAATTTTTGCCGCTGTCTGTGTGTGGATATCGGCATTGTTGATAAATGCCTCACGCATATTTTCGTCACCGCTTATATGTGCAAGAATACGCAGCTCTATCTGAGAATAGTCAGCATCCACCAGCACATGACCTTCTTTTGCCACAAAGAATTTGCGCAGTTCCTGACCAAGCTGTGTTCTTACAGGAATATTCTGCAGATTAGGCTCACCTGAAGATATACGGCCTGTGCGTGTTTCGGTCTGATTGAAGGTGGTGTGTATTCTGCCGTCTTCACGGATTTTATCCTTAAGTCCTTCAACGTAGGTTGAATTAAGCTTCTGATAGGTGCGGTAGTTTAAAATTTTATCTATAACAGGGTGGTATTTGCGCAGGCCCTCCAACACTTCGGCATTTGTGGAATAGCCTGATTTTGTCTTTTTGCCTGCTGGCAGGCCAAGGTCTTCAAACAAAGCCTTGCCCAGCTGTTTTGGGCTGTTGATGTTAAACAGATATCCAACCATATCAAAAATATCTTTCAGGTCTTTTTCAATCTGTTCTTTAAGCATTCTGCCAAAATCTTCCAGGGCTGTTTTATCAACGCCAAATCCCTGATATTCCATTTCGGCAAGCACCTTTGCCAGAGGCATCTCTATTTCATAAAGAAGCTGCTGCTGATTTTCTGTTTCCACAAAATCTTTAAGATGGTTATAAACAGCCATTGCAAAAGGAGCAAAGCTGTCGTCACATTCAAATGTGCTGACAGCATCACTGCTTGCAGCTATGCGTTCAAAATCATAGCTTGATGCATTGGGGTTGGACAGATAGGCAGCCAGTTTCATACAGAAAGATACATTTTTTATATCAATTTTGTTTGCTATGCAGAATGTGTAAAGAGCTTTGCTGTCATAGGCGATTTTTTCTTTGTTTTCATCTTCCAGAAATGCCTTAAACATATTGCTCTCAGGTGAGCAGCTGTAAATGTTTTTATCCCACATAACGATAAATTTATCGCCGTTCTGATAAACGATTGCTTTGTCCAGAGAATTGTCAAACTCTTTTATTGCAACAGTTTCCAGTGCGTTTTCCACAACATCAAAAAGGTTTAAATTTTCCACGCTGTGCTGTGGCACAAGCTTTTCTGCAAGTGAGAACATTTCCAGCGACTTAAGGGTTCTGTTTACTTTTTCGGCATTGGCAGGGTGTTTTATATAACTGTCTGCCGTTGTGTCAATATCCACATCGCATCTGATAGTTCCAAGTGTCTTTGACAGATAAGCCATATCTTTATCATTAACCAGCTTTTCACGCACACCTTTTTTGATTTTTGCATCATCTATATTTTCATAAACACCGTCAAGGCTGCCAAAGTTCTGCAGCAGTGTAACGGCTGTTTTCTCCCCAACGCCTTTTACCCCGGGGATATTGTCAGAAGTATCCCCCATAAGTGCCTTAAGGTCGATAAGTTTGTCTGGATAAAGGCCGTATTTTTCAAAAACCGCCTCTTTATCCATCATCTGTGTATGGCCTTTACCCATCTGTGTTGTGGCAAGGGCAACATAAATATTGTCATCAACAAGCTGCAGGCTGTCACGGTCCCCTGTTGCGATATAACAGATATCCCCACGGTCAGAACAGCTTTTTGCAATTGTGCCAAGTATATCGTCTGCTTCAAAACCTTCCTTGGTTACAATTGTGTAGCCCAAATCAGCAAGAATTTCTTTAAGCACAGGCATCTGCTGTGCAAGCTCGTCAGGCATGCCCTTGCGGCCTGCTTTGTATCCGTCAAACATTTTGTGGCGGAAGGTTTTGGCTTTCAGGTCAAAAGCCACAGCAACACCGTCTGGCTTTATATCCTGCTCCAATTTTATAAGTATATTGAGAAAGCCGTATATTGCATTTGTATACTGGCCGTCTTTTGTTGTAAGCAGTTTTATGCCGTAAAATGCACGGTTTAAAATGCTGTTGCCGTCTATTGCAAGAAATTTCATATCTTATCTCCCAAAAGTGAGTTTTTGTACAAATTTGTTATTTAAATAGTATACCACAATTTATTATTTTATGGTATACTATTTACCGACTGTGATAAACATTTTATCGGAGAGATTTTATGGAAATTAAAGGTTTGAATATACAAAACAAAGCGGTGCTTGCACCAATGGCAGGTTTTTGCGACATTGTTATGCGCAAAGCTGCCGATGAATTTGGGGCAGGCTTTACCATAAGCGAAATGGTAAGCGCACGGGCTTTGTATTTTGGCGATAAAAAAAGCCACGAGCTTATGGAAACATTTGAGCACACTGCACCTTACGGCGTGCAGCTTTTTGGTTTTGAACCAAATGATTTTATTTCGGCCACAAAACACGTGCTGGACCATAAGCCTGACTTTATTGATATTAATATGGGGTGCCCTGCACCTAAAATTGTAAACAACGGCAGCGGCAGTGCCTTGATGAAAACCCCTGAAATTGCGCAGCAGATTGCAAAAACTGTGGTGGAAAATGCAAACGGACTGCCTGTCAGCGTTAAAATGCGCAAGGGTTGGGATGAAAACTATCTTACCGCTGTGGAACTTGCAAAACGCTGTGAAGCAGTTGGTGTAAGCTTTATCACCGTGCACGCACGCACACGCCAGCAGATGTATCAGCCTGGCATTGACCTTGACATTATCAAGGCTGTCAAGCAGGCAGTCAATATACCTGTTATCGGCAACGGTGACATCACCTGCCCTGAAGATGCAATAAGAATGATGGACTATACAGGCTGTGATTATGTTATGGTTGGCAGAGAAGCTTTGAGCCGCCCATGGATTTTCCGTCAGATTAAAGAAGCTTTGGATGGTAAAACTGTAAGCGCAGATTTATCTGTAAGTGAAAGAATGGAACTGCTTTTGTGGCACGTTAAACAATTGTGCGAAGTTAACGGCGAATACCTTGGCATAAAAAAAAGCCGTGGGCAGGCTGCCCTTTATATGAAAGGATTGCGCGGTGCTGCACATCTGCGCTATCTTACCAACAGTCTTTCAAAATATGAAGACGCCGAGAATCTGGTTAAGGAGGTGTTAAAGGAAAATGTATAATTTCAATGCACTTGTATCGAGAATAAAATATATACCACGCTGGAGCCTGATGCGCCAGAGCCGCCAGGAATATCTGGCAGAACACACCACCGAGGTTATGCAGATTGCCCACACTCTTGCAGCCATTGCAAAGGAAAACTTTGGTGAAAATGTAGATGAAAAGAACATTGTCATCTGCGGTCTGTATCACGATATCAGCGAAATACTGACAGGCGATATGCCTACACCTGTAAAATACAACGACGAAACTTTGAAAAAAGCCTATAAAGATATGGAATCAAAGGCAACTGACAAAATGATAGAAACTATCCCTGTACAGCTGCAAAGCCATATTGCACCATATATCAAAGCAAATATACTTTCCGAAAGAGAAAATCTTATTTTAAAAGCGGCAGACAAGCTTTCTGCCCTTATAAAATGTATGGAAGAGCTGCAGTGCGGCAACAGCGAATTCAAGCTGGCATACCAAAGCACAAAACAGGCTTTGGAATCTATGAACCTGCCCGAAGTAAAATATTTTATGGAAAATATGCTGCCAAGCTATTCCCTTTGCCTTGATGAACTGGCAAAAATATAGAACAGTTATTAATTTTTAAAAGAAGGTTTAAATATAATGGAAATTATCAAAGTACTTGCAAGCGAATTTAAAAAAGAAGTATGGCAGATTGAAAACAGTGTTGCACTGATGGACGAAGGCTGCACCATACCTTTTATCGCACGTTACAGAAAAGAAAAAACAGGCGAACTGGACGACCAGATTCTGCGCGAAATTTTTGACAGACTTACCTATCTGCGCAACCTGGAGCAGCGCAAGGAAGAGGTTATCAAATCCATAACAGAACAGGAAAAGATGACCGACGAAATTATGGATATGATTTCCCGTGCAAAAACTTTAAGCGAAGTGGAGGACATCTACCGTCCCTTCAAGCCAAAACGCAAAACACGCGCTTCCGTTGCAAAGGAAAAAGGGCTTGAACCACTGGCAAAAGAAATTTTGGAACAGCGTCCCCTTGCTGTACCAATGGACCTTGCTGCTGAATATGTGAACGAAGAAAAAGGTGTTGCCACTGCAGAAGATGCCCTTAAAGGTGCTATGGACATTATTGCCGAAGATGTAAGTGACAATACAAATGTGCGCAAAGCCCTTAAAAGCCTTTATACACGCACTGGTGAAGTTACAAGCAAAGGTGACGAAGCTGTTGACAGCGTTTACACACAGTATTACGATTTCAGCGAAAAGGTAAACAAAATTGCATCTCATCGCGTGCTTGCAGTTGACCGCGGCGAAAAGGAAGGTTTTCTTAAAGTTAATATTACCGTTGACACAGTTGCAGCAATTGCAGAGATTGAAAAACTGTATATAGAAAATGACAGCAAGTGTGCACAGATTGTTAAAGAAGCTATTGCAGACGGCTACAACCGTCTTATCCATCCAAGCCTTGACACCGAAATACGCAATGTACTTACCGACAAAGCCTGCGAAGGTGCAATAAAACTGTTTGGTGACAACCTTAAACAGCTTTTGCTTGTGCCACCTGTAAAAGGCAAGGTTTGCATGGCATTGGACCCTGGTTACCGCACAGGCTGTAAAATGGCTGTTGTTGATGCAACAGGCAAGGTGCTGGATACAGGTGTTGTGTATATGACACTTGATATTCACGACAAGGAAAAGGCAAAAAACCAGCTTAAAAAGCTTATCGAAAAACACAATGTGGATATTATCTCCATCGGCAACGGCACAGCAACAAAAGAAACCGAAATGGTGGTTGCTTCCATGCTTAAAGAAATCAGCCGTCCTGTAAGCTATGCAGTTGTAAGCGAAGCAGGTGCTTCTGTATATTCTGCATCAAAACTTGCAGCAGCAGAATTTCCACAGTTTGACGTTGCTTTGAGAAGTGCGGTTTCCATTGCACGACGCTTGCAGGACCCACTTGCAGAACTTGTAAAAATTGACCCTAAATCCATCGGTGTTGGCCAGTATCAGCACGATATGCCAAAACAGCGTCTTGAAGAAAGCCTTGACGGTGTGGTGGAATACTGCGTAAACACAGTTGGTGTTGACCTTAACACTGCTTCTGCACCACTTCTGGAAAGAGTATCGGGGCTTAACAAATCCATAGCCAAAAACATTGTTGCATACCGCGAAGAAAACGGTGAATTCACAAAGCGCAACCAGCTGCTTAAAGTGTCCAAGCTTGGACCTAAGGCATATCTGCTTTCTGCAGGCTTTTTGAGAATTCCTGGTGCCAAAGACAAGCTGGATTCTTCTTCCGTACATCCAGAGAGCTATGATGCAGCAAAACAGCTTTTAGCTGCCGTAGGTTACACAACTGATGACATAGGCACAGAAAAAATTGCAGGTCTTGAAAAAGCTGTTGAAAAAATAGGCCTTGAAAAGCTGGCAGAACAGCTTGGCACAGGTGTGCCTACACTTAAAGATATTATTGCCGAACTTATCAAACCTGGCCGTGATATGCGTGACCAGCTGCCAAAACCTCTTCTGCGCACCGACGTGCTTGATATGAACGACCTTGTGGCAGGCATGGAACTTACAGGCACAGTGCGCAATGTTATCGATTTTGGCGCATTTGTAGACATTGGTGTGCATCAGGACGGTCTTGTTCACATCAGCCAGATTTGCGATAAATATATCAGACATCCAAGCGAAGTGCTTAAGGTTGGCGACATTGTAACTGTTTGGGTATTAAGCGTTGATGTAAATAAAAAACGCATATCCCTTACAATGAAAAAGCCAAAAGAAAAAGCTGAAGCAAAGGCAAATTAATGCAAAAAAATTACAGCAGAGAAATCAGTTGAATTTCTCTGCTGTTTTGTTTTTAATTATCAAACAGTATCTGATCTTCTGCCAGTTTCTGTGCCTTTTTATCTATTTTTTTATAGCCCTGATATATAAATGCCGCCAAAAGCAGATTTATAATTCCCATTGAATTGGCAAAAGTATGGTTTAAGAGTGCAATTATAATGTTGCCTATACCTACTATCAAATTTAACACTGCTATTATCTTTAAAAAGGCTACTATTCTGTCAAAATATTTTTTCTTTGATGCAGTATCAGAGTATATGTCAAACTCTTCTCCACCAGCTGTCTTTTTGCGGAAATATACCCAGCGCATATAATTGCCCACATATTCGGCACCAGTTTCTTCTATAAAATTTATATAGTTTAAACTTTCTTTGCTGCCTGTGCTGTTTTCAAGGTATTCCAGTTTATACTGATATTCCCCTTTTTCGCAGGGTTCAAATTCATATCTGCAAAATCCTACATCTGCAAGCACCCATCCGTCAAGAGCCATTTTGTTAAGCCATTTTTCCTCTTCTTCAAACTGCCATGCCAAGAATATTTTATGTACAACTTTTCTCATAGTTTATTCCCCCAATATATTTTTACCATTGGTTAAAAGTTCTTCAAGACGGCTGATTTCTGCCTTTAAAACCAGCAGCCCTTTATCTGTTATTATATATTCCTTTTTCCTGCTGTCTTTTATTTCTGGCAATGCTGCTATCCAGCCTTTATCCAGCAGTGTGTTTATTGCACCGTAAAGCGTACCTGCTGCAAGGGTTATTCTGCCATTTGAAAGCTGCTGCACATTCTGCATTATACCATAGCCATGACGGCTTTGAGTGAGCGACAGCAATATATAAAAAACCGCTTCGGTAAGTGCCCCCTGATTTATTCCCATTTTTCTCTCCTTTTGAAAAATCAATATATCGGCAACCGATATAGTTTCACCACCTTTAGTATATCGGTCGCCGATATACTTGTCAACAAATAATTCAAATTTCAAACAAAAAAAGAGACGATTTTTATCGTCTCTTTTAGTTTTTATTTTATAACCGCACAGAATATACAAGTTGTTTTCTCTATATAATCTGCGGTTTCAACGTTCTGACAGCTGTGCTGCAAGACACAGCAAAGCGCCAGCTTTTAATTGTGCAAACAATTCTGTCAGGTTGTTATTTTTTCACAACTGTAAATACAACTTTTTCGCCGTTGATATCCCAGTCTTTTGTGTAGCCTTCTGCCTGTGCCACTGTAAGTGCATCTGCAAGAACGTTTTCTTTGATTTCTGCTGCATTTGCTGTCATAACAGCTTCCACCTTTTCGTTGCCGCTTACAAATACATCAATGTGGTCCATAACTTCAAAGCCTGCGTCCTTGCGCATTGTCTGAAGTTTGGAGATAATTTCTCTTACAAAGCCTTCTTCAATAAGAGCATCTGTAAGCTGTGTATCCAAAGCAACAATAACGTTGTTGTCTGCTACAGATTCAAAACCTTCGGTCTGTTTTGTTTCAATAAGCAGGTCTTCGGCTGTAAGAACAATGTCACCATTAGGGCTTGCAAGAACAATCTGGCCGTTTGCATCAAGCTCTGCCTTTGCTTTGCCGCCGTCAAGTTCTGCCAGCATTGTGCGGATTTCGCCAAGGCGCTTGCCGTATTTTGGACCGAGTGTCTTGAGCTGTGGTTTAAAGTTGTAGCTGATGTAGCCGCTTGCGTCGCTGATTTCTTCAACTTCTTTTACGTTGAGCTCATCAGCAAGAATTGCTTTATAGTAATCGTTGAGTTCACGGTCAGCTTTTACATACATCTTTGCCAGAGGCTGACGGTTTTTGATTCCGCTTACGTTACGTGCACTTCTTGCAAGTGTTGCAACTTCCAGTACAAGAGCCATATCAGCTTCAAGGTCTGCATCGATAAAGCTTTCGTCAGCATTCGGGAACATGCACATGTGAACGGAAAGCGGTGCTTTCTCGTCTGTTGTGCGAACAAGGTTCTGATAAATCTGTTCTGTCATAAACGGAATCATAGGTGCTGAGATTTTGGAGAGTGTAACAAGTGCTGTCCAAAGTGTCATATATGCATTAACTTTGTCCTGTTCCATACCCTTAGCCCAGAAGCGTTCACGGCTGCGGCGAACATACCAGTTGGACATATCGTCAACAAATTCCTGAAGAACTTTTGCTGTTTCAGGGATGCGGTAGTTTGCAAGGTGGTCGTCAACTGCTTTAACTGTGCTGTTGAGGCGGGACATAAGCCATCTGTCCATTACAGAAAGACTTGCTTTGTCAAGTGTATATTCTGTAGGGTCAAATTTATCAATATCAGCATAAAGTGTAAAGAATGCGTATACATTCCACAGTGTACCCATAAATTTGCGCTGATATTCAGTAACTGCTTTGCCGTGGAAACGGTTTGGCAGCCAAGGTGCGCTGTTTGCATAGAAGTACCAGCGGATAGCATCTGCACCATAAGTTTCAAGTGCATCAAACGGGTCTACTGCGTTGCCTTTGGATTTTGACATTTTCTGACCGTTTTCGTCCTGAACGTGGCCGAGAACGATTACGTTTTTAAACGGAGCCTTGTCAAAGAGCAATGTGGAGATTGCAAGGAGAGAGTAGAACCAGCCGCGTGTCTGGTCAACAGCTTCACTGATAAAGTTTGCAGGGAACTGTGCTTCGAACAGGTCGTGGTTTTCGAATGGATAGT
>SVMV01000013.1 GCA_015067245.1 Oscillospiraceae bacterium | reverse complement strand
AAAAGAAATCACAGCCTCTTTTCATAAGAAAAAGGTTATTTAGTTTAAAAATAATAAGAGAGGTGAACAACATTGGCAAGCGAAAAAATCTTAGCTGGTAAAAAAAGCTACGTTGAAGGCGTTAAAGAACTCCTCGATGCTTCCATGGGCGGCGTTGTTTTCAACTACAAAGGTATCACAGTAGAAGAAGACACAAAACTCCGTAAGGAACTCAGAGAAGCTGGCGTACACTATGAAGTAATTAAGAACACAATGCTCAAAATTGCTATCAGAGGTACAGCAATCGAAGGTCTTTCCGACGTTCTCAGTGGCTCTACAGCAGTAGCTATCGCAAACGAAGAAGATCCACTTGCAGCAGCAAGAATCCTCAACAAGTTCTGTGAAGCTTCTAAAGGCAAATACGAAATCAAAGGTGGCTACCTTGACGGCGAAGTTCTCGATGTAGAAGGCGTTAAGAAAATTGCTAACCTTCCAAACAGAGACGGCTTACTCTCTATGCTCCTTTCTGCACTTCAGGGCAACCTCAGTGGTTTGGCTCGTGTTATCAATGCAGTTAAAGAACAGAAAGAAGGCGAAGCAGCTTAATTGTTGCTTTATCCCTTGCTTTAACGTAAGCAAACCCTATTTAATTTAAAAAATTACGTAATTACGGAGGACATTTAAAATGGCAAGCGAAAAAATCGTAAAATTTGTTGAAGAAATCAAAACTCTTACAGTTCTCGAACTCGCAGAACTCGTATCCGCAATCGAAGAAGAATTCGGCGTTACAGCAGCAGCTCCAGTTGCAGTAGTAGCAGGCGCAGCAGCACCAGCAGCTGAAGAAAAAACAGAATTCGACGTTGTTCTTGTTGAAGCTGGCGCTTCCAAAATGGGCGTTATCAAAGCTGTTAAAGAACTCACAGGTCTCGGCCTCAAAGAAGCAAAAGACCTCGTTGACAACGCACCAAAAACAGTTAAAGAACAGGCTCCAAAAGCAGAAGCTGAAGAACTCAAAGCTAAACTTGAAGCAGCTGGCGCTAAAGTTGAACTCAAATAATTTTTGTTTGACAATGTTTTTAAAGGCATCGGAATTTTCCGATGCCTTTTTATTTTGTGTAAAAGCAAAAAAATGCCATCCCGGACAATCAGCCAGGGATGGCATAAGTTTTTATATTATGTTGTTTACAGCACATCGATTGCAAGTTTTACAAATATACCAATCAGCACAACAATAAGCACTTTTTTTACCAGCTTGTTGCCGTATTTGATGGCATATCCGCTGCCGAGATAGCTGCCTGCCATATTGAATGCAGCAGCAGGAATTGCCAGAGCCCAGATAACTTTGCCTGCCATAACAAATGTGATAAAAGCAGAAATGTTGGAAGCAACGTTTACAACCTTTGCGCAGCCGCTGCTTTTTATATAGTCAAGGCCAACAAACATTGTAAAACCAAAAATCATAAAAGTACCTGCGCCAGGCCCGATAAGACCGTCATAAGCACCTGTAACAACACCAACCATAAATGCAACAGCGTTAAGTTTTGAGCCGTCCAGCAGTTTTGAGTTGTCATCGCCTTTTTTCTTGTTAAAGAGAACAAACAGCGCCACAAAAGGCAATATGCAGACGAAGAAAGTTTTTAAAGCATCAGCATCTATCATAAGTGCCACACGGCTGCCAACTGCTGAACCAAGAAAGGAACCTATCGCTGCAACAATCGCAGCACGCCAGTGGATATTGCCGCTTTTTATGTATCTGAACATTGAAACTGATGTGCCAAAGACGCTCATGGCTTTATTTGTGCCAAGTACCATGTGCATTGGCAGGCCGGCCAACATATAGGCAGGTGTTGCAATCAGGCCGCCGCCTCCGGCTATAGAGTCAATAAATCCAGCCAAAAATACTAAAGGACATACAATCAGGTAAACCTGAATAAGTCCAGCCATATCCAAATTTAATAATTCCAATATTTCCATATATATTTCTCCCCTTGCGGTGATGTAACCGCAGATACCGAATACACATTCAGTATACCATAACAAGATTTATTTACAATAGAAAATAAAAATGTTACAATATAAATAATGTATAAAAACTATGAGGTAATGTTATGAAAAAGCCGTCTTTATATATAGTTATTCCTTGTTATAACGAACAGGAAGTTCTGCCAATTACAGCACCGCTGTTTTTGGAAAAAATCGAAAGCCTTATTGCTCAAGGACTTTGCAACGAAGAATCCAAGGTGCTTTTTGTAAACGACGGTTCAAAAGATAACACATGGAATATCATCAGTGACCTTGCAAAACAGAACAGCCGCTTTAAAGGCCTTAAGCTTTCACGTAACCGTGGTCACCAGAATGCATTGCTGGCAGGGCTTATGCATGCAAAGGAAGTATGTGATGTAACTATATCCATCGACTGTGACGGTCAGGATGACATCAATGCAATGGACGAAATGATGCGCCAGTATCACGACGGATGTGATGTGGTTTACGGTGTGCGAAGCAAACGTGATACAGATACATTTTTTAAACGTGTTACTGCCGAAGGATTTTATAAATTTATGCACATTATGGGTGCTGAAACGGTATTTAACCACGCAGATTACCGCCTTATGAGCAAGCGTGCGCTGGATGGACTGGCAGAATTTAAAGAAGTTAATCTGTTCCTGCGAGGCACAGTACCACTTGTTGGTTACAAATCAACCAGTGTTTACTACGAAAGAAATGAACGCATTGCAGGGGAAAGCCATTATCCGTTTTCAAAAATGCTCAATCTTGCCCTTAATGGTATTACAAGCCTTTCCACAAAACCGCTGAGATATATCACATCAATCGGTATTATTATGGCATTTATCAGCTTTCTGTTTATTGTATGGGCTGTTATCGCACGCTTTACAGGACATACTGTTGCAGGTTGGACAAGTCTTGTTGGTATTATGGCTCTTGTAGGCGGTATTCAGCTGTTCTGCCTTGGTATTATTGGCGAATATATCGGCAAAATCTATTCTGAAGTTAAACAGCGCCCTAAATTTATTATAGAAAAAACAACAGACGAAGAATAATTGTATAAAAAATAACCTGTCATTCTGAAAATCAGAGTGACAGATTGTTTTTTGTCATATTTTTGTGTACACAGCATTGCAGGTGGCAATAATTTGCAGATTGCTGTTATGGTCTTTAAAAGGATAAATATATTCGTTATAATTGTCATCAAAGGCCAAAACTGGTTTTTCGTCACATACGTCAGCAGCTTCAAGGGAGAAATAACAGATATCACCTTTTTTAAAACGGCCGTAGATGTCAAAGGGCAGAATAAGGCCAAAGCTGCAGCCACTGCCTTTAAGCTCGTCGGTTAAAGGATATCCTGCGGCAGCAGAGTTTTCAATATCAAAAACAGGTATCTGGCTGTGGGTAAATTCATCGCACAGCTGTGCAGGTTTGCAGTTTAAAATTTTACACAGCATTAAAAACTGGCACAGGCTGGGTTTGGTCTGACCAAGTTCCCAACGGCATACTGTGCTGCTGCCGACATGTAAAAACTGTGCAAGCTGGGCCTGGGAATATCCTTTGGCATTGCGTACATATTTTAAATTTTTCACAGATAAGCACCGCCTTTGCAGATGTGACTATATTTATTGTATCATCTGAATATATATAATAACAAGCGGTAAACAAAAAAGGAGTTAAAAGTGAAGGGTAAAAGCAATATAAAAGCAATAATGATGATTGTTGTACTGTTCTTGACTGTCAGTGTGGCAGCAGGTATATTTATGGCGGCAAAGCCTGCAAATGCCCCTGCTGTTGACGAAAACATTGATATGGGGGATATATCTGCGGGGGATAACATTTCTGAAAACAGTACTGAAAACAACGAAATAGAAGATGATAAAAATAATCCTGAAACAGAAAGCATTCAGGATATCCAGCCTTCACCAGAAGTACAGGCCACAAAGAAGCCTGTACCAACACCTTCAGTGCTGCCGACACAGCAGCCAGCGGCACAGCCGACACAGCAGCCTTCAGCACCGCAGATAAGTACTGATGACAATCAGCTGCGTGCAATGTGGATAAGTTATCTGGAGTTTCAGTCGGTGGATTTTTCAAGCAAGGCGGCGTTTGTAAACCAGATTGCACAGATGTTTGGCAACTGTGCCGACATGGGCTTAAACACCGTTATTGTGCAGGTGCGCCCATTTGGCGATGCAATGTACAATTCCGGAATATATCCTACAAGCCACCTTATAAACGGCACACAGGGAACTGCTCTTGCATTTGACCCGCTGACAGAAATGGTAAGCATCGCTCACAGCAAAGGGCTGCGCATAGAAGCATGGGTAAACCCCTATCGTGTAAAGCTTCACAGCAAAATGCCTTCAAACCTTGCAGCATCAAACCCTGCAAACGACACATCTCTTGTGCTCAGCGTGGACGGAGGCGTATATTATAACCCTTGCTTATCACAGGTGCAGGACATGGTGGTGGACGGCATTGCCGAAATCGTAACCAACTATGATGTGGACGGTATACATCTGGATGACTATTTTTATCCGTCAACAGATATGAGCCTTGATGCAGATTATTACGCAGCCAGCGGCAGCAGCCTGTCGCAGGCAGACTGGCGCAGGGAAAATGTAAACACTCTGGTGCGCAAAATTTATGCAAAGGTAAAAAGTATAGACAGCAGTGTAACCTTTGGCATAAGTCCGCAGGGCAATAACGACAACAATTACAATGTTCAGTACAGCGATGTGTGTCTGTGGCTTGCAAACGAAGGCTATGTTGATTATGTTATGCCGCAGCTTTACTGGGGGTTTGGATATCTGACGGCATCAGGACGTGATACATATCAGTTTGTAAATTTAAGCGACCAGTGGGCCGCTTATCCGCGCCACAGCAGCGTAAAGCTGCATATAGGTCTGGGAGCTTACCGCATCGGTGCAGGTGACGGCGGCGCAAATGACCAGAGCGAATGGAGCAGCGGATACAATCTTATGAAACAGATTAACGCAATAAATGCAAACAGCAGCATAAGCGGCTTTGCTCTTTACCGCTATGACAACCTGTTTAAAAACAGCGAATACTCTGCGCTTGCACAAAGTGAGGTTGCGCATATAAAAGATATATTGATATAATAAAAAGCGGCATACAGATTGCTTCTGTGTGCCGTTTTGTCTTTTATGTATGATATTTCATTTTTTGCGGCTTCTCAAATGCTCATACTTATCCCTTGTGGCAATACCGCCGCGTATATGCCTCTCCTGTTTGTTTATCTGCAAAACCTCTGCAACCTGACAGTATAATGTGTAGTTTTCGTTCTTTAAAGATTTCACAATATCTTTGTGAACTGTGGATTTGGATACCCCAAACACCTTGGCGGCACCGCGCACGGTATCGCCTGTTTCGGCAATATATCTGCCCACTGCTTCACACCGCGACAGATTGGGATTTTGCAGATATTTTGTATATGTACTCATTGTAAAAGCTCCTGCACAAAGGTTTTATTAAACTGTATGCAGAAAACAGCGGCAAAATACCAAAAACAATGATAAATATTACGACAAATATTTTTTTATTATATATGTTAATATATTGATATCATATATGCAGAGCAGGTGTAACTGAAAAAACAAAACAAATAAAAAACAACAGTTTTGTGTGACATTTGTACAAAATTCATATAAAATTTAACTTTATTTTTGCAAGAAATGTCTAAAAAATACTTGAAAAAACTCGTATATGTGATAAGATTATATTAAGATGAAATATTATATTCAAAAAGTGTCGGTGTCGCTGAAAAACGGCGCCACGCTTTAGTGCGTTTGCGTGTTTTTTAAACCGATGCCGATATATATTTCTGTAAAAAACAAATAAAAATATGACTTTAAAGGGTCAAAAGGAGAGTGGACTTATTATGAAAGAGTGCGTAGCAATGCTTTTGGCAGGCGGTCAGGGTTCCAGACTGTATGCACTTACACAATCAATGGCAAAACCAGCAGTTTACTTTGGCGGTAAGTACAGAATTATCGACTTCCCACTTTCAAACTGCGTAAACAGCGGTATCGACACTGTTGGTGTTCTCACACAGTATCAGCCACTGGAACTTAACGAATACCTTGGCAATGGCCAGCCATGGGACTTGGACAGACTTTACGGCGGTGTTCACGTTTTGCCACCATACCAGAAAGCAACAGGTTCTGACTGGTACAAAGGTACAGCAAATGCTATCTATCAGAACATCAAATTCATCGAAAGATATGACCCAGAGTATGTTCTTATCCTTTCAGGTGACCATATTTACAAAATGGACTATGCAAAAATGCTGGAACAGCACAAAGCAAAAAATGCTGATATCACAATTGCTGTTCTTGATGTTCCAAAAGAAGAAGCAAGCCGTTTTGGTATCATGACCTGCGACGAAGAAGGCAGAATTGTTAAATTTACTGAAAAACCAAAGAACCCAGACTCCACACTGGCTTCCATGGGTATCTACATCTTTACATGGGAAAAACTTAAAAAATATCTTATCGAAGACGAAGCTAACCCAGATTCCGAAAACGACTTTGGTAAAAACATTATCACATCCATGCTGGCAGACAAACAGCGTCTTTATGCATACAACTTTGAAGGTTACTGGAAAGACGTTGGCACAATCGACAGCCTTTGGGAATCCAATATGGACCTTCTTGACCCTAATGTACCATTTGACGTTTGGGATAAAGAATGGAAAATCTATTCCAGAACACTCAACAGCCCTCCACAGTACATAAGCGAAAAAGCAGTTGTAGAAAATTCTATGATCAGCGAAGGCTGTGAAGTTGAAGGCACAATTGACTTCTCTGTTCTTTTCCAGAACGTTGTTGTGGAAGAAGGCGCAATTGTTAAAGACTCCATCATCATGCCTAACACAGTTGTTAAAAAAGGCGCTTGCATCGAATATGCTATCATCGGTGAAGGCTGTACAATTGAAGAAGGCGCACATATCGGCGAACGTCCTGAAGCTGTAGAAAATGCAGAAAACTGGGGTATCGCAGTTATCGGCAACAACCTTAATGTTTGCAAAAACGCAAAAGTTGGCGCTAAAGCTATGATTTACAATGATGTTAAGGAGGAAAAATAATATGGCAACCAAAAATAAAGTATTAGGGATTATTTTTCCAAATATGCATGACGAAGCAATCCCTGAATTGACAAGAATTCGTACAATGGCATCTGTTCCTTTTGGCGGCAGATACAGAATGATTGACTTTGCACTTTCTGGTTTTGTTGCAGCAGGCATCGAAGATATCTGTGTTGTTCCAAGAACAAGCTATGTTTCTCTTATGGACCATGTAGGCAGCGGTAAAGAATGGGATCTGGCACGTAAACGCGGCGGTCTTAAAATCTTCCCACCTTACGGCGAAGCAGGCACAAAGGCAACACAGGGCAGACAGGGCGCTCTTGAAGCAGTTGTAGACTATATCGAAAGCACACCTTGCGAATATGTTATTCTTACAGACTGTGGCATTGCACACGCTGTTGATTATGCAGATGTTATCGAAAAACACGCAGAAAGCGGCGCTGACATCACAGTTGTTTACAAAAAAGAACTTCTTGACGAAACAGCAAAAACAGACAACGTTGTTCTTGATGTACGCAATGGCAAAGTATGCGAAATCCTTATCAACGACGTAACAGAAAAAGTGCGCAACTGCGGTATGTGGATTTATGTGTTCAACAAAGAACTGCTTGTTAAAGCAATCCACGAATGTGAAGCAAAAGGTCTTTCCGAATTTGAACGCGACGTTATTCAGCGCAATGTTGGCACACTGGAAATCCGTGGTTATGAATATACAGGCTACTCCAGACGCATCACAAACCTTAAGAGCTTCTTTGAAGCAAACCTTGATCTTATTAACAAAGAAAGTCTTGCAGGCCTCTTTAAATCTTACCCAATTTACACAAAAGTTCGTGACGATGCTCCGGTAAGATATACAATCGGTTCCAGCGTTAAAAACTCTGTTGCAGGTGACGGTTGCTTTATCGAAGGCAACGTAGAAGGCAGCGTGCTCTTCCGCGGTGTTAAGGTTGGCAAAGGCGCAACAGTTAAAAACTGCGTTCTTATGCAGGATACAGTTGTTGAAGATGGTGCAATGGTAGAAAACGTTATCTGTGACAAAGCTGTTGTTATCACAGCAGGCCAGAAACTTATGGGCACATCCACACACCCTGTATATGTAGAAAAGAGAGCAAAAGTTTAATTTAAAGGAGAATATATTAAATGAAAGTTTTATACTGCGCAAGTGAAGCAGTTCCTTTTGCTGCAAGCGGCGGTCTTGGCGATGTAGCAGGCAGCTTGCCAAAAGCTTTATATGACGAAGGTGTTGAAGTGCGCGTTGTGCTTCCGCTTTATGGTCAGACAAAAGAAAAATACGGCGAACAGCTTGAATATATGACAAACTTCAATGTAACATTGGGGTGGCGCACACAGTATTGCGGCGTGTTCCGTCTGGAAAAAGACGGCGTTGTTTACTATTTCCTGGACAACGAATATTACTTTAAACGCAATGGTCTTTATGGCCATTTTGATGACGGCGAAAGATTTGCTTTCTTCTCCAAAGCAATTCTTGAGATGCTGGTTAATATTGACTTTGCTCCTGATATTATCCACACAAACGACTGGCAGACAGCACTTGTAAACCTTTACATCAACGTTTACTACCGTCAGATGCCAAAATTCTACAATATAAAAACAGTATTCACAATACACAACATTCAGTATCAGGGCCAGTACGGTATGGAAATCAACGATTCCATCCTTGGCATCCCTGGTAACTATGTTCACCAGCTTGAATACGAAAACTGCGCTAACTTTATGAAAGCTGCCATCGAAACAGCCGACAAGGTTACAACAGTTTCTCCTACATACGCACAGGAAATTCTGGACCCTTGGTTCAGCCATGGTCTTGACCCTCTCCTGCGTGAACGTCAGCACAAACTTTGGGGTATCCTTAACGGTATCGACTATGTTGGCTACAATCCTGCAGAAGATAAAGGTATTGTTGCAAACTTTACAAGCGAAGATTTTGCTGTTGGCAAAGCTGCATGCAAAGCAGAGCTCAGAGATATCTTTGGCCTTGAAGAAAGCGATGCACCAATCGCAGCAGTTGTTAGCCGCCTTGTAGAACACAAAGGCTTTGACCTTGTTCGCAACGTTGCCGAAAATCTTGTAAACCAGGGTTATCAGCTGGTTGTTCTTGGTACAGGCGAAGCACAGTACGAAGATTTCTTCAGCTATATGGCTTACAAATATCCTGGCAAAGTTGGTGTTAAACTGGCATTTATTCCTGCTTTGGCACGCAAGATTTATGCAGGCAGTGATATCTTTATCATGCCAAGTAAATCCGAACCTTGCGGCCTCAGCCAGATGATTGCCCTGCGCTACGGTACAGTGCCTGTAGTAAGAGAAACAGGTGGTCTTAAAGACAGCGTACACGACTCTCAGGACGGCATAGGCAACGGCTTTACATTTGCAAACTACAATTCTCTTGAACTGTATGACTGCTGTATGCGCGCATACAAAGGCTATCAGGATAAAGAGGGCTGGGCACAGCTTGTTAAGCGTGCAATCGAATCTGACTGCAGCTGGGCTGTAAGCGCAAAAGAATATATCCGTATGTACGAAGACACAATGAGTCTCTGGCACATCTAAAGGTTTTATTTAAAGGGCTGGTTGTCAAACCAGCCCTTTATTTATCAAAATATAAACAGGGGAATAAAAAATGACACTTGGAGATATTGCAAAAAAATATTATATGGAACAGGGGTTAAACTGCGCTGTTTCGGTTTTGCTTGCAGCAAGTGATAAATACGGTGCCGAGCTTACAAAAGAGGACGCAAAGCTGGTAACAGGCTTTGGCGGGGGCATTGGCTGCGGTGATTTATGCGGCTGCCTTGGCGGTGCAGTAGCAGCTCTTGGCAAAATTATGTTGCCGCAGAATGTTATGCACAGTCCTGAATTTAAAGAGATATGTGCAGGTTTTGTGGCAGAATTTAAATCTCAGTGGGGTACAACCCAATGTGAAATCATAAAAGCCGAAAATGCAACCGAAACTATGCGCTGCGGTGACGTGGTTAAAGCTTCGGGCGATTTGCTGGAAAGTTATATAGAAAAATATAAAAGCTGAAAATAAAAATAAGCTATCGATGTTATTGTTAAACGTCGATAGCTTGTTTTTTATCTCTCTGCAAAAAAATCTTTTATGCTGTCTCTTATATCGCATATAAGATTTTTTATTTCTGTAAGGTCCTGATGCAGAAGCTGAAAATCGCAGCTTATCTCAGGACTTTCAAAACTGCTGTTCCATATATTTGTTTTGGAATAACTGAAAATGCGGCTGTTATTTTCGGCAAAGTTTTCGGGGCTTTCGCTGGGCTCTATAATAAACGGAGTTCCTGTTTCCATATATATACCTCCATAGTCTGTATATTAAAATTATATGCAGATTATAAAAATATATTAAAAATATCCACCGTGATTTTATAGGCACAGTGGATATTTTGACAAATCTTTTTAAGGTTGAGATAAAGATTAATAAACTTTATATGCCCAGTTCATATCAACATTGGTGTTTACACCATTTACCCGCCCTGTACTTGTGTACTGCCACATATCATATCTGTGTGCAAAATCAGTTGCGGTTGTATAGTGGGCAAGCCAGATATCATATTTGGAAAGTGCACTGTAATTAATCTGATACTGGAACCAGGATTTGCTTGCATAAACGCCAGCTTTGTATCCGCTGTTGCGCACAGTCTGGCAGAATGCATTTGCAATATCGGTGCGCTGAGCACTGCTGAGCCTGTCAGCACGTCCGCTGCCGTCGGTAGTTGCAGCTTCGGTGTCAAAATAAATAGGGTAAGCAAGATTGTAGCCTTTAACTGCGTTGATTGCCAGCGAAGCTTCTTCAACAGCCTCTGCTGTTGTAACAGCCTGAGAGAAGAAATAAACGCCAACTTTGATACCTGCAGCTGTTGCCCCTTTAATATTTTGTCTGAACAGGTCGTCTTCAACAAGACTGCCGCCGCCGTAACCGCGGTAACCTACACGGATAATGGCATATTCAACACCATCTTCTTTAACTTTTTTCCAGTCAATATTACCCTGCCATTTGGAAACGTCAATGCCTTTTGCAATTTTGCCAGCACTTACACGTTTGCCTGTGTTGTCAAAAGTATATGTAACGCCGCCAATTATGGCCTGGCCTTTAATAAGATTACCTTTGGAATCATAATAATAATCTTTTTTGCTGTCTTTCCAGCCGTCGTAATAGGTAATACGTTCTTTTGTGCTTAAGTCTTCAATACCATACTGCTCTACAAAAGATGCCAAAAGTTTTCCTTTATTACCTTCATAAACTTCAATGGCTTTTTCAAGACTTTCAAAGCTTGGTGCAGGAGTTGCAGTTGGTGCAACTGTTGGAGAAGGTGATGCAGTTGGTGTAGGTGTGCTGCTTGGAGAAACTGTGGCCTCTACAGTAGGAGTAGGTGTAGGAGTAGGTGTAGGAGTAGGTGTAGGAGTAGGTGTAGGAGTAGGAGTAGGTGTAGGTGTAGGTGTAGGTGTAGGTGTAGGTGTAACCTCTACAGTCGGTGCAGGCAATGGAGTTTCAGAAACGTCAGGAGAAACATCAGGTTCGGATGGTTTTGTAGGTTCAGGTGGTTTTGTTTCATCTGGACTTTGTGTAGGAACAATGGTTTCTTCGGGTGCTTCAAGTGGCATAACTTCGTTTAAAGCCTGCACAGTTAAAGCAAAGCTTTGTGTTTCCATAATTTCAAGCACATTGACTGTCTCTGTTGCCTGAGCTGCAGGAGAGGACGTTGCAGAAGAATTTTCGGGGGCAAGACGAATTTCAATTATATAGCCATCTTTATCCAGTTTGGCAACATACTTATCCGAACCTTTTATGTAACCAACATTTGCTTCGGCAAAATCACCGTTTACAATTTCTGCCTTATATCTGTAAACAGCTTCGGTGGATTTTGTTTTTGCAGTCTGGTCTTTATAAGAGACAAGGACAGGGGTCTGCGCAGGTTCTTCAACAGGTTTTGATAAAGCTGCGTCTTCTTTTTTTACATCTATTTCGCTTTCGTCCACAACAAGGTCCGAAACATCTATTTCTTCATATTCAACCTTTTTTTCAACGGTACATTCAACGGTATTTTCGGAAACAATGTATCCTTCGGCATCAGAAATTGTAACGGTATATTCTCCCGAAGAAATTTTAGTAAGACGCAGAAAACCATCGTCAACTGTCCACTGTTTGCTGTAGCTGCCGTCCTTTGCAACAACAGTAAGAATAAACGGATAACCTGTTACCATATTGCCGTCTTTGTCCACAATCTGAACTTCAAGGTCTTCTTCAACGGAGGAAGATTTAAGGAAAATTTCCACAGGCTCTTTTTCTGGTTCTGGGGTTTCTTCAATTTCTGGAGTTGCTTCGGCAGCAGGTTCGTTTTCATCTTCTTCAGAAGGAAGAATAACTTCCTGCAGTATTTCTTCATTTGCAGAGTTTTGCTGTTCAAGCAAAGTCAAAGCAGCAGACGACTTGTTTATTGCATTAACGCTTAAAGCAAGAACCAACGGAATACACACAACAAGCACGCCAATGGATATCTGCTGAGCGATGTTTAATCTGAAAAAATTTTTCTTAATATTTTTAAAAAAATTCAACGATATACCTCCTTGTACACAGAAATACTATCTATCATAATATTTTACCATAGATATTTCAAACTTTCTACATATTATCACAATTTTTTACAAAATAATTATGCAAAATATGGAAAATTAATTCAATAAAAAGCTAAAGATTTTAACTTATTAAAAAAATTTATATAAATCTATATAAAAATGTTGACAAAACCTTGATGTATAGGGTTTAATAAAACCATAAAGAATAAATTTGTATAGAATAAATCTATAATAATAGGATTTTGTATCATTATTGTGATGCAACAGCAGAGGAAAAAGTTATGACATTACAGCAGTTAAGATACATTGTGGAAGTATCAAAATGCAGCACAATAAGCAAGGCGGCGCAAAGTTTGTTTTTGACACAGCCTACGCTCAGCAAAGCAATAAAAGACCTGGAAGAAGAACTGGGCATCTGTATTTTGGAGCGTGGCAGCAGCAAAACACGTTTTACTGCCGAAGGCACCGAGCTTTTGTGCTATGCAAAACAGCTTTTAGAACAGGCACAGCAGATTGAAAACCGTTTTATCAACAAAACTGTAAGTAAAAAAAGGGTTGCGGTTTCAACGCAGCACTATGCCTTTGCAGTTAAAGCTTTTATAGAACTGCTTAACAGGGAACAAAGCAACGACTTTGAATTTTATTTCCGTGAATGTAAAACACACGAAATCATTGACGATGTATTCAACAAAAAAAGCGATATCGGCATTATCTTTCTTTCCGATTCCACCAGCAGATATCTTACCAGACTTCTGCAAAGCAAGGATATTGAGTTTACAGCTCTTAAAAACTTTACATCTCATGTTTATCTTAACAAAAACCATCCCCTTGCAAAAAATGGCAGTGTAAAGATGAGCCAGTTGGAAGAATACACCTGCATTGCCTACGAGCAGGACAACAACTCCCTTAATTTTGCCGAAGAAACTGTGGATGTAAGCGGTTTTAAAAAGGTTGTGTATGTGCGTGACCGTGCAACCGCCCTTAACATTGTTTCCAACACAGACAGCTACAATATCGGCACAGGCTGTCTTATAGATGGTATTGTGGAAAATCAGATTGTTTCTTTGCCGTTGGAAGGCTATGGCGAAAAGATGACAGTTGGTTATATCAAACTTAAAAATTCCGAAATCACACCGGAGATGGAAGCATACATTGAGTATATCAAAGGTGCACTTACATTGTCTTATACAGGTACAATCAGATAGAAAAAAGCTGTTGAGATTTCTCAACAGCTTTTTTGCATATAAAGTTGTTTTGTACTGCTTATTTATTTACAAATTTAACAGCAGTACCATAAGCAATAACCTCTGCAGCCCCCTGCATAATTGCAGAAGACGCATAGCGGATATTTACAATTGCATCTGCGCCAAGGCTTTCGGCTTCGGCAACCATTCTTTTGGTGGCGATGGCGCGTGCTTCGTTCATCATTTCGTTATAGGCTGTCAGCTCACCGCCAACCAAAGTTTTAAAACCTTGGGTAATGTCCTTGCCCACATGTTTGGACTGTATTGTGCTTCCCTTTACAATAGAAAGCATTTCAAGTTCTTTTCCGCTTATGTAATCAGTATTTACCAATATCATCTTCTTCACCTTTCTTTATCTCTTTTATTCTGTCGTAACAAACCTTAATCATTACGGCCGATAACACAGCAGGAACAATGCCAAAAACAATCTTAAGCACACCATCAATAAGTGACACTATAAAACCAAAATAAACAATATAATATACGATAAATATAATTGATATTACAACAGGTGCAATCATTTTCTTTTTATGAGAGTTCATCTGTGTCACCCCTTATTCAATATCAAGCTCTGGAGGCACATCTATCTGGTCTGATACATATCTGCCGTTTTTCTTGCGCTGGCGCACACATTCGGTAAGCAGGTATTCAATCTGGCCGTTTATGCTGCGAAAATCATCTTCCGCCCAGGCTGCTATTGCGTCATACAGTTTTGCAGATACTCTTAAAGGTATCTGTTTTTTATTGTTGTCTGCCATTTTTTAATACAGGCTGCCACTGTTAACCACTGGCTGTGCGTCGTGGTTGCCGCACAATACCACCAGCAGGTTAGAAACCATTGCAGCTTTTCTTTCTTCGTCAAGTTCTACCACATTGTTTTCGTTAAGTCTTTCCAGTGCCATTTCCACCATGCCAACTGCACCGTCAACAATCATCTTTCTTGCATCGATAATTGCGCTTGCCTGCTGGCGCTGCAGCATAACTGCGGCAATTTCAGGTGCGTATGCAAGGTGTGTTATTCTGGCTTCCACAATTTCAATGCCTGCTTCGTCAACTCTTGTCTGGATTTCTTCCTTAATGCGCTGTGCCACAATTTCGCTGCTGCCGCGAAGGCTGCCTTCGTCTGCATGACCGTCGCCTGTTGTGTCAACGTTTGGTGCAATGTCATAAGGATAGATACGCACAATATTTCTCAAAGCACTGTCGCACTGCAAAGACAAAAATTCTTTGTAGTTGTCAACGTTGAAAACTGCTTTTGCAGTGTCGGTAATGCGCCATGTAACAGCAATGCCAATTTCAATTGGGTTGCCCAGACAGTCGTTGATTTTCTGCTTTGCGTTGTTAAGGGTCATAACTTTAAGGGAAAGCTTTTTGCTTGGCATTTCAACTTCGTTAGGGTTTACACCCTTTGTTTTAACATCACCGCTCTGGTTAAGCTTTGTTCTTGCGGCAGGGTTAATGGCGCTGCAGAATGGATTTACAAAATAAAAGCCATCGTTTTTAAGTGTGCCTATGTATTTGCCAAACAGGGTAAGCACCAGTGCTTCCTGCGGTTTAAGCACCTTAAGGCCGCACAGCAAAATCCAGCCCAGTGCAAGATATGCCACACATATCACAATGAGGATTACACCAATGATTTGGTCTGATATATTAAGCCCAAAAGCAAGGCCCAGTCCAGCCACTACATACAACACAAGTGTCAGTATAAGCATAAGCATACCGTTCTTTTTGCCGTTTAATACTTTTTCAGTCATAAATCACAACTCCTTTTTACTTTTAATCAATGTTCAAAAATAAAATATGCTTCTTTTTGATATCATAATGATATCATATAAAATTACGGACAGCAATATATATTTTGAATAAAATTTTTAATTCTTTTGTAACACTTATTACAATTTGGTTAAAAATCAGATTTGTTTGCTTTTTGTTCACAATTTTACAGTATTATAAAAATAAACAAGCGTTATCACTTTAATTTGTAAAAGGAGGGCACAGTATGAAAAAACGTTTTATTTCGGCAATTCTTGCGGCAGTTTTTACATCTACGGCACTCAGCGGATGCAGTGCATCGGTTAAAAGTAAAAATCTTACAGACGGCATAAAACCGGGCGCTGTGCCTGTATACAGCAATTTTGATGAAAGTCAGCAGGCGGCAGTTGCGGATTTTGCCGCAAAGCTTGTAAAAAATACAAAAAGCGAAAACGGAAATATTGTAATTTCGCCAATATCGGTGCTTTATGCGCTGGCTATGACGGCAAACGGTGCCGACGGCGAAACTCTGGCACAGATGGAAGCGGTTTTCGGTATGGATATGGAGACACTTAACAACTATCTGCACAGCACCGTGTCGCTTCTGCCAAGTGACGAAGGATACACACTGGACATTGCAAACAGCCTTTGGATTACTGATGACGAGGGCAAGTTTGTTGTTAATGATGATTTTCTGCGCATAGTAAAAAGCTATTATGATGCAGGTGTGTTTACCGCTGATTTTGCAGACAAGCAGACATTAAAGGATATCAACAGCTGGGTTACATATAAAACCAACGGACAGATACAGAACATTCTGGATAAAATTGACCCCGATGCTGTTATGTATCTTATAAATGCCCTTAACTTTGAAGCTGACTGGGACTATGAATATTACGAAAGTGATGTTAACAACGGAATATTCACCAAAGCTGACGGCAGAACACAGGATGCTGAATTTATGTATATGGAAGAGCACAGCTATATTGAGGATGAAGATACCACAGGTTTTATAAAATATTATAAGGATGGGAAATATGCCTTTGCAGCTCTTTTGCCGGATGAGGATATAAAGATTGAGGATTATGTAAACAGCCTTGACGGCGAAAAAATCACAAATCTGCTTAACGGCAAGACCTATCAGGATGTGGAAACAAAAATCCCTAAATTTGAAACCACCTATAATGTGGAGATGAGCGAGATTTTCAAAAACCTTGGTATGACCGATGCTTTTGATTATCGTGTTGCCGATTTTTCAAAGATGGGTCCAGCCCAGGTAGAGGGTGAAAATATATGCATCAACCGCATTATCCACAAGGCATTTATCCGCGTTGCCGAAAAGGGCACACAGGCTGGGGCTGCCACTGTTGTGGAGATGGTTGCCGAAGGTGCAATGGCAATTAAAGAACAGCCAAAATGCGTTTATCTTGACCGACCATTTGTGTATATGATAATAGATACACAGAACAATCTGCCGCTTTTTATGGGCACAGTTTGCGAAATTGAATAGCTACCACTAAAATACCCTATATAAATACCTTCTCTTAAAAAAACAGAACAGCGGTTCAGATGAACCGCTGTTCTGTTTTATATGATTGACCTATTTTAAAATATATTCTTTAATTGCTTCTGTCACGCCATACTCATCATTGCTTTTAACAACTTTGGTGGCATATTTTTTAACATCGTCAGGGGCATCTGCAACCACAAAAACATTTTTTGCATTTTCCAGCATAGGTATATCGTTATAAAAGTCGCCGCATACAAGGGTTTCTTCGTCAGTAACACCCAAAATTTCCTGCAGGGCTTTTACACCTACACCTTTGTTTATGGTTTTATTCATACTGTCCATCCATATACCACCAGACGGATGTATTGAAAGTTCTTCTCCAAATTTTTCAACCATAAAGTCATAGCTGCCGCTGGCAATTGGGCCACCGTTAAAATCACTGTAGCTTATTTTAAACAGCTCGTCATCAATGTCACGCATATCTTTAACAAAGGTCACAGGGGCATAATAGGTGTCCATTGTGTACTGCATTTCAGGGCAGCAATAGGTATAATAACTGCCTTTAAGGCCGCAGGCCAACACATCAATATCGCCTTTTTCCTTTACTGTTTCAAAAACACGGCGGCACAAATCTTTGTCAATTGTCACACATCGCACCAGTTTGTCGTGCTCCATTATAAATGCGCCATTGTCACAGATAAAGTACATATCGTTAATTTTATCGGTAAAGTAATGGTCTATACCTTTAAAGTTGCGCCCTGTTGCAACGGCAAAAGCAATGCCTTTTTCTTTAAGGGCTGCAAGCACTTTGTCAAAGTCTGGCGGCAGGCGTTTATCGGTGGTAAAAAGTGTACCGTCAAGGTCGGTTATAATAAGTCTGATATTTTTCATAATATTTGTTCGGTTAATATATGGTAGGGAATGGCGTCTTAAGCGCCCTTTTGCTAATGTAAATAATGCGTCCAAATTGTAAGTTTACAGCACAAACCCTTCAAAAAGACTGTTCAGCCTTTCCATTAATAACGGATATTTCTGCTGCCAGTTTTCTGTGGCCAAAAGCTGTTTGCAGGCAGTCTGCGATTTTTCCAGCGTTGCAATATCTTCCGACATACTTGCAATGGTCAGATCAGGTAAACCGTGCTGGCGCCTGCCAAAAAAGTCACCTGGACCACGGTGGTCAAGGTCATACTGACTTACCTTAAAGCCATCCTGGGTGCTGCACAAAAATTTAAGGCGGTCACGCACCGACTGGCTTTTGTGGTCACTTACCAGTATGCAGTAGCTCTGGTCACTGCCTCTGCCAACACGGCCCCGCAGCTGATGCAAAGCCGACAGGCCATACCGCTCGGCATTTTCTATTATCATAAGCACAGCGTTAGGCACATCTACACCAACTTCAATAACGGTGGTGCTGCACAGCAGGTCAATATCTCTGTTTTTAAAGGCTGCCATAATTTCGTCTTTTTCTTTTGCCTTCATTTTGCCGTGCAGAATGGCGGTGCGTGCTGTGGGCAGCAATGGTTTAACCACATCTTCATAATACTGTTTAACGCTCTGAAGCTCGGTGATATTTTCGCTTGGGTCAACTGCAGGCAGCACAATATATGCCTGTTTGCCCATTTTTATATGCCTGTCGATAAATCCAAACATTCTTGCACGCTTGTCTGTGCCAACAAAATAGGTTTCCACAGGTTTGCGGCCTTTTGGCATCTGGTCGATAACAGATATCTCCATATTGCCATAGATTATCATTGCCAGGGTGCGAGGTATTGGTGTGGCACTCATAACAATAATATGCGGATTATGCCCCTTAAGCCCTGCAAGTGTGCGCTGACGCACGCCAAAGCGGTGCTGTTCGTCGGTTATGCAAAGGCCCATATTTGCAAATTTAACATCTTCGCTTATAAGGGCGTGGGTGCCGATGATAATATCAATTTCACCGCTCTCCAGCTGGCTTAGTATTTCACGGCGCTCTTTTGCTTTTGCAGAGCCTGTAAGCAATGCCACATTTACATCAAATTTTGCAAAAAATTCGCAGAAAGATTTATAATGCTGGTTTGCCAGTATTTCGGTAGGTACCATAACACAGCTCTGATATCCGTTTTGTGCCATGGCAAAGCAGGCTGCTGCTGCCACCAAGGTTTTGCCGCAGCCAACATCGCCCTGAACCAGTCGGTTTTGTGCGGTATTCTGCTTAAAACCCTGCAGAATATCGCTTATAACACGGTTTTGCGCATTGGTTGGTGAAAAGCTTAAGGCGTTTATAAAAGGGGAGATATCGCAGTTTTCAAGCACCACATCGGTGTGCTTTTCGGTGTTTTCACCCATAATTGCCATGCCCAGCTGCAGCATAAAGAACTCATCAAAAATAAGGCGCTCTTTGGCACGGCTTATATCACGCCTGTCCCTGCCAAAATGTATATTGCGCAGGGCAAGGTCAAGCCCTGGCAGGTCATAGTTTTCGATGATTTCCTCTGGCAAAAAATCGTCTATGGCAGAAATGCTGTCAAAGGCAGCGGATACAAGCTTGCTTATCATGGCCGAAGACATTCCCTGTGTAAGCGGATATACAGGCTGTTGGGTGGATGCGCTTTCGGCAGGGATAAACACAGGGCTTATCATCTCTCTGGTAAGCATATTGCCACCGACCTTGCCATAAAAAAGATATTCACAGCCTACCTGCAGCCTTTTAACGGTAAATTCACTGTTGAAAAACACAAGCTCCAGCTTTGCGGTATTGTCGGCACACATAACCTTAAACAGTGTTCTGCCGCCTTTTATGCGCACACCGCCTGCAGCTTTAAGCACAGTTGCCTTAACCACGCAAGGCTCGTCATAAGGGGCAAAGGCAAGTTCCACAGGATTTGAATAATCAATATATCTTCTTGGAAACAGATATAAAATATCCCGCAGGCAATAAACCCCCAGCCTGTTAAGCTGTTGGGCCCGTTTTTCGCCAACGCCTTTCAAAAAGCGGATTTCACTGTTTAAATCCATAGTCTGTTTCCTTTGTCTGAAAATATATAATTAATATTAACATTATTTTATGTAAAAAACAATGGAAGCGAAAAACTTAACGGAAGGTGGGCATAAAATAAGATGTATAATGCAAAAAATGGACTATCCAAACGGATAGTCCATAAATAGTTTAATATTTAAATTATTCAACAGAAATAAAGTAGTAGTAAACTGGCTGGTCGCCTTTAAGTGCGCTAACTTCAATGGATTTGCTTACTTTTGCACGGATGCCTTCGCAAACTGTTTCTGCGTCTTCTTCGCTTACGCCTTCGCCGTAGATAACTGTGATAAAGTTAGTGTCTTTTTTAACCATATTTCTTGTCAGTTTAACAGTAGCTTTTTCAATGCTTGTTGCAGTAAAGCTGAGTTTACCGTTTTCAAGGGCAAGAATTTCGCCTTCCTTGATTTTGTGACCGTCAAAGTCAGAGTCTCTTGCCGCAAATGTAACAGAACCTGTCTGCACATTCTGTGCTGCAATATTCATATTGATTGTGTTCTGTTTTGCATCGCTTTCAGGGTCAAAGTTAAGCATTGCTGTAATACCCTGCGGAATTGTTCTTGTTGGCAGAACAACAACTTCTCTGTCTGCAAGGCTTGCAGCCTGTTCAGCAGCCATTATGATGTTTTTGTTGTTAGGCAGAACAAAAACTGTTTTTGCACCAACAGACTGAACTGCCTGCAGAATATCGTCTGTAGAAGGGTTCATTGTCTGGCCGCCTGTTACAACAGCATTTGCACCAAGGTCTGCAAAGATGTTTTCAAGGCCTTCGCCTGCAGCAACAGCAACAAAACCAAATGGAACATCAGTGTCTACCGCTGCATATTTAAATTTACTGTCACTTTCTGCGTCTGCCTGTTCTTTTTCAAGGCCTTTGCCTTTTTCTTCAATAGCTTCAACCTGCATATCCATGTTTTCGATTTTCAGGTTTGTCATTGCACCGTGGCGCACAGCTTCACTAAGTGCACGGCCTGGGTCTTCTGTGTGAACATGGCATTTGATGATTTCTTCATCTTCAACAACCACAACGCTGTTGCCGATTGCTTCAAGATAAGCACGCAGTCTTTCTGCAGAAGCATTTGCATTTTTGCAAACGATAAATTCTGTGCAGTAGCCGTGTTCACCTTCGCCGTCATTTTCAGAAAGATCTTTGCTGTAGATGCCTTTTGTCTGGAAGTTTGTGCTTGCTGTTTTTGGAGCAGCAGCTTCGCCTTCCACCATAACACCATCTTTAAGAACAGACAGCATACCGCGGAAGATATATACAACACCCTGACCGCCTGCGTCTACAACGCCTGCTTTTTTAAGCACTGGCAGCTGTTCTGGTGTATAGTCAAGGGCAGCCTGGGCAGCATCAACAACTTCTGCCCAAAGTACAGCTTCGTCGTTTACATCTGTCAATGTTTCGGCTTTTTCACAGGCAACGCGTGCAACTGTAAGCATTGTGCCTTCTGTTGGTTTCATAACAGCTTTGTATGCTGCGTCAACACCGCTGCGCAGTGCAGCAACAAGGTCCTGTGCAGAAGCTTCTGTTTTGCCAGCCAAAGCTTTGGAGAAACCGCGGAAAAGCAAAGAAGAGATAACACCGCTGTTGCCTCTTGCGCCGCGAAGCATGCTGGAAGCTGTTGTTGCAGCAACCTTTTCTACTGTGCAGTCATCTGGCAGGTTTGCAAGGTCTCTTTTTGCAGCACCGATTGTCATGGACATGTTTGTACCTGTGTCGCCGTCTGGAACAGGGAATACGTTAAGTTCGTCAACGCTGCTTTTTTTATTGATAATTAAGTTTGCGCCGGAGATAATACTGTCTCTGAGTGTTTTACCTGTTATCATTTTTTTGTTTCCACCTTATAAATTTTAAAAGAATTATTCTGCAACGATATCGTCTACAGAAACGTTTATTTTGTGCACTTTAAGATTTGTAGCCTCTTCAACAACATAGCGCACTTTGTTTGTAATGCTCTGTACGATAGCTGCAATGTTAAGGCCGTATATAACTTTTATATGCAAATCAATAACAAGTTCACCGTTATGTTCGCTTACAACAACACCTTTTTCAGGGATATTGCTGCCAAACACCAATGTTTTAACGCTGTCAGCCGGACCTGCACAGTTCATGCCTGCAACGCCGTAACAGCTTGTAACAGCATTGCCCACAAGGGCTGCAAAGTAATCATTGGTAAGGCTGATTTTGCCAAGGGTAGTGTAAAATTTAATCATAACGCTGCTCCTTTGATTTTCATAAATGTATCATTATGGGCAACAAGCCATATAAATCGATATTAACCCATAATATATAAGATATTATACTACTTTTCACAAATTATGTATAGTGTTTTTCGATTTTTTGGGGTAAAAACCATAATAATTTTGTAACCATTTTGTAATTATGTGCAAAATGCCTATAAAATGCAGCAAAAAAAGAACACTTTAAAGACAATCCTTAAAGTGCTCTTTAAATTTATCTAACTTCGACAATAAGCTTCATTGCGGTTTTGCTTTCTCCGTCAACTTCAACGCTGGAAAATGCAGGGGTACACACAAGGTCTATACCGCTTGGTGCCACATAGCCTCTTGCAACGGCAATGGATTTAAGGGCCTGATTGACTGCCCCTGCGCCAATGCCCTGCACCTCTACAATCTGTTTTTCTCTGATAATGCCTGCAATGGCACCAGCAACAGAAACTGGGTTGGATTTGGAAGAAACCTTTAAAACATCCATTATATAAATCTCCTTGGAAAATTCATAATAACCAATACATATTCATTATTGCCTTTTTTTGCAAGGTAAAACAAACAATATGTACCATATTTATTATAAATGTTTAAGGCAGCTTTTTAAAGGTTTGTTAGTTGAACATTAAGTGAATTTTATCTATTGAAACAGCTTTGTTTGTTTTGCTGTCAATTTCTATAACAACACCGTTTACATATCCTGCGCCTTTGGCAACTTCAAACTTAACAGGGCAAAGATATTTCTGTTTTGTCACGCAGGCGGCTTTGTCCATGCCCAGCACACTGTCCAAAGCACATACACAGCCAGCATCGCTTATGTATGCAGTGCCATTTGGCAGAATATGGTCATCGTTGGTCTGCACATGGGTATGTGTGCCAATAACAGCACTTACTTTGCCGTCAAGATAATGGGCCAAAGCATATTTTTCACTTGTTGCTTCGGCGTGAAAATCCACAAAAATCGGCATGTTTCCGTATTTTTTTACAATTTTATCCATTTCAAAAAAAGGACTGCGGTTGGCATCAAGAAAAACAGTGCCGATAAGGCTTACCACGCAAAGCTGGTTTCTGCCCATATCCACAACACAAATTCCGCTTTCTTCTTCGCTTACTGTATTAAAGTTTACTGGGCAAAGTACAAACTGGTTTTCTTCGTAAAAATCCACATTGCAGCGGCGCAAAGAATGGTTGCCGCCGGTGATAACATCGGCACCGCAGCCAAATATAAAGCGTGCATCATTTTCGGTTATACCTGTGCCGCTTTTGTGGCTGTTTTCTCCGTTTACTATTGTAACATCTGGCTTGTGCAGGCTTTTAAGCTGCGGCAGTGCCTTTGCCAGCAAGTCCTGACCGTTTTCGCCTACAACATCGCCTATAAAAAGAATTTTCATGGCAGAAGTTCTCCGTATATAAATGTAAGGGACGATGCCCACAGCGTCCCGCATAGTTGCGGTGATAATGGTAAAGGTGGGCTTATTTATTCACCGTTGCATATTCTGTACAATAATTATAGCACAAATCAGCACAAACAAAAAGAGCAGTCTTTAAAAGACTGCTCATAGTTTGCGTTTTTGATGTGAAAACTATTTTGCAAAATCAATTGCTCTGTTTTCTCTGATAACATTAACTTTAATCTGACCTGGGTAATCAAGTTCGTTTTCAATTTTTGCAACGATATCTCTTGCCAGAATTGTAAGCTGGTCATCATCAACAACTTCAGGTTTAACCATAATTCTGACTTCACGGCCTGCCTGAATTGCAAAGCTTTTTTCAACGCCGTTAAAGCTGTTGGAGATTTCTTCCAGCTTTTCAAGACGTTTAATGTAGTTTTCAAGGTTTTCTCTTCTTGCACCTGGGCGGGCAGCGCTGATTGCGTCTGCGGCCATAACAACAAATGCAAGCGGTGTGGAAGGTTCAACGTCGTTGTGGTGAGCCTGAATTGCATGGATAACTGCGTTGGATTCGCGGTATTTTTTGGCAATTTCTACACCGATGGAAACGTGTGTGCCTTCGTATTCGTGGTCAAGACCTTTGCCTATATCGTGCAGCAGGCCTGCGCGTTTGGCAACTGTAACGTCCATACCAAGTTCACCGGCGATAAGACCGGACAGATAACTAACTTCCAGGGAATGTTTAAGTACATTCTGGCCGTAGGATGTGCGGTATTTAAGGCGGCCGATAAGTTTAACAAGTTCTGGGTGCAGGCCGTGTACACCTGCGTCCATAATAGCTTTTTCGCCTTCTTTTTTGATTGCAAGCTCAACTTCTCTGCGAGCTTTTTCAACCATTTCCTCAATTCTTGCAGGATGTATACGTCCGTCTGCAATAAGTTTTTCAAGGGTCTGTCTTGCAACTTCTCTTCTCACAGGGTCAAAGCTGGAGAGGGTGATTGCTTCAGGAGTGTCGTCGATGATAACATCAACGCCTGTTGCTGTTTCAAGGGCACGGATGTTTCTGCCCTCACGGCCGATTATGCGGCCTTTCATTTCGTCACTTGGCAGAGGAACAACACTTACAACAGCTTCCTGTGCGTGGTCTGCAGCACATCTTGCAATTGTCTGTGTCAGCAAATCTCTTGCCATTTCTTCGCAGTCTTCTTTAAGCTGGTTTTCGTAGTGATTGATTTTAAGTGCTTTTTCGTGGGTAAGCTGTTCGTCCAGCCTTTCCAGAATCATCACCCTTGCAGCTTCTGTAGAAAGGCCGCTGATAACTTCCAGCTTTTCAATTTCACGCTGCTTCATCTGTTCAATCTCTGCAAGTCTTGCTTCGATAAGTTCCTGCTTCTGTTTTGCTTCAAGTTCTTTTTGTTCTAAGTTTTCTGTTTTCTTGTCCAGATTTTCCTCTTTCTGATTCAATCTGCGTTCCTGACGGGAAATTTCACCGCGGCGTTCTTTAAGCTCTTTATCGCTTTCTGCCTTCATCTTGAAAATCTCGTCTTTTGCTTCTAAAAGCGCTTCTTTGCGTTTTTGTTCTGCAGTCTTAATAGCATCATTGATTAATCTTTTTGCTTCATCTTCTGCACTTCCGATTTTTGCTTCGGCTGTTTTGCGTCTGTGAGAAATGCCAAGCTGGAAACAGATAAAACCAGCAACGGCTGCACCAATAACTGCTATCAAGGCTGTAATGCCATAAGATAACATAGATGTTCTCCTTAAAATAGAATAAATAGTATTCAGTTATTT
Source organism: Oscillospiraceae bacterium (assembly GCA_015067245.1). Classification (GTDB taxonomy): domain Bacteria; phylum Bacillota; class Clostridia; order Oscillospirales; family Ruminococcaceae; genus RGIG3102. The sequence goes on along the minus strand of SVMV01000013.1, from coordinate 2,727 downwards.
ATAATTAATATATGATTAAGATATAATATCATAAATAGTAAAAACTACCCTTACTATTTTAGTTTAAATATTATACAATGTCAAGCAATATTGTGCGCAAATTATACATATTGTAAAGCAATTTGCAACAAATTTGTAATATCACTGTAACTGTTAAAAGGTTGACAAAAATTATTTATAATGATAATATATTGCTTATTAAAGCGATGACATGGACATGTCCTGGCAAATGCAGAATCTTCAGAGAGCTTTTGGTTGGTGTAAAAAAGCGGTTTGGCAGTCAGGGTACCACCATACCAGCAGACACAGCGAACTGTGTACGGGCAGGACCGTTATATCCTACAAGAGTGGCAGATTTACATCTGCAATTCGGGTGGAACCGTGGGGAATTTACACACCTCATCCCGTTTGGGATGAAGGTGTTTTTTATTTTCTCACCCTGATTCTCAAATTATTACTCACCATATATCAAAAGAAAAGGGAAAGGAAGATTACTATGGTAAAAGTAACACTCAAAGACGGCAGCGTAATCGAAGTTGCAAAAGGCACTTCCTATGCCGAAATCGCAAAAAGCCTCAGCGCAAAACTTTACAAGGAAGCTACAGTTGCAAAAGTAAACGGCGAATTCTGTGACCTTCGTGATACAGCAGAAGCTGATGCAAACGTAGAATTCCTTACATTCGACGACAAAGAAGGCAAAAAAACATTCTGGCACACATCCAGCCATGTTCTTGCACAGGCAGTTCTCAAATTTATTCCTGATGCAAAACTCACAATCGGCCCAGCAATCGACAACGGCTTCTACTATGACATTGATACAGAAGCAGCTATCGATGAAGAAATGATTGAAAAACTGGAAAAAGAAATGAAAGAAATTGCAAAAAAAGACCTTGCAATCTCCCGTTTTGAACTTTCCAAAGAAGAAGCTCTTGCAAAATATCCAGATAACGAATACAAACAGGAACTTATCAACGAACTTCCAGAAGGCGAAACAATCTCCTTCTACGAACAGGGCGGCGAATTTACAGACCTCTGTGCAGGTCCACATCTTCTCAGCACAGGCAAAATCGGCGCATTCAAAATTATGTCCGTAGCAGGCGCTTACTGGAGAGGCAACAGCGAAAACAAGATGCTCAAACGTATCTACGCTATCAGCTTCCCAAAAGCAAAACAGCTTGAAGAATATCTCAATCTTCTTGAAGAAGCAAAAAAACGTGACCACAGAAAACTTGGCAAAGAACTTCGTCTTTTTGAAATGGCAGACGAAGGCCCAGGTTTCCCATTCTTCCTGCCAAAAGGTATGGTTGTTTACAACACACTGCTTGACTACTGGAGAGAAATCCACGAAAAAGCTGGCTATGTAGAAATCTCCACACCAATCATTCTCAACAGAAAACTGTGGGAAAACTCTGGTCACTGGGATCACTACAAAGACAATATGTACGCAACAAAAATTGACGGTGAAGACTATGCAGTTAAACCAATGAACTGCCCAGGCGGTATCCTTGTTTACAAAATGGAACCACACTCCTACCGTGACCTTCCAATCCGTGCAGGAGAAATCGGCCTTGTACACCGCCACGAGCTCTCTGGTGCTCTCAACGGCCTTATGCGTGTTCGCTGCTTCCATCAGGACGATGCTCACATCTTTATGATGCCAGAACAGATCCGTGACGAAATTAAAGGTGTTGTAAGCCTCTTTAACGAAGTTTACGGCCTGTTTGGTCTCACATACCATGCAGAACTTTCCACAAGACCAGAAAACTCCATGGGCTCTGACGAAGAATGGGAAATTGCAACAGACGGTCTGCGCGGTGCTCTTGAAGAACTTGGCATGGACTACATCGTAAACGAAGGCGACGGCGCATTCTACGGTCCAAAAATCGACTTCCACCTCAACGATGCTCTTGGCAGAACATGGCAGTGCGGTACAATCCAGCTTGATATGCAGATGCCAGAACGTTTTGAAATGGAATATGTTGGCGCTGACGGCGAAAAACACCGCCCAGTTATGATTCACCGTGTTGTTTACGGCTCTATCGAAAGATTTATCGGTATCCTTATCGAACATTTTGCAGGTGCATTCCCAACATGGCTTGCTCCTGTTCAGGCAGTTGTTATCCCAGTTTCCGAAGCTCACAAAGAATATGCACACAAAGTTCTTGCACAGCTTAAAGAAGCAGGCATTCGTGCAACAGTTGACGACAGAAACGAAAAAATGGGTTACCGCATCCGTGAAAATCAGCTGCAGAAAGTGCCTTATATGCTGGTTGTTGGCGATAAAGAAGCTGAAGCTGGCGCAGTTGCACCACGTGACAGAAAAGAAATTCTTAAAGACGCTATGAGCGTTGAAAGCTTTATCGACTACATCAAAGCAGAAATCAAAGAAAGACGCAGATAATCTGTGTTCAAAAAGCCTGGCCATTTTGGCTGGGCTTTACTTTTTTGCAGTAAACACTGTAAGTTTTTGTGAATAATTACCATAAAATATCATTTGCTTTTGTAAAAAACTGTACAAAACCTGACAACTTAAAAAAATTAAAAAATTTTTGAAAAAAAGTGTTGACATTGTCGCCTGTACTTGCTATAATAATTGAGCGTTGAGGGACAACCCCAAAACGAAATGCCAAAGGTGAGAGCCATTAGCTCAGCTGGCAGAGCACCTGACTTTTAATCAGGGTGTCCGGAGTTCGAGTCTCCGATGGCTCACCACACAAAACCGACCAA
>SVMV01000088.1 GCA_015067245.1 Oscillospiraceae bacterium | reverse complement strand
ATGATTGGCTTTGGCATCGACGAAATCCAGGCAGAGTATGTTGCCGAAATCCGTCTGCGCCAGCTCAACAAAAACTATATTCTCAAACGTATTGAAGAAAAAGACAGCCTTGTCAAAGAGATTGCCGAACTGGAAGATATTCTTAAAAATGATAAAAAGGTTAAAAGGATTATTATTTCCGAGCTTGAAAATGTAATCAAAAAATATGCAAAACCACGAAAAACACAGATTGTATACGATTCTGTTATAGAAATACAGGATGAAGAAGCAGAAGTTATCCCAAACTATCCTGTAAATATCTTTGTTACACAGCAGGGTTATGTTAAAAAGATTACACCGCAGTCACTGCGCATGAGCGGAGAGCACAAGCTTAAGGCAGATGACTATATTACTCAGCACATAGAAACAACAAATGATATTGATTTGCTGTTCTTTACAAATAAGCAGCAGGTTTACAAATGCAAGGCAGCAGTGTTTGAAGACACAAAAACCAGTGTGCTGGGCGAGTATGCCCCTGCAAAACTTGGCATGGAAGAAGGCGAAGAAGTTGTAAAAATGGTGCACACCAAGGATTACAAAGGCTTTGTACTGTTCTGCTTTGACAACGGCAAGGCAACCAAGGTGCCACTTTCTTCCTACGAAACAAAACAAAACCGCAAAAAGCTTATCAATGCTTATTCCGACAAGGCAAAGCTTGTTAATATTATCAGCTGCACCGAAAATGCCGATGTGGCATTTATTACATCTGTAAACCGTGCGCTTGTTGTAAACACAAGCCAGATAAGCGAAAAAACAACCAAAAATTCTGCAGGTGTTCAGGTGCAGACACTCAAGAAAAACCAGTATGTCAAAACGGTTAAGCTGGCAGCAGATGCCCAGTTTGCAAACCCTGCAAAATACAAGACAAAAAATATCCCTGCGGCAGGCAGCTTTTTAAAAGAAGAAGACATTGCCCAGCAGCTTACACTATAAAACAGTGATAATTTGTGATAATGTGTAAATTTGTTCTTGCATAATTTTGGTTAATATGTTATCATTATATGGTCATATACACAAAGGACGGAGGTCGTGTCAGATGGGTATTTTGGAAATTATTGCCGGCGTACTGCTTATCTTGTGCAGCGTTGTTATTATAATGTTGGTTATGTCTCAGCAGCCTAAAACAAGTGGTATGTCTGCTATGACAGGTGGCAGCGATATTTACGGCGAAATGCAGTCCAGAACAGCAGATGCTAAACTTGCTAAGCTTACAAAAGTTGCAGGCATAGTATTTTTTGTATTGACAATTGCTGTTAGCGCTATCGCACTTCTTGCAAAATAATCTGAAATGTAAAGAAACTCGCCCAATTTTGCGGCGAGTTTTTTGTTGTATACAGCATATAATATTTTTAACTTAATGACTGAAAGGTAAAATAAATGCCTATAAAAGAAAGAATTATAAACGAGCTTAAAAACGGCCCTAAAAAGTACAAGCTGTTAAAAACAAAGTTCAAGGCAAACAAAAAGTTTTTTGCCGCAATGGAAGAACTTTATCAGCAGGGTATAATCGACGAGGTCAACGGCCTTATTATTCTGCTTAACAATAAAAATGAAAAAAAGAAGCAGCGCCCAAAAGATGTTTTTGAAGGCACTGTTGTTAAACTTACCGAAAATTATGGCTTTGTCCGCGTGGAAGAATTTGACAAAGATGTTTTTGTTGCAGGCAAATTTATGATGGGAACTGTGGTTGGCGATAGGGTGGAACTGCGTAAAATTCCATCCAAACGCCATCAGTACGAAGGCGAAATCACAGCAATACTTGAAGAAAAAACAAACCTTGTTGCCACAGTAGAAAAAGAACACGGCAACCTGTATGCTGTTCTGCGGGATTGTCCAATACTGTACCTTCCAATCGAAAACCGCCGCCGCACATTGCAGCGTGGCGATATTATAATTGTGGACATTTATGGCCGCGGCCGCAGCCACCGTGCACTGACAGCAAAAATAAAAGAAAATCTTGGCCAGGTAAGCACAAGCCAGAAATCCGTTGAACTGATGCTTGCAGAAAAACAGATGACCGCCGAATTTGAACCAAAGGTGGAAAATGAAGTAAACGAAGTTATCAGCCGTATAGATATGGCAACAGAATATAAATATCGTAAGGATTTAACCGATAAGGTTATCTTTACCATTGACTCTGCTTCCACAAAAGATATTGATGATGCCATTTCTATTGAAAGAACAGAAAGCGGATATAATCTTGCTGTGCATATTGCCGATGTAAGCCACTTTGTAAAGCCTGCAAGCTTTGTAAATCAGGCTGCATATAATCGCGGCACATCTGTTTATTTTGGCGACAGTGTTATACCTATGCTGCCAAAAGCACTTTCCAATGGCGCCTGTTCTTTAAACGAAGGGGAAGAACGTCTTGCCTTTACCTGCGATATGCAGCTGGACAATAACGGCAATGTAACAGGCTATCTGTTTTATAAATCTGTTATAAAATCCCGCCTTAAAGGTGTTTACAGCGAAATTAACGATATACTTTTTGAAGATATCACAAAGCCTGAAATCACAAAAAAATACAAGCTGGATAAACCTGCAGACGAAACTGCCCACAGCAAAGTTACACCACAGCTGAGAGAAAAATACAGCGAAGTTTACGACAGCATTATGCTGGCGATGGAGCTGTATGCAAAGCTTAACAAAAAGCGTATTCAGCGCGGCGCAATGGACATTGAAAGCGACGAAGCGTATATTGTTTTTGACAGCAGCAAAAAGGTTATTGATGTCAAAAAGCGTGAACGCGGCGAAAGCGAAAAAATGATTGAAGAGTTTATGCTGCTGGCAAATGGCTGCAGCGCAAACCTTGCAAGAAAGATGGATATTCCATTCGTTTATCGTATTCACGAAGAACCAGATGCAGAAAAAATGTATACTTTCAAAGAAAATCTGCGCAAATTCGGCCTTAAAATCGAGAAAAAACAGGGCGAAACACTGCAGACAGCATTTTCACGCCTTCTGGATAAAACCCGTGGCACAAACCTGCAGCAGTTTGTTCACAGTGGTGTACTGCGTACACAGAGCAAGGCAAAATATCTGGAACTGCCGCAGGGGCACTTTGGCTTGTCTCTTGAAGATTACGCTCATTTTACCAGCCCTATCCGCCGCTACCCAGACCTTGCAATACACCGCATTCTCACCGATGTGGTAAACGGTGTGCCAAAGGATAAAATCAAAAAGAAATATGATAAGTTTGCAAAATCTGCGGCAAAGCAGTCTTCTGATACCGAGCTCAGCGCAATGCAGACCGAGCGCCAGGCAACCGATATATACATTGCAGAATATATGCAGCAGCATATCGGCGAAGAATTTGAAGGCACTGTTACTTCAGTTATGAGCTTTGGAGTGTATGTTGCGCTGCCAAATACTGCCGAAGGGCTTGTGCATGTCTCTCTTATAGATATGGTAAACCCAATTCTGCAGGAAGGCTTCCGTCTTTACTGCCCAATCACAGGCAAACGTTACACAATCGGTGATACAGTAAAAATTAAGGTGCTTGGCACAGATATTCTTAAAGGCAATGTAGATTTTGAGTTTGTAGAATAATATTTTTAACCCTGACAGATTTATACTGTTGGGGTTTTATCATTATTAGAAAAATTTTGAATATAAATATAGAAATTGCCAAAACTTTTCTAAAACAGAAGGGGTAATTTTTATGACAGAAATATTTAAAAAGAAAAAAACAGACAGTGAAATTGAAATA
>SVMV01000012.1 GCA_015067245.1 Oscillospiraceae bacterium | reverse complement strand
CTAACAACGATAAAAAGCCAAGATGCATTTTGCATCTTGGCTTTAAGTGTTTTATGCCCACGTTCGAACTGACAGGATATTTACATACAAAAATAAAATGCATTGGTTAAGGTTGATCCCTTGACCAATGCATTGTTTTTTACAAAACCACAAATATCACAATACCTGCAATGATAAGCATATTGCCGATAAGCTTCTTTTTGCCAACCTTTTCTTTAAGAATAAAGTGGCTTAAAAGCAGCAGGAAAAAGTAACAGGCTGCCCCAACGGCATTAACTGTTTTAACCTCCAGATGCTGCAGTGCAACAATGTTAAGGGCAAGCGTGCAGAACAGTATAAAGTAGGACAGTATTACATTTGGGTTAAGATACTCAAAGATAAAATTTTTGTGTTTTTTTGTATTGCTTACATTCAGCAGCACCTGTGACACGGCAGACATAAAGGCGGTAAGCAGAACTAAAAGTATGTATATATTATTCATCACGGCTCACCATTACAACGCCAGCCACAATCAAAACTGTGCCGATAACGTTGCCCAATGTTATATTTTCGCCAAACAGAAAACCGCTTATAAGCAAAGCCCAGATAACAGTAACACTTTTGTGACTGTATGCAACAGAAGGCTCAAAGCGTTTGATAACCTGCTGCCACAAAATTGCGTATATGCCAAGAACAGCAACCATGCCGCCGTAGCAAAGGATATACGGCACAGATAAAAATACAAAATCCGATGCCACTTTAGACAGTACAATTGTTATGGAATAGATAAGTATGCTTATATGTAAAAAGGCATAATCTTTCCACTTTTTAAAAAAAGATTTTTCAGACATTTTTATTATCCTTACTTATCGCTGTCTTTAAAGTTTAATGTGTTGCGCTCCACAAACTGCGGTGCGTTGTTTATGCTTAAATAAATGCGGCCTATATATTCGCCCAGCATACCCAGCATAAGCATAATCATACCGCCGATAAACAGCAAAGCACTCATCATTGAAGCATAGCCCATTGGCGCCAGCGGATTTACAAGGCGTTTGATAACTGTGTATATGCCATAGATAAAGCCCAGAATTGCCAGCACAACACCGCCAAAGGTGGAAACACGCAGCGGAATAACACTGAAAGCTGTAAAGCCGTTTATCCAAAGCTTAAGCAAAGATTTTAATGTATACCCGCTTCGGCCCACAAGCCTTTCCCTGTGGTGCACAGGCACGTTGGCAATTTTGTTTGTGCTGCGCAGCACCAGACCTTGCAGATAAGGAAAAGCGTGGTGATAGCGGCACATTTCTTTTATAATATATTTTTTTGCAGCAAAAAAGCTGGTAACTTTAAGGTCTTTTGGCTTGCCCAGAAGCTTCTGCAGCATAAGGTCGTTTGCCATGCTGCCAAAATTGCGGAAACCCGAGTGTTTTTTGCCGTCCAGATCATAGGAGGCATAAACCACATCCACATTTTCGCCCAAAGCATCTATAAGCTTAAGGCTTTCGCTTGGAGGTGTCTGGCCGTCGTCGTCAAGGCAAACCACAACATCGCCTTCTGTGCGGTTAAGCCCTGCCATAAGGGCAGAATGCTGGCCAAAGTTCTTTGCAAGGTTAATCACCTTTACATTGCTGTCTTCTGCCGCAAGCTGCTGCAGAACGGTGTAAACACCATCTGGAGAACAGTCGTTAACCAGTATAATTTCGTATTTATAGTCTGTGTTTTCACAGATTGTTTTTTTGATATCAGCCACAACGCCGCCAATTGTCTGTTCGCTGCGGTAGCAAGGTATAACAAAAGAAACCAGCATTACAAATCCTCCATGTTGAAAACTGCCATAAAGATAACAGATTCGTATTTTCCGTCGGCAAAAATTTCATCCTTGAAAAAGCCTTCCTGCACAAAACCGCTTTTTTCATAGCTTTTTATTGCGCCGATATTGTCGCTCAATACGCGCAGAAAAACCTTGTGCAGCTTAAGCTGTGTAAAGGCAAAATCAAGTATCAGCTTTGTTGCGGCCTGTCCTACACCTTTGCCAAGATAATCCTTTTCGCCGATAAATACGCCGTATTCGGCTTTTTTATTTATCAAATCCACATCACGCAGATATATACTGCCCACATCAGCACCGTCACAGTTTATTATAAACTGATAAACCTTTTTGGTTTCCACCATGGTTTCCATCCAGTTGTTGTGACTTTCAGGGGTAAACTGTGCACGGTATAAAAAGCGTTTGCTTACAAAATCGCTGTTGCGCCAGCGCACAATATTGTCGGTGTCATTGTAGGTGATAGGGCGGATAGTAACGTTCATAAAAGAATTATTCCTTCCAGAAACTTAAAATAGTATCGATAACTTTCTGCTGGTCCTTTTTGTCCAGATTATAGTAAAGAGGCAGACGTACAAGACGGTCGCTTTCTTTTGTTGTGTAAACGTCTTCTCCTGCAAAACGGCCGTATTTAAGGCCTGCAGGTGCGCTGTGCAGCGGCACATAGTGAAAAACAGTAAGCACGTCATTGGCTTTCATGTGTGCAATAAATGCTGTTCTCTCTTCAAGATTTTTAAGCTTGATAAAGAACATATGTGCATTGTGCACGCAACCTTCTGGGTGATACTGCAGTTCAATTTTGCCTGCATCTGCAAGAGGTTTAAGCGCATTGTAATATTTATCCCAGCTTGCAAGGCGGTTTGCGTTTATTTCTTCTGCAATTTCCAGCTGAGCCCAAAGGTAAGCTGCATTAAGCTCGCTTGGAAGATAGCTGGAGCCATAATCACGCCAGCTGTATTTATCAATCTGACCACGGAAGAATTTGCTGCGGTCGGTGCCCTTTTCACGCAGGATTTCTGCCTTTTCCACAAAAGCAGGGTCGTTGATAAGCAGTGCGCCGCCTTCGCCCATAGAGTAGTTTTTTGTTTCGTGGAAAGAGTAGCAGCCAAATGTGCCTATTGTGCCAAGGGGCTTGCCTTTGTATGTGGACATAACAGCCTGTGCTGCATCTTCGATAACGATAAGGCTGTGGCGGTTTGCAATATCCATAATCTTGTCCATATCACAGGCAACACCTGCATAGTGCATAACACAGATAGCTTTTGTCTTGTCTGTGATTGCCCCTTCTATAAGGTCAGGGTTTATGTTCATTGTTGTTGGTTCAACGTCAACAAAAACAAGCTTTGCGCCTGCAGGGATAAAGCAGTTTGCAGTGGAAGAAAATGTATAGCTTGGCAGAATAACCTCTTCGCCGTCTTTGAAATCGCACATCATTGCTGCCATTTCCAGTGCATGTGTGCAGCTGGTTGTAAGCAGTGCCTTTTTGCAGCCTGTTGTATCTTCAATCCATTTGTTGCACATCTTTGTAAATGGACCGTCGCCGCAGATATGGTGGCTTTCCACAGCCTGTTTTATATATTCCATTTCTTTGCCTGCAACAGGCGGTACGTTAAATCTAATCATAACAGACCTCACTGATATATAATAAAGTAAATTAAATACAAATGCACATAATACACCTATCTTAACCATTGTATCACAAAACAAAAAATATGTAAATCAATATGCACATATTTGCAAAGTGTATTTTGTGTATTTTTTATCTGTGAAAAGTAGGATGTTTCCGTTAAAATATTGGTATAAATATAATTTGAAAGGTAGTTTGTTATGAAACAGATAATGCACACAGTTCCAGGGCCTGTCCTGGACGAAAAAGGCCGCCCATATCCTGGGTATTCCACAAAAAGTGTACTTACATACAACCGCAGTGCCATCAAGGCACCGCCTTACCGCATTAAAGAGTGGGATTTTTATCAGATAAGCAACGAGGAACTGTGCCTGCAGTTTACAATCGGTCACACAAGCTATGTGGGGCAGGTTAGCATTATGCTGTTCAATTTTGCCACAGGTGAAAAAATTCTTTACAAAGAACGCCTTATCCCGCTGCCTTTCGGCAAAATGGGTATGAACAGCAATGCCGAAAAAGACAGCGTGCTTAAATACGACAAGGGTGGCATGTATATGGAGTTTATCACCAAAGACGGTGTGCGCACCCTTAAATGTAAATGTGATGAGGTGGAAAGCGAGATTGTTCTCAACACCACAATGCCTCACAGCCTTGTTATCAACATTCCTTTTGACCAAAAGCCAACACAGTTTTATTACAACCACAAAATCAACTGTATGACAGCCAAAGGCTTTGTTAAAAATGGTGACAGGGAATATAAATTCGACCCGTCAGACAGCTATGGAATTCTGGACTGGGGCCGCGGTGTATGGCCTTTCAGCAACGAATGGTACTGGTCCAACGGGGCAGGCGTAGTTGACGGAGAAATGTTTGGATTCAACCTTGGCTGCGGCTTTGGCAATCCGTCAAAAGCAACCGAAAACATCATCTTCTACAAGGGCGAATGTCACAAGCTGGGTAATGTAACCTTTGATATGAGCCGTGATGACTGGATGGCACCATGGACAATCCGTGATGACGAAGGCCGTCTGGAACTTACCCTTTATCCAACCTATGACCGCACCACAACAGCAAAGGTGCTGTGGATAGATAACTGTACACATCAGATGTTTGGCGAATTCAAGGGCTGGGTAATCCTTGACGATGGAACCAAGCTTGATATTGAAAAGGTATACAGTTTTGCCGAATTAGCGGTTAATAACTGGTAAAATAAAAAAAGCTCCGATTAAAAATCGGAGCTTTTTTGGTGCGCCTGACAGGAATCGAACCTGCGGCCTTCAGAGTCGGAGTCTGACGCTCTATCCAACTGAGCTACAGACGCACATACAAATATTCAATTTTTGCAAACGCTCAGTTGGATAGAGCGTTTATTGTTACAGTTTGCCCTGCGGCAAAGCCAACTGAGCTATAAGCGCACACATAAATATTAACTTTAAAATAATAACATATTTTATTCAAAAAGTACAGCGGCATTTGTCGAAGATTAAAACAGCAGAAAGAATAATATATTTACATTTCAACTGTCTTATTGTATACTTGAAAAACTGTTCAAAAACAGAGGCTTTTATAGTAAAATAAAGAAAAATACAACTTTAAAGATGCAGAGGTCCAAATGGAAATAAATTTTGAAATATCAGAAAAAATAAAACGTGCGCTTGATGATATGGGTTTTGAAAGTCTTACCGAAATTCAAAGCAGAACAATCCCTCTTATCCTTGAAGGAAAGGACGTTATCGGTAAAAGCAAAACAGGCAGCGGCAAAACACTTGCCTTTGGCGTGCCTGCGGTAAACAGCATTGACAAAGACCTGAATAAAAAATTTACTCAGGTGATGGTGCTTGTGCCAACAAGAGAACTTGCAGTTCAGGCCTGTGGTGAAATCCGCAAACTTATGAAGTACACACACGACATAAAAACCGTTGCAATTTACGGCGGTCAGATGCTCTCAAAGCAGGTGCCTCTTATGCGTCAGGGCTGTCAGATTGTGGTGGGTACACCTGGCAGGGTTATGGATCACATCAACCGCAAAACCCTTAAACTGCAGAATCTTAAAATGATTGTATTGGACGAAGCGGACGAAATGCTGAATATGGGCTTCCGTGATGATATAGAGACAATACTCAAAGCAACACCTGATGACAGGCAGACTGTGCTGTTTTCTGCAACAATGCCAAAAGAAATTATGGACATTGTAAACAACTATCAGAAAAATCCGCAGCTTGTTGAAGTTGCCGCAAAACAGATGACGGTGGAAACAATAAAACAGTTCTCTGTTGAATGTCCAAAAGGCACAAAAGCAGATGCTCTTGCAAAAATTGTGCAGGAAAAACAGTACGCTCTTGGCATTGTGTTCTGCAATACCAAAAAGATGGTGGATGTGCTTGTTCCGATCCTTAAAGAAAAAGGCATCACCGCAGTTGGTCTCCACGGTGATATGCGCCAGCGTGACAGGGACAAGGTTATGAAAGAATTCCGCAAGGGCGGTACACAGCTGCTGGTGGCAACCGATGTTGCAGCGCGCGGTATTGACGTAAATAATGTTGACGCCGTGTTCAACTACGATATACCAACCCAGACAGAATATTATGTTCACCGCATCGGCAGAACAGGCCGTGCAGGCAAAGCTGGCGAAAGTTATACATTTATCACCGACAAGCGCCAGCTTATGCAGATGGGCAACATCGTCCGCACCGTAAAATCAGAAATTGAACCTTACGAGATAGAAGGGCTTAAAAAGGAAAAAACAGCAAAACCAGAAGCGGACAAGCCAGCCGCAGAAAAGGCAGCAAAGAAATATAAAAAAGAAAACAGCTTTTTCAAGGAAAAGGCAAAGGGTAAAAAGCCCCAAAAGGATATCCTCGAAAAAGCAGGCAGCTTTTATCATATGCGCCTTTCTATCGGCAGAAAAGCCGGGGTTTCACCAAAGCAGATTCTTGGTGCGGTCACAGGTGAAAGCGGTGTAAAAGGCAGCGAAATCGGCAATATACATATTGGTGATAACCACACAACTGTGGAGATTCCATCTGCACGCAGAGAAGAAATTATTCGCAAGGTTAACGGTGCAAAAATCAAGGGCAGGAAAGTATCTGCAAAATAAACAGAAAGTTCAAATACAAAGTTTTCCGCCGATATTCCTGCGCAAATTTTCACATTTTCACAAAATTGTAACTTATAGGCTTTATATTTATAATAGCATATAAGATAGCAGTTATCTTTAGCGCACAAAATTGTATGGAAATTTGATATTAATATAAAGAGAGGTTATGTACTATGAAAATTCTTGTTGTAGACGACGAACCTAAAATCCGCGAACTTATCGGCCAGTATCTCACCGTTGCAGGTTACGAAACCGAATTTGCAAAGGACGGCATAGAAGCCCTTAACATAGTATCAAAGGGTGATATAGATATGGTTATCCTTGACGTTATGATGCCTTTTATGGATGGCATCACCTGTCTTAAAGAAATGCGCAGCCGCGGCTTTAAAACACCTGTTATCATCCTTTCTGCAAAAGGGGAAGAATATGACAAAATCACAGGCTTTGAAGCAGGCACAGACGACTATATTGTTAAGCCGTTCTCCCCAAAAGAACTTATGGCACGCATAAAGGCTGTTGCAATGCGCGCAAACCCTGAACTTACCGAAAATAACGAAAAATACATCTTTGGCGATTTGGTGATTGATGTTCCAAGCCACTCTATAAAAATAAAAGGCGAATACATCAACGTAACGCCAAAAGAATTTGACCTGCTGGTTTGCCTTGTGCAGAACAAAGGTGTTGCCTTAAGCCGTGAAAGAATTTTGCTTAAGGTGTGGAACTATGACTATTTTGGCGAAGACCGCACAGTTGACACACACATTAAAATGCTGCGCAGCCACCTTGGCGAATACCGTGACTGCATACAGACAGTGTGGGGCGTGGGCTATAAATTTGAACCTAAAGAATAAAAGGAATTTTTTATGAAAAGCAACATCCGCCGCAAGCTTACGGCACTGATATTTCTGGTAAATATGGCTATTATAGCACTGACATGGTTTATGGCAGTGTTTATGTTTAAGCCTATGTACTATGCCGTTACCCAGGCCGAGCTTGGCAATATGATGAACAAGGTTGTCACAGCCATAGAGCTGGACGGCGGAATAACCGACAAAACGCTGGAAGAGATTTCGGGGTTTATCAACGTTGGCACCTGCATTGACATTGCCGATAAAAACGGCAACGGCATGGTGCTGTTTGAGGGCATCGGCGACGCCTGCCAGCTGCACAGCGAGGGCAGCAACAGCAGCTTTTTTGAGCAGCAGCGAAAGATAGATTCCTACACGGCAAAGGAGCTCCGCCGCAAAATACGCGAGCACAGCCGCACCAACTACAATGCTCATTATCAGGACGACCTTGGCAACATTCAGGCAATAAAAGGCCGCTTTTATGACGGCAAATATACAATTATTGTATCCACCAACCTTGCCAGAATAGAAAATATTGTCTCCATTGTAAGCACACAGCTGCAGACGGCATCTTTGCTGGGTATACTTTTGTCTATTATTATTGCAACGGTTATGTCCCACTGGTTTATGTCTCCGCTGCTTAAAATGTCTGCAGCAACCAAAGAGATTGCCAAAGGCAACTACGATGTTAAGGTGCAGATAAACAGCAGGGACGAATTTGGCCAGCTTGCAAAGGATTTTAACCAGATGACCGAAGAAATCCAGCGCAGCCACGAAATGCAGAAAGACCTGCTGGCAAACATCACCCACGATTTGCGCACACCGCTTACCATTATTAAAGGTTATGCCGAAAGCATAAAGGATATAACAGGCGACAGCAAAGAAATACGTGACCAGCAGCTGACAACTATTATAGAAGAGACCGACCGCCTTTCCCAGATGGTTGGCTCGGTTATGGAATATACAAAGCTTAACCAGACGGGCTACAAGCTTAACATTGTGCAGTTTGACATTGCAGATATGTGCAGGGATATTGTGGAAATGTACAGCTACAAAGCCGAAAAAGACGGCAAGTCGGTGTCTTATGCAGGGCCAGAGCAGGTTTATGTGTTTGCTGATGCCGCACTTATCGAAAGGGTAATACACAACTTTATTTCCAATGCACTTGTGCACACACCGCCACAGACACGTGTTGGCGTTGCAATAAACATAACTGCCGAGGGCAAGGTAAAGGTAAGCATCTACGACTCTGGTCAGGGTATCAGGCAAGAGGATATCCCGCATCTGTTTGACAAGTACTACCGCGCAAGAAAGGACGGCGGCAAAACAGGCAGCGGTCTTGGCCTTGCAATTGTAAAATCCATACTGGAAAACCACAACTTTAAATATGGTGTGGAAAGCCGTGAAGGTCTTGGTACAGAATTCTGGTTTATAATTTAACAAAAAATGTCATTCCCGAAATTGCGGGAATGACATTTTTGTTTGCGTAAACATATAAAAAGGTGAATGTTGCACAAAAAAGCGGTGGAAAGTGCGTGAAAGTTTGTGTACCGAAAAACGCAAAAATTACCATTACGTCTTGAAAAAATCGGGGGGGGGGGTATAATGATATTAAGTATAATGGCATGTTATGCTTATATTATTAAGTGTATAAACACAATGTTTATACAGTAGGCAAATATAAAAGGAGGCAAAAAACAATGAAAAGAAAAATTCTGGCAAGCGTTCTCAGCTTGTGTATGATGATTTCTTTGTTCCCTACAGCAGCATTTGCTGAAGAGAACGTTCAGCCAGTGGACGAAACAGTTGTGGAAGAAACAGCTGTGGAAGAAGCACTGACAGAAGAAACAGATGTGGAAGCTGTAGAAGAAGCTGCAGAAGAAATTGTTGAAGAAGCAACAGAAACAGTTGCAGAAGAAGCAACTGAAGAAGTTGTTGAAGAAACAACAGAAGAAACTGTTGAAGAAACAGTTACAGAAGAAGCAGCTAACGATGCTGTAACAACACCTCAGGGTGGCCCTATTCATGCTTATGTGGATTCCAACAGAATCTGGAGTGATACATGGGGTAACGCAAAAGAAAGCTATGTTGTAAAAATTCTTGATAAAGATGGCAATGTAATGGGTACAACCACCCTTAACAACATAGACGGTATTATTGATGGTGATGTTGGTGTAACATGGAGCATCAAACTTGGTGCAACACCATCAGCAGGCGGTTACTGGACAATGGAATGGATAACAGACCCTACTGTTGACAATATTCCTAAACAGGCTGCTCTTTGGATTGACGGTGTAGAAGTAAGCAGAGAAGATATCAGCTATAACGCACCAGACGATTTAAATAAACTTTATGCAGCAACAGCTGACGAAAACGGCAAAATTACAGGTTTCTGCAAAAGCCTTGAAGAAGCTGTAGCAGCAAGCAGCAACGTTGCAATCATCCGTGCAGGCAAATACAATGTTCCTGCAGGCAAAGACCTTACAATCACAGGCGCAGTTGACGGTGTTGTTTTTGATGACATCGGTGCAAAAAATATGGGTGGCGCAGACGTTACATTCAACAACGTAACATTTGACTACTATCCAAATGTAAACTACACAGGCCTGCAGCACAGCGGCGACCTTGTTTACAACAACTGTACAATCAATGGCCAGGTATTCCTTTATGGCACATCCGAAACATTCAACAACTGCACATTCAATCAGAATGATGCTGATGCATACAATGTTTGGACATACGGTGCAAAAGAAGTTGAATTCAACGGCTGTACATTCAACAGCGCAGGTAAATCTGTGCTTATCTACAGCGAACAGTCTGACCTTGTTAACGATGTAAAAGTAACAGACTGTGACTTTATTGCATCTGCACCAGTTGACGGCAAGGCTGCAATCGAAATGGACTCCAGCCTTACAGCAGGTATCAACCTTACAATTGATGACCAGACAACAGCAGCAGGCTTTGGCACAGGCAATGTTTCTGGCAACAGCCTCTGGAACAACAAAAAAGGCAGCGAAGGCGTTAACAACGACATCACAGTTGTTGTAGGCGGCGAAACTGTTATTGAACCTGAATTCCAGGCAAAAATCGGCGACACATATTACGAAAAACTTGAAGATGCACTTGCAGCAGCAGTTGCTGATGATACAGTTACAATTCTTGCTGGTGAATACGACAAGAACCTTACTGTGAACAAAGATATCACAGTTGTTGGTGAAACAGATGCAGAAGGTAACAACCTTGTATTTTTCAACGGCAAACTCAGCGTGACAAAAGATGGCGCAACAGTTAAAAATATAAATGTTTCAAACCTTACAGGCAATGCAGGTTATATTGGCGCTAAAGATGTTCTTATTGAAGGCTGTACAGTAACAGGTAGCAATGGTTTCCGCAGTTGCTATACATCAGGTAAAGTTACATTTAAAGATTCAACAATCCGCGGCGGCGTATATGGCATTCACTTTGACGGCAGCGCAGGCGGTGAAATTGTAATCGATAACTGTACAATTGAAGGCTGGACAAGCTTTGCAGCTTCTATTAAAAAGATAACAATCTCTGATTCCGAATTTGAAAAAGGCAACTACAACCAGCTCAGATTCTACCAGGATGTAGAAATTGTAAATACAGAATTCAATCCTGATATGACAATCGACTTTGGTAAGAACGATGTTTCTATGGATGTTGAAGACTGTAAAGTTGTTGACGAACAGGGCAACGAAACTGGTAAAATGACAGATGTTATCTATCTGCCTGATATTGTTGATATGGGCGTTGAGGTAACAGTTGACGATGAAACTGTTAACGTATTTAAAGTGGAAACAGAAGAAGGTACAGATTATTACACTTCCGTAGAAGAAGCAATGGAAGCAAAAGGCGAGGATGAAGCAACAGTTACTTTTGGCGGTGATATGGTTGCTGAAGAAGCTATTGTAGTTGAAGGCGAAACAGAATTTGCAGTTGGAGACAACGACGTTACAGCAATTGTAGAACTTACTGACGGCGCAAGCCTTAAAGTAATTGTAGATGAAGCAAACGGTGGCAGTGCAAACTTTACAGTTATCACAAATGTTCCAAATAAAGTTGTTTCATACGATGCAACAACAGGTGTTTACAGCCTTACAGACTGCCAGCATGTAAATACAAAGGTTTTGCCAGGCAAAGCAGCAACATGTACAGAAGACGGCGTGACAGCAGGTGAATACTGTGAAGACTGTAATACAGTTACTGTTGAACAGCAGACAATCCCTGCAGCAGGACACAGATTTGGTGGCTGGTACACAACAAAAGAAGCAACTTGCTGTGCAGCAGGCGTAGAAGCACATGTATGTACAGTATGCAACCACGGTGTATCCCGCTCTATTGCAGCAACAGGCCATCACTTTGACATCAACGGTGTATGCGCAGGCTGCGGCTTTACAGAAGCACAGGTAAAAGCTTCCACACCATCCCGTGTAAACCCTAACACAGGTGTACATTTTTAAAAAATACAAATAAATGATAAACATTTTTTGTAAAAATAATTAAAATACAAAGACAGAACGCCCACGGAATTTTCCGTGGGCGTTCTGCTTTTGATTTGGATGTATTTATTTAAGAGGTGTGTCAGAATTTAAGTTCAATCAGCTGTGGCTGACTGGTTTTTACTGTAACTTTTTCAACATAGAACATATCCTGGTATTTTACAATTGTCTTGTTGCTGCACATATATTCTGCTGCATCAAGTATCTGTTTTGGCATTATGTTTTCGCTGTAGGCACTTAAGGAGTATTCGTATTCGTATCCTCGGTAATCGTATGCGTATCCGTGAAAGTTAAACCTGGGTTTTGTGCCACGGTACTGTATTATAACCTCAATGCCGTCCACGGTTTTGTCTTCCACCACTTCAAATTTGCCCTGTTCCTGAAAATATTCACCAAGATAACCGTAAATATTTACAGTGCGGTTTTCGCCTGCTTCTTCAAAAACTTTGCTGTCTTCAAAAGAAAATTCCTGCAGGGAGGTGTTTTTTACAAAAGGATAGGTGTCGCTCATGGAATATTCGGTTATCTCCATCATCATAACACCTATGCCGATGCCTATAAGCACCGAGCCTGTAACAAGAGAAAATATAAGTTTTTTCATAGCAGTCTTCTCCTTTTAGCGGTGTAGATAACTGCAGCAGCGGCCGCAGCAAAAAGCAACAGGGCAGGGATAATAAATTTAAGTTTAGCCATGGTGTTTACCTCCAAACAATATGTTGGTTGTCCAGGCGGTAAAGCCAATGCCCATTATACAGCTGCCAATGCCTATAATGCACAGTCCCCAAAGGCCAATGCCTTTTGTGAACATTAAAAGAGTAAGCAGCACGGTTATAACAATTGCACATATTGTAAGCAGCACTGCAGGCAGCCACACAACAATAAACATCATAATTTTAAGTGTCCACACAAAAATATTTGCCAAAAGCTTGCCAAAGGTATTGTCGCCGCTTTTTTCTCTTGGCTGTCTGGCTTTTTTTAGGGGCTTACCTGTGTGCACATCAAAGTTTGGCTGGTCAAAGCTGCTGTCAGCTGTTCTGTCAGCAGGTATTTCAACCCTGCGGTTTAAAATTCTTGTTTTTACAAAGCTGTATATAATTACAAAAGCAATTATAAGGTTTACAAGGTCAAGGGCAAGCTTGGTAATGGAAGAAACTGCATCGTCTATCGGGCTTGGCATAAAACCAAACAGATAAACAACCTCGTCGCTTATCATAGTAAACGGCACGCCAATAAGCACAATTACAAACAGAACTATAAAAAATTCCACAATCACCTTTGCCACATCGCCCAAAGAAAAGCTTAACAGCCTTTCAGTGGCGTGGTTGATAAAGGATACGGATTTTTTTATGTAATATTCGCCGTTTTTGTTCCACGCTGTTTCGCTGTCTATGTGGTATGCGCTTAAAATTTCTTCGGCAAGGGCATCAACGTCACCAAAATCTGCAATGGCTTCTTCTTCGGTTTTGCCGTCCTGCATTTTAAATTCTATATGGCTTGCATATTCGTTAAGAATATCATTGCGTTCCTGCTGGTTTAAAATGTTAAGCCTTGCTTCCAGCTTTGAAAAAAATTCATTTCTGGTCATCTGCACTTGTCTCCTTTATAAAGTTATTTACAGTCTGGGAAAATTCCAGCCATTCTTTTTTAAGAATGTCCAGATAAACCCTGCCTGCAAGGGTTATTTTATAATACTTTCTCGCAGGGCCTTCGGCAGACTGCTCAAGATAGGTTTCGCAGTATTTGTCGTTGGTCAGCCTTTTAAGCAGCGGGTAGATTGTGCCTTCGTTTACATCCACAATTTTGCCAACCTCACTGACCAGCTGATATCCGTATTTGTCCTCCTTGCTGATAACCAGCAGGACTATAAGTTCCAAAACACCTTTTTTAAATTGAGTGTTCATCTGTTCCTCCTTTTTTTGGGGGATTTTTATTTGCAAATATTTTAATTAAAAGGGTATGCACAATTCTTTATGCTGCTGAATATTGCAGTGTTGAATATTGCAACAGCAAAGCTGATACAATCTCTTTCTGACTACTATACTATCACCACTACCTTGCAATGTCAAGTAGTGTACAAAAAATAATAGTGTGAAAATTTTTACACATTTTGCCGATACGGCAGCAGTTAACAGATAAAAGCTTTTATGCATAAGCTAAATAAATGTTTTTTAAGACAAATCCGTACAAACGTAAGGAAAGGGTATATTATGGTTTATGCAATTTTACTGTGCGCAGTGGCATCACTGTCCACAGGTTTGGGCGGGGTTATAGTTGCCCTGTGCCCCAGAATGACAAAACGCACACTGTGTATTTCTCAGGGGTTTGCCGCAGGTGTAATGCTGGGCATATCCTTTTTGGATATGCTGCCCAAAAGCTTTCAAAGCTTTGCACAGACAGGCGGAGTTTTTATAGCAGCTGCAAAGATGTCGGTTCTGTTTGGGGCGGGCTGGCTTGCAGCAGTTTTAATGGCAAAAGTTGTTGTGCCAAAACAGGAACCGCAAACCCAAAAGGATTTTGCAGCGGCAAAAAGACTTTGCGCTGTTACAACAGCGGTTATAGTGCTGCACAACCTGCCCGAGGGGATGCTCACCAGTTTTTCCGGATATGGGGATTTAAACTTTGGATTTCATATAGCATTTGCGGTTGCAATGCACAATATACCCGAAGGTATGGCGGTGGCAAGCTCGGCGCTGTATATTTCGTCGTCAAAAACCAAAGCTGTGCTGCAAAGCTTTGGTGCAGGCATGGCAGAGCTGGCAGGCGGTGCAGCGGCGCTTTTGCTTATGCACAGCTTTATTACACCCAGCCTGCTATGCGGTGTGCTGGCGGTTATTTCGGGGCTTATGATACAGGTATCTGCAGCAGAACTTATGCCAAACGGTGCAAAAATTTACAGTTTCAAAGCGGTTTTTGCAGGAATGTGGGCAGGAGTTGCGGCAATAACTATTGGAATGTTGATAATTTAGTGGTAAAATATAATGTTAAGGGGAATTTGGCAATTCTCCGTTAATGTAAAAGTACAGGCCTTGACTTAAAAAGGAGGGGTATATATAAAAAAGATTATAATTATGTTTTGTCTGGTGTTTGCCTTAAGCGGATGCAGCGGATTTACCAGTAAAAGCAATATAACAAATCTGCTGTCGGCACCAAAACTGTCAGAGAACGAAAGCAGCATTGTTGCAGCAATAGAAGACTATCTTGGTGATGATGTAAACCTTAAATATTCGCAGAACCAGGGCTACAGCGCACCGATACAGCTTATTGATATAAATCATGACAGAGTACAGGAAGCACTGGTGTTTTACTATGCCCCAAACAAAGGCACAAACATACGTTTTGCCATGCTGTCTCACAGTGATGACAGCTGGAGTGTGGTTATGGATAAAGAGGGCCTTGGCAACGAGGTTTTTTATTTTGACACAGCTGCATTGCCAAACCTTAAAAACAGGCAGATAATGGTTGGTTATCAGTCGGCAAATATTGACGGCAACTTTTTTGTTACATATTTTACCGACACAGAAAAAAATATTGAAGACTATGCCGAAAGCTGCCAGCATATCATTGCAGGAGATATGACAGGTAATGGATATGACGATATTATCATCACAAAAGCTTCTCACAGTGGCAGCATAAGTGTAAACGTACTTGCCTTTACCGACCAGCTTACATTTGTAAATATGGGCCAGCGCAGTCTGAAATATGCCAATATAGATGTGGAACAGCTTATTATAAAAAAACTTAAAAGCGGCCGCAGTGCGCTGTTTGCAGATTATACAGACAGCTACAGCCGTATGCATACCGAGGTTTATGCAATAGAAAACGGCAGGATAGTTTCCTGCCTTGCTGACGGTATTGTAAGCAGAAACTGGGAACATCAGCCC
The DNA here is from genome assembly GCA_015067245.1 of Oscillospiraceae bacterium. Taxonomy (GTDB): domain Bacteria; phylum Bacillota; class Clostridia; order Oscillospirales; family Ruminococcaceae; genus RGIG3102. The sequence goes on along the minus strand of SVMV01000012.1, from coordinate 13,589 downwards.
TGTATAACCAGCCGGGATATTGACGGCGACGGATATATAGAGATTGCAACTGTTGTTCAGCCGCAGCATCCCGACGAGGTGCCGTCTTTTAAATATCTGGAGTGGAGAGACTGGACGGATAAGGAGCAAACAAGAGTTTACTACGGCGTTTTTGATATCAGGGACGGCATTTTTATGGCCCTGCCTGATCAGTGGCAGGACAAGGTATATGCCGTTGCACTGGAAAATGGCATGGAGATAGTAAAGGCAGAAGACCAGCAGACACTTATCAGCCTTACAGAAATAGACAGTGTAAGCCAGATAGAATCAAGTGCATATTCCTATCCGCTGTATATGGGTACAAAACTATGGCACCTTGAATGCAGCGAGGATATGAATATGACTCAGATAGAGTATGTATATAAAAGTATTACAGATTTAAATTAGTTAAAGAAAGGGAAAAGCTATGTCTATGATTTTAATTGTGGAAGACGAAAACAGCATCGGCGAAATTGTAGAGCTTAATCTTACACTTGCACAGCACAGTGTTACAAGGGTTACAACAGCAGAAGAAGCGCTGCAGATTATAAACAGCGGCATGCGTTTTGACGTGGCAATTCTGGACATTATGCTGCCTGGCATGGACGGTATACAGCTTTGCGGCGAAATACGCCGCACTGACAGCCAGATTGGCATTATTATGCTTTCGGCAAAAAGCCAGGAGAGAGATAAAGTGGTAAGCCTTTCCACAGGCGCAGATGATTACATAACAAAACCTTTTGGTGTGCAGGAGCTTATTGCAAGGGTGGAAAGCCTTTTGCGACGTGTAAAGAGAGAAGCTGCCCCTGTTGCCGAAGAAGATATAATACATTCTGGTCCTTTTACGCTGGACCTTAAAAGCCGTATACTTTATAAAAACAAGCAGATGATAGATCTGACCAGCGTGGAGTTCAGCATTATGGAGCTGTTTTTTAAAAATGCCGAAACTGCAATGGTGCGCGAAAAAATTCTGCAGGGTGTGTGGGGAGAAAACTATTACGGAGATGTTAAAATAGTGGATGTAAATATCCGCCGCCTGCGCATCAAAATTGAAGAAGACCCATCCAACCCACAGCACATAGTTACCGTTTGGGGCTATGGATACCGCTGGACAGTTTAAGGATAAAAGCAATATATGAACAGTATTACAAAAAGATGGATTAAAGGCAGCCTGCTTATAATTATTGTGCTGCTTATGATAGCGGCAGGTATGATGCTGCTCACCTTCCGCAACTCTTATTATTCTGCCGCACAGACAGCCCTCAGCAACCGTATAAATACCATAAACGGCATAATTGACGCATCGGGCCGTATGTCTGGTGCAGATATGGAGGAGCTGCTGTTCCGCATAACTGCTGACTTTGACGAAAAGGATAAGTTTGAGCTTATGCTGTTGGGAGAAGCAGGGCAGGTTGTGTCAACGTCATCTGGTTTTGCGCCCGCAAGCCGCCAGAGTGCCGAGGATTTTGGCAAGGCTATGACCAAAGGTGAAGATGTGTATATCAACACATATACATCACAGATGAATGAGAAAATAATGAGTGCAACCTTTTTGCTGGACGAGCCTGCAAGGGATGTGTATGCCGTGTGCATAACCACATCGCTGGCAAAAATAGACCAGGAAATCGGTGTGATTTTTGCATTTATACTTATGGCGGCAGCAGCTGTTATAGTGTTCAGCATTATGTCGGGCACATTCTTTATCCGCAGTATTGTTATGCCTATACATTCAATAAAGGATACGGCAGACAAAATTGCAAAGGGCGAGTTTACCGCACGCATAGAGAAAAACAAAAAATACGACGATGAAATCGGTCAGCTTTGCACATCAATCAACCACATGGCAGAAGAACTTGGCCGCAATGACGAACTTAAAAATGAGTTTATATCTTCGGTTTCACACGAGCTGCGCACACCTCTTACGGCAATAAAAGGCTGGGCCGAAACAATGAATGGCACAAATGATGTGCAGACAATGCAAAAAGGCACCGAAGTTATCCTGCAGGAAACCGACCGCCTTTACGCAATGGTAGAAAACCTGCTGGATTTTTCACGCCTGCAAAGCAACAGCGTTTCCATCAACAAGGAAAAGCTGGACCTTGTTGCCGAAGTTTATGACGCAGTTATTATGTATACCCCTCAGGCTGAAAAGCAGGGGATATCCATTAAATTTGAGGAACCGGAAATTTTCATACCTGTTATGGCAGACAAAAACCGTGTGCGTCAGGTTATGGTAAATCTCTTGGACAACGCTTTAAAATATTCAGACGACAGCGGTGATATCGAGGTGTATATCCGCAACAATGCCGAAAAAAGCACCGCAACGGTAGAGGTTAAAGACTACGGCAAGGGTATCCACCCCGACGACATCAAAAAAGTAAAACAGCGTTTTTACAAGGGCAAAGGTTCAAAGCGCGGCAGCGGTATCGGTCTGGCACTTGTCAGCGAGATTATGCAGCTGCACGGTGGCAGATTTGACATTCAAAGCGAATACGGAAAATACACAAGTATGCAGGTTACCTTTAAAACAATACCTGTAACGAAAGGAAAATAAATGGCTAAACACAAAACATCAATCGGCGGTCAGGCACTTATGGAAGGCATTATGATGAAAGGCCCAAAGCTTACAGCCACAGCTGTGCGCAAACCTGACGGAGAAATTGTTTTAAAAACAGAAGATACAAAAAAGAACCCAGTGGCAAAAATTCCTGTGGTGCGTGGTATGTGGGGCTTTCTGGACAGCATGGTTTGCGGTTACAACAGCCTTATGTACTCTGCCGATATTGCTTTGCAGGGCCAGGAACCAGATAAGCTGGAGCAGTGGCTCAACAAACATTTCGGCAAAAAAGGCAGCGATGCCCTGCTTACAGTTGCAGGAGTGCTGGGCGCAATGCTGGCGCTTATACTGTTTATGGTGCTGCCAACTATGATAACAGGTTTTATTGACAGGTTTATTCCGCTTGGCAGCATTAAAGCTGTTGTGGAAGGCTTGCTTAAGCTTACAATCTTTTTCTGCTACCTTTGGGGTGTAACCTTTGTAGAGGATGTAAAACGCCTGTTTATGTACCACGGGGCAGAACACAAAACCATTGCCTGCTACGAAGCAGGGGAAGACCTTACAGTGGAAAATGTGCGCAGACACAGCCGTTTTCACCCACGCTGCGGCACAAGCTTTTTGTTTATAGTTATTATTGTAAGTATTCTTATCTTCTCCTTTGTGCCATGGACCAGCACATTTGGCCGTGTTGGCCTTAAACTGCTGCTTCTGCCACTGGTGGTGGGCATTGCTTATGAAATACTTAAATTTACAGGCAGATACGAAAACGCCTGCACAAAGGTTCTTGCAAGTCCTGGCCTTTTCTTCCAGAAATTTACAACCAAAGAGCCAGAGGACGATATGATTGAAGTGGCAATTCAGGCCATGAAAGCCGTTATTCCGCAGACCAGGGAAGAAGATAAATGGTAATAAACGAAATTTACAGACAGATGTGCACAGTTATGGCACAAAACCTAAACAGCGATGCAAGGTTTGAAGCGGATTTGCTGGTGGAATTTGTGCTGGGCAGAAAGCGCATTGATATTATGGGCAGCGATATTTCTGCAGAAGACGCAGACAGGCTTTTAAAATTTGCACAAAGCCGCAAGGAAGGTTATCCTTTGCAGTATATTCTGGGCAAGTGGTACTTTTTTGATATGGAACTGCTGGTGGGCAAAGGGGTGCTTATTCCGCGTCAGGACACCGAAACAGTGTGTGAAGCTGCATTTGAAATTATAAACAAAATTGGCAGCCCAACCGTGCTGGATTTGTGCAGCGGCAGTGGATGTATTGCCCTTGCAGTAAAAAAATACTGCCCTCATTCTGCTGTTACAGCGGTGGAAAAATCAGACGAAGCCTACAGCTATCTTGAAAAGAATATTGCATACACAGGTTTGCAGGTTAAGCCAATAAAAGCGGATGTGTTTGGATTTGATAAAAGTACTGCTGAAAAAAGCATAGATGTTATCATATCCAATCCACCGTATATAAATCCAAATTTTAAAGGCAGAATGCAGACAGAAGTTACTCACGAGCCTGAAATGGCGCTTTTTGCCGAAAATGAAGGGCTGATTTTTTACCGATACATTGCAAAGTGTTATAAAAAAGTTATTAAGGACAAAGGCTTTATCGTTTTTGAATACGGATTTGACCAGCAAAGTGCGGTAAAAAATATTCTTGTTGAAGAAGGGTATAATATTATAAAAGAAATTATAGATTTGGGCGGAAATACGCGTGGTGTTGTGGCGCAAAAACAATAATTTGTGAAAAATTTTCCATTTACCACTTGCAGTTTTGTTTAATGTATGATAATATATTTAACAACCAATAGTTGTTAAAATTGATATTAAAAGGAGAAAAACAATGGCACAGGCTAAAAAACCACTTGCATCTGCAGCAGTTGCATCAGATAAAGAAAAGGCTTTGGCAACAGCCCTTGCAAATATAGAAAAACAGTTTGGCAAAGGTGCAATTATGCGCCTTGGCGAAAACGTTACAATGAATGTGGACAAAATTTCCACAGGTTCGCTTTCTCTGGACGTTGCTTTGGGTATAGGCGGTGTGCCAAAGGGCAGAATTGTAGAAATCTACGGCCCAGAATCCAGCGGTAAAACCACAATTGCTCTGCATATTGCAGCCGAAGCCCAAAAGGCTGGCGGCACAGCAGCGTTTATCGACGTTGAGCACGCGCTGGACCCAATTTATGCAGGTGCCTTGGGTGTTGACATTGATTCTCTTCTTGTTTCACAGCCAGATACGGGCGAACAGGCAATGGAGATCTGCGAAGCGCTGGTGCGTTCAGGCGCTATTGACGTTATTGTGGTTGACAGTGTTGCCGCAATGGTGCCAAGAGCAGAAATAGAAGGTGAAATGGGCGACAGCCATGTTGGTCTGCAGGCAAGACTTATGAGCCAGGCTCTGCGCAAGCTTACAGGTTCTATCGGCAAAACAAACACAATTGTTGTATTTATCAACCAGCTGCGTGAAAAGGTTGGTGTTATGTACGGCAACCCAGAAACCACACCTGGCGGCCGTGCGCTTAAATATTATTCTTCCGTGCGTATTGATGTAAGAAGAATAGAAACAATAAAAAACGGCGGCGAATTTGTTGGCAACCGCACAAGAGCAAAGGTTGTTAAAAACAAGGTTGCCCCACCATTCAAAGAAGCTGAATTTGATATCATATTTGGTCAGGGTATCTCCAAGGTTGGCGAAATACTTGATATCGGTGTAAACATGGGTATCATCAGCAAATCGGGTTCATGGTTCAGCTATGGCGACCGCCGTCTCGGTCAGGGCCGTGACAATATTAAAGAACTGTTTATGAACGAGCCTGAATTTGCAAAGGAAGTTGAAGAAAAGGTTTTTGCAAAACTTAGCGAAGCAACACAGAAAACAGTAAACAAATTTGCTGCAGCAAAAAAAGCCGAAGCAAGTGAAGAGGTAGAAATCACAGAGGAAAAGCCTGCACCAAGAAGACGCAGCGCAAATATTGACATAGATGTTGAATAGTATAAAAATCACCGATATAACAAAAACAAAAAAGGGCTACAATGCCCTTTTTTGTGACAGTGGATTTTTGTTTTCGGTGGACGATTTAATGCTTATACAGGAAAAAATAGAGATAGGCTCTTGCTTTACACAGCAGGAGCTTACTTTGCTTTATCAAAAAAGTGCCACAAACAAGGCGGTGCAGAAAGCATATAACCTTTTGTCCTACCGCAGCCACAGCAGAAAGGAGCTGTATACAAAACTGTGCAGAACTTTTGACTCCGACTGCGCAGTTGCCGCCTGCGACAGAATGGAAGATATGGGGCTTGTAAATGACGAAGAATACTGCAAAGCAAAGGCAGAATATCTTATAACCGTCAAAAAGTGTTCTTTAGGTGAAACAAGGCTCAAACTTTTGACATTGGGTATAAATAAAGATATAATAGAATGTTGTATAGAAAGCTACAGTGAGGACACTCAAGCTGAAAATCTGCTGCATCTGCTGCAGACAAAATACCGCACAAAGCTGGCAGAACCCCAAAAGGTTATTGCCGCTCTGATGCGCAAAGGCTATCGCTATGGCGAAATTTGCGCTGCTTTAAAATCTTTAGACATAGAAACAGAGGACGAAAATCAATGGTTATAACTTTAGTTTCTCTTGGTTGCCCAAAAAACCAGGTAGACGCAGATATACTTGCACACGCACTGCTTAAAGCAGGTCACACAACCAGCACCGATATGACCGAGGCTGATGTTTGTATCATCAATACCTGTGGTTTTATCACTTCTGCAAAGGAAGAAGCTATCGAAAATATATTTAACGCTGTGGAAGCACGTCTTGAAAATCCAAAACTCAAAATTGTGGTTACAGGCTGCCTTGCCGAGCGTTACCGTGACGAAATTATGGCGGATATCCCAGAGGTAAATGCTGTTGTGGGCATTGGCTCCAACGGCGATATCTGTGACATTGTGGAAAGTGTTGTAAAAGGCGAAAAGGTGTGCCGCTATGGCAAAAAAACCGATCTTGACATCACAGCAAAACGTATTATATCCACACCAAAGCATTATGCATATCTCAAAATTGCCGAAGGCTGCTCCAACGGCTGTTACTATTGTGCAATCCCTATGATAAGGGGTCCGCACCGCAGCCGTGCCATTGAAAGCTGTGTGGAAGAAGCAAAATTCCTTGCCGAAGAAGGCGTGCAGGAAATTATCATTGTTGCACAGGACATCACAGCCTATGGTGAAGATTTGTACGGCGAGGGCAGATTACATACCCTTATCAGCGAAATCAGCAAAATTGACGGCATAGAATGGATACGCCTTATGTATGCCTATCCGGAAAGACTGTCTGATGATGTTATTGCAGAAATGGCAAACAATCCAAAGGTTGTACCGTATCTTGACCTGCCAATCCAGCATATCAATGACCGTGTGCTTAAATCCATGAACCGCAAGGGCGGCACAGCAATTATCAAAGATGCTGTGGCAAGACTTAGAAAAGCAATTCCGCACATTTCCATCCGCACAACCCTTATCACAGGCTATCCTGGCGAAACACAGGAAGAGTTTGAAGAACTGTACAGCTTTGTTAAAGAAACAAAGTTTGAGCGTCTTGGCTGCTTTGCTTATTCTGAAGAAGACGGCACAGTTGCAGCAGCAATGGAAAATCAGATTGATGTGGAAGTGCGCCAGCAGCGTGCCGATGCAATTATGCTGCTGCAGACAGATATTATGGCACAGTGCCAGGCCAAACTGGTTGACAAAGAAATTGATGTAATTGTTGACGACTTTGACAGTGAAAACGGTATATGGATATGCCGCAGTGTTTACGACGCACCTGAAATTGACGGTGAAGTATATATCGACGGCGGCTATGATGTGGAAGTTGGCGACATTGTCAAGGTAAAGGTTATTCAGAGTGATATCTACGACCTTTATGCAGAACTTGTTTAAGGAGATTTTGTAATGAATTTACCAAATAAACTTACACTTTTAAGATTTTTGCTGGTACCTGTATTTATGGTGTTTATGTATACAGGCGGCCAATACAGTTATCTTATAGCACTTATTGTTTTTGCAGTTGCTTCCTTTACCGATTTTCTGGACGGCAGCATTGCACGCAAATATAATATGGTAACCGATTTCGGCAAATTTATGGACCCTTTGGCAGATAAACTGCTTACAACAGTTGCACTTATCTATCTCTGCCTTAACGGTATGTGCCACGAGATTGTTATCTGCATTGTTCTTGCAAGAGAGTTTGCAGTAAGCGGCATCCGCCTTATTGCAGCGGCAAACCCAAAAGGCAGCAAGGTTATTGCGGCAGGCATGATGGGCAAAATGAAAACTGTTTTCCAGATGGCTGCAAGTATGCTTGGCCTGCTGGCTATGGCACTGTTTGCAATGGGGGCAATACCACAGGCAGCTTATGCAACAATGGCGGCTGTAACAAATGTGCTTATGTGGATTATGGCAGTGCTTACAGTGGTAAGCGGCATGCAGTATATTGTGCCTAACTTTGACCTTATCAAAAACGCAAAATAAATATTTTAACGGACGGATTTTATATCTGTCCGTTTTGCTTTTTGATATGTATAAATGATGTTTGCGGTTGACAAAGATAGGGTAAACTGATAATATATTTGTATATGTGAAATGCGTTATTATCAAGAATAGTAAGCAGTGTAAAACCTTTACAGAGAATAGGCGTGACCCGCTGAAAGCGCCTTAAGGACAATAAGCTGCCCAATGCACTTGAAAGCACACAGGGCGAACTTCCAACAGAACATTAGCCTTGTGCGGTGTCCACCGTTATATGGAGCCCGAGTTATAAACCGAAGTGGAACCGTGGTAATCTGTGTATTTATCGCCTTCGTCTGTTTTGTGCAGATGAAGGCGTTTTTGTTTATCATATTCATTTCTCTTTCGCTCAGCGGCAGTATTTTAGGCTATTATTGTAAATGACACACATCATATAAAATAAAAAGTAAAAGGAGAAAAATCTATGGAACACATGAAGATTTTCAACACACTTACACGCAAAAAAGAAGAGTTTATCCCTCAGGTTGAAGGCGAATACAAAATCTATGTTTGCGGCCCAACAGTTTATAATTTTGTGCACATCGGCAACGCAAGACCTGCAGTTATCTTTGACACACTTCGCAGATACCTTGAATACCGCGGCAACAATGTAAACTACGTTTCCAACATCACAGACATCGACGACAAAATTATCAAAAAAGCAAACGAAGACGGCACAACTTTTGAAGCTGTTGCAAGAAAATACGAAGAAGAATATTATGTTGACCTTAAAGGCCTTAACGTAAAACCTGCAACAAGCCGCCCAAGAGTTTCCGACACAATTCCTGAAATTATCGATATTGTTCAGACACTTATCGACAAAGGCCACGCTTATCGTGTTGACAACGGCGACGTATATTTCCGCGTACACAGCTTTGACGAATACGGCAAGCTCAGCCACAATCCTCTTGAAGAACTGGAAAGCGGCGCAAGAATTGCTGTTGACGATATCAAAGAAAGCCCTGCAGACTTTGCACTGTGGAAGGCATCTAAACCAGGCGAACCAAAATGGGATTCCCCATTCAGTGAAGGCCGTCCAGGCTGGCATATCGAATGTTCTGCAATGAGCAAAAAACATCTTGGCGATAAAATTGACCTTCACTGCGGCGGCGAAGACCTTATCTTCCCACACCACGAAAACGAAATTGCACAGAGCGAATGTGCAAACGGCTGCGAATTTTCTCACTACTGGATGCACAACGCATTCCTTAACGTAGATAACCAGAAAATGTCCAAGTCTTTGAACAACTTCTTTACAGTGCGTGAAATTGCCGAACAGGTTGGCTACGAAGTTATCCGCTATTTCCTGCTTACAGCACACTATCGTTCACCGCTCAATTTTACAAGAGAAATCATCGACCAGTGCAAATCCAGCCTTGAACGTCTTTACACAGCAAGAGAACATCTTGACTTCCTTATCAGCCATGCTGGCGAAGGCAAGGACGAAATCGTGGCAGAAGCAGACAGACTTGTTGGCGAATTTATTGAAGTTATGGATGACGACCTTAACACAGCTGATGCCCTTTCCAAACTGTTTGAGCTTGTTACATTTATCAACGTAAACGGAAAGGAACAGTCCAAAGCAGCTTTGGAACATGCTGCAAAAATATTTGACGAAATGGCAGAAGTTCTTGGTATTCTTTACAACAGAAACAAGGACGAAATCCCAGCAGAAGTTAAAGCTTTGGTAGAAGAAAGAACAGCTGTGAGAAAAGAAAAGAACTGGGCACGCGCAGACCAGATTCGTGACGAACTCAGCGCAATGGGCTACGAAGTTAAAGACACACCACAGGGCCCACAGATTATCAAAAAATAATCATTGTATTAAGCTGAAAAATATTTTCTGAACCATTAAAAATATTTGTTTTAATGGGATGTTTTGCAAAACATCGGCATTGATGCAATAAATCAAAATGTCATTCTGAGCGCAGCGAAGAATCTCTGTGTTTTACCTGAACGGCAGATTCTTCGCAGTTTGCGTTTTTCAGAATGACATCTTTTTGTCGGTTATTATAAAAACAGCTGTTTATTGAAGTGTTTTTTAGTTTAAATTTGTATTGAAATTATATTATCTTTGTGGTAATATATAAGATATATTTGTATAAAAATTATATAAAAACAGATTGCAGACGAATATTTATACAAATATGCAAACAAAAATGTCTGCAACAGGAGGAAAGTATGGAAAAAAGGGGACAATTTGCCAGCAAATTTGGCTTCATTATGGCTTCCGTAGGTTCCGCAGTTGGTCTTGGTAACCTTTGGGGCTTCCCTTACAAAGCAGGTATGGGCGGCGGTTTTGCATTTATCGTTGCATACCTTATTTTCGTTGCAGTGGTTGGTATTCCTGTTATGATGTGCGAATTTGCGCTGGGCAGAAAAGTTAAAGCCAACGTTGTAACAATCTTTAAAAAGCTGGACAAACGCTTTGGCTTTGCAGGCTATATCAGCGTTGTTGCTGTTTCGCTTATTCTTGGCTTCTACGCTGTTCTTGGCGGCTGGATTCTCAATTATACAATTCAGTATGCAAAAGGTCTGTTTGCAAGCGGCAATGCAATTGCAGCACCTGGCGAATACTTTGGCACATTTACAGCAAGCCCATATCTTGGCATAATCTTCTTTGTGCTGTTTATGATTGCAACAATTTATATTGTTACAAAGGGCATTGCAGGAGGTATTGAAAAAGCATCCAAATTTATGATGCCGGCACTGTTTGTATGTCTGCTTGTTATCATTGTGCGCTCGGTTACACTGCCTGGCGCAGCAGCAGGTTTTGAATTTCTTTTCAAACCTGACCTGTCCAAGCTCACACCTGAAACACTTGGTCTGGCTTTGTCACAGATGTTCTTCTCCTGCTCTTTGGGTGTAGGTACAATGATTACATACGGTTCTTACCTTAAAGACGACGACAACATCCAGCAGAATGCTGTTATCATTCCTCTTATGGACACAATGGCAGCTATCCTTGCAGGTATTGCAATTTTCCCTGCAGTATTTGCTCTTGGTCTTGCACCTGACGCAGGTCCATCACTTATGTTTATCACACTTCCAAGCGTGTTTAACGAAATGCCAATGGGCAATATCTTTGGCCTTATCTTCTTTGTGCTTGTTCTCTTTGCAGCACTTACAAGCTCTATCTCCATGCTGGAAGTTACAACATCCGTTCTCAGCGAAACAAAAGGCATCAGCCGTCCAAAAGCAGCTATCGGTACAGGTGCTATCATCACAGCACTGGGCATCCCTGTAGCACTCAGCTTTGGTGAACTCAGCCATGTTACAATTCTGGGCATGGGCTTCCTTGATTTCTATGACTGGTGCGGTGAATACATCGGTATGACAGTTGGCGCACTTATCATTGTTATTCTTGTTGGCTGGATTCTCAAACCAAAATTTATCTATGACGAAATTGAACAGGGCGGCAAGTTCAGCGTAAAAGCAAAAGGCTTCTTCAGCTTTACAATCAAATTTATTGCACCTGTGCTTATTCTTATCGTTATGATTACAAATGTAATCAGCATGTTTTAATTGAATATTGCAGCAAAGCCGTGAGAATATATTTCTCACGGCTTTCATTTTACTTTAAGTTTGTTTACAATTTGTTTTTTTAGTAGTATTATGAATTTGGCAACTATTTAGGAGAGAAGGGTGCATTTTGCAAAAGTTGTGGACAAGAAATTTTACAATAATCACATTGGGCTCGGTGGTATCCATGTTGGGCAATATGGTGGCAGGCTTTGCCATTGGTCTGCTGGTGCTGGAAAAAACCGATTCCACATTTCTGTACTCTCTGTTTATGGTGTTTTACAATATGCCAAAGGTTGTTGCACCTATACTGGCAGGGCCTATTGTAGACCGTTTTTCAAGGCGCAAAATTATCTACACGCTGGACTTTATTTCGGCAAGTATATATCTGCTTATGTTTGTGGTGCTCAATGCCGATTTCTTTAACTTCTTTGCACTGCTGGCAGTTTGTATTGTTATAGGCAGCATCGACGGCATATATACCGTTGCATACGAAAGCTTTTATCCAAACCTTATTACCGAAGGCAACTTCCGCAAGGCTTATTCAATATCCAGTATGCTTATGCCGCTGGCTTCCTTTATGACACCTGTGGCGTCAATGGTTTACAATGTGCTGGGCACACTGGCACCGCTTTTTCTGTTTAACAGCATCACATTTCTTGTTGCTGCAATATGTGAAACACAGATTAAGCATAGAGAAGAAGGCAGGGAACATTCAAAAACCACCAATGCAAAGCAGTATATTGCCGATTTCCGTCAGGGGTTAAACTATATCAAAGGCGAAAAGGCACTTATTGTTGTAACCAGCTATTTCTTTGTATGCAATATGGCTGGCGGTGTTATGAACACTTTGCTGCTGCCGTTTTTCAAAAACAATGCAGCGCTGTACAGCCATATACCTATAGATGTTATCACCCTGTACACCCTTATAACCACCACAGGTCTTGCAGGACGATTTGCGGGTGGGCTTATACACTATAAATTCAAATATCCAGCAGGCAAAAAGTTTTTGATTGCAATATGTGTTTATTTTGCATGTTCTATCTGTGACGGCTTTAAGCTGTGGCTGCCTGTGCCTGTGATGTTTGTGGTGTTCTTCCTTGTTGGCATTATCAGCGTTACAAGTTACAATATACGCATTTCTGCCACACAAAGCTATGTGCCAGACACAGTGCGCGGCCGTTTTAACGGCACGTTCCAGATGATAACCACAATGGGCACCCTTACAGGTCAGATTGTGGCGGGCTCTCTTGGCGAGTTTTTACCCGAGAGAACAATCCTTATTGGTATGACAGTGCTTAACTGCACAGCAATATTCCTTACAATGTTCCGCCACAGAGAAGATGTTAAGCCGCTTTATAACCGTGATGTATAAAACTTTAAAAGCACAGTTTACAGTGGACTGTGCTTTTTATTTTAAACAGAAAAAACAGCAAAATTATTGAAAAATAATTCTTGACAACATGCGCTCTGTGTTATATAATAATTTAGCAACTTGTAAAGGGGTATAGTTCAATTGGTAGAGCAACGGTCTCCAAAACCGTAAGTTGTGGGTTCAAGTCCTACTGCCCCTGCCAAATTGTTTACAGTTGCTATGGCCCGGTAGTTCAGTTGGTTAGAACGCTAGCCTGTCACGCTAGAGGTCGTGGGTTCGAGCCCCATTCGGGTCGCCATAAGAAAAAGCAACTATCCGTAAGGACAGTTGCTTTTTCTGTAAATAAAAGGTTGAAGTTTCATAGGTAAAGGCTTATACAGTTTTGCTGTTATAAGAACCTGACAGAATTGCTGCACAATTCAATGCTTGCGCATTGCAGTTGCTTGCGCACCTGCTGTCAGAACCTTGAAACAGCACACCTCAGGTGTGCTGTTATAGCTCAGCAGGCAGAGCACTTCCTTGGTAAGGAAGAGGTCGGCGGTTCGAATCCGCTTAACAGCTCCA
>SVMV01000011.1 GCA_015067245.1 Oscillospiraceae bacterium | reverse complement strand
AGTTTGGCTGTACCAATCTCATGTTGTCCATTGCATCAAGGATGATGTAGGAAACTTCTGTAACACCGTCATGACCTTCTGGTGTAACACCACCTGTGTTGATGTTAGCAAAGTCTGTGTATGTGGAAGATTCTTTAAGTGTGATACCTACTTTTGGAGGTGCTGGCTGGTTGTTGAACTTAATCCAGAGACATTCAAGAAGTTCAAGAGCCTGATCTCTGTTGAGGATGCCATCTTCTACGTCTTTTTCATAGAATGGAGCAAGGTGCTGGTCAAAGTGACCTGGGGAGTAAGCATCCCATGGGTTAAGTTCGGATGTTACTGCAAGGTGTGTAAACCAGTATGTCTGGATAGCCTGCCAGAATGTCTGTGGTTTGTGTGCTGGAACAACGTCACAGTTAGCAGCAATCTGAAGAAGTTCTGCTTTTCTCTGTGGGTTTTCTTCTTTTTCAGCAAGTTCTCTTGCGTAGTCAGCATAACGTTTACCAAGAACCATTACAGCTTCACAAGCAATGTGCATAGCGTTGAGCTGGTCTCTCTTTGCAAGAGCTTCTGGGTCATTGAGGTAGTCAAGTTTTGCAAGAGCATCTTCGATGTCTTTCTGATAGTCAAGGTAGCCTTTTTCGTAAGCTTTTTTGGAACCTACTGTATGGCCAGGACCACGCTGTTCCATAAATTCTGTAAAGATACCTGCTTCATAAGCATCTCTCCATTCCTGTGTCATGGATGGAACGATTTTGGAACGTGTGGAACGTTTTTCCCAGAATGGGATGATGATTTCTTCCTGAATTTTAAGGTCTTCTTCAGTTACTGTAAAGTTAACGATTTTTCTGTCGTTCATGTTGTGCATATCCTGAAGAGTATGGCAGCACAATTCTGGGAATGTAGGTGCGGACTGTGGGCCGTCGCCTTTTTCACCAACGATGAGTTCGCCTTCACCGATGTAGATTTTTTTGTTCTGGAAGAAGTGCAAAAGGGATTTTGCACGCAGTTCAGGTACAGAGCATGTGCCTTCGTACATTTTGTAAGCTTCTGTTTCCAGCACAGCTCTTTCCATGTAGATATGTGGCTGTGTGCTCATGCTTTCTGCTCTGAGTCTTCTTGTTCTTTCTGTTGAGCCACGCTGCTTAACAGGATCGAATTCAAATTTTGCCATTGTTAAGTTAACCTCCTATTTTTGTGTTGTTAAAACCATTTTTGACAAATATATTTTTGAACAGTTCCATACTTTCGGCAGATGGTTTATCCATCAGGCCTTCTGTGTCGTATTCTCTGTCCAGTTTACTGTATTTGTGCTTACCTGTGTTGTGGTATGGCAGCAGGTTTACCTGTGCAACGCTGATGTTGTTGCCTTTAAGGAAGTTTACAACATCCATCATAAATTCTTCTGTTGCATTTACTCCCACAACTGTTGGTATGCGTATGTTTATTCTTGCACCGTCTGCACTGAGCTTTTTAAGGTTTTCAAGAATAAGTTCGTTGTCCACACCTATATATTTTTCGTGTGTTTCTTTATCCATTGCTTTGATGTCGTACAGGAATGTATTCACATAAGGCAGGATGCGTTTGAAATCTTCGTACGGTGCATAGCCGCAGGTGTCAATATTAACGCTGTAGCCTTTGTTGTACAAAGTTTTGCAAAGCTGTTCTATGTAGTCCATATCCTGGCTCATAACTTCGCCACCGCTCAGTGTGATGCCGCCGCCGGATTCTTCGTAAAACTGTCTGTCTTTTTCAGCTTCCTTAACCAGCTCTTTAACTGTATATTCTTTGCCGGCAATATCTCTTGCCTGTGCGATACACCAGTCAGCACAAACACCGCAGGCTGTACATTTGCTGCGGTCAAGAACTGCTTTTCCGTCTTCTCCCATTGTATTTGCGCCGTTAGGGCATTTGGCAATACATTTGCCGCAGCCTGTGCAGCGGTCTTTAAAATAGAGAAGCTCTTTGTCAAATCTCTGACTTTCTGGGTTATGGCACCAGGCACAGTTTACAGGGCAGCCTTTAAAAAAGATTGTTGTTCTTATGCCGTCACCGTCGTGGATGGAATATTTCTGTACGTTAAATACATATGGTGTTGCCATTGGAAATCCCTCATTTCTCCTTGTAAATAGTGGATTATTGGGTAAAAACTAGACTAAAGATTAGACTACGTTCTACTTTTGTCTATATTTTACTACAATTATATTATACATGCAATAAAAAATAAAAAAAACGGCATTTTGCACAAACTAATTTGTGAGAAATGTAAATATTGACAGTATATAACAATAATGTTATACTTGCTGTAGTTTTTGAACTATAGTTTGGAAACTGTAATTTCGAGTTGATTGCTCTGCAGCACTTGTGTTTTGAGAAGAGCACAGAACACATTAAAAGAGTATGGGTTATCAACCGCTGGGCGTTTGCCCTAAGGGTACAGGCAGAAATGCCTTTGCCTCCCTTATGGAAAGAAATTGCACCGGTTATATTATTTTTATAGATATATGACCCCCAATATACCTATTGGTAATTTTCTTGTGTTATTTCTTTTCCTGAAATTTAAAAAATTAAAGGAGAAAGAAAGATTATGAAAAAACTTTTAGCACTTATTCTTGCTTCTGCTATGGCTCTTTCTATGGTTGCTTGCTCTTCCGCACCAGCTGAAGAACCAAACACAGAACCAGAAACACCAGAAGTTGTAACACCTGCAGACCCAGAGCTGCTTATGGCTACAACAACATCCACAGACAACACAGGTCTTCTTGACTATCTCGAACCATACTTCGAAGAAGCAACAGGCTACGACATCAGCTGGACAGCAGTTGGCACAGGCGCAGCAATCCAGATGGGTGTTGACGGCGAAGTTGACGTTATCCTTGTTCACTCCAAAGCAAGTGAAGAAGAATTTGTTGCAAACGGCAATGGTGTAGAACGTTTCCAGGTTATGTACAACGACTATGTAATCGTTGGCCCAACAGGCGGCGCAGTTGCTTACACAAATGATATCGATGCAGCTCTCACACAGATTAAAGACGAAGGTCTTACATTTGTTTCCCGCGGTGATGACTCTGGTACACACAAAGCAGAACTCAAACTCTGGAAAGCTCTTGATGTTGATGTAGCAACACTTGGCGATGCTTATGTTTCTGCAGGCGCTGGCATGGGCGACACACTTGTTATGGCAGACGAAATGGACGCATACTGCCTTACAGACCGTGGCACATGGCTTGCTAAAAAAGCAAACTTCCCAGAAATGGAAATCGTTGTTGAAGGCAGCGCAGGTCTTCTCAACCAGTACGGTGTAATCGCTGTTAACCCAGAAGTTTACCCAGATACAAACATCGACGGTGCAAACGCATATATCGAATGGCTTTGCAGCGAAGAAACACAGTCTCTTATTGCTGACTTTGGTGTTGAAGAATACGGCGAACCACTGTTCTTCCCAAATGCAAACAAATAATTTAAAATGATTTTAAGGCTTACCTGCTGTTTTGCGCGGCAGGTAGCCTTATTTTGCTTATAGGGGCTGTTTTTATATCAAAATTTATGGTAAAATATTATTTAATACAAGAATATCGAGGAAAGGAGATATGCAATGTTTGAAAATCTATTTTCTGATTATTCACTCACTGTGGGTATGTGGGACTCTGTAAGGGTAACCCTTATTATGTCAGTCTGCTCTACAGCAATATCTTCTGTCCTGGGTGTTTTTCTTGCCATTATGCTGGAAAAACACAGCTTTAAAGGCAAAAAGCTGGTGGTGCGCATCAACCGCACGCTTATGGGTGCACCTCCTGTTGTCATAGGTCTGCTTACATATATCCTGCTGCGCAAAAAAGGCCCGTTTGGAGATTTGAGATGGGTGTTCACAATAAAAGGTATGGTTGTGGCGCAGACGCTTATCATTACGCCTATTATATGCGGTATGGTTTATTCCTATCTTGTGCGCACAGCACCAAAAATCCGTGCTTTTGCAAAAACAATGGGGGCGGACAAATGGCAGACAGACAAGCTTATCTTAAGTGAAATAAAAAACGAGATTTACTTTTCCATCGTTTCAGGTTTTGGCCGCAGTATAAGCGAGGTTGGTGCTGTTATGCTGGTGGGCGGCAACATCAAAAACCGCACCAGAACAATGACAACCGCCATATCCACCCTAAAAAGCGCAGGAGAGTTTGAAGCAGGCATAGTTCTTGGCATTATACTTATGATAATGGCTTTTGTGGTGCAGACACTTGCGGATTATATAAGAAAAGAGGCCAGCGAAGATGAAAATTACTGATTTAAAAAAACAGCAGGGCTCTTTTGCACTGAATATAAAAAATGCAAATTTTGAACAGGGCAAGGTTCACGGTATTATCGGCTCAAATGGCAGCGGCAAGACAACTTTGTCCAAAATAATTATGGGCAATCTGCAGGCAGACAGCGGCAGTATTGATTATCAGGGGTTGACCCCAAGGGATATAACAATGACAGGTCAGCGCCCTTATCTTATGCACACAAATGTGTACAACAATCTTGTTTATCCACTTAAAGTGCGTGGGCATAATATAGACGAAACAGTTGTTGACTACTGGCTTGAAAAGGCAGGTCTTCAGGATAAGAAAAAGCAGTATGCCTTGTCGCTTTCAAGCGGCGAGCAACAGAAGCTCAGCTTTATCCGAGCCCTTATTTTTAAACCAAAGCTGATTATAGTGGACGAAACTTTGTCCAATCTTGACCCTGACAGCGCCGACCTTTTTGAAAGGCTTATACTGGAGCAGCAGCAAAAAGACCCTATCACATGGATAACCATAAGCCACCAGCTTGTTCACATCAAAAAAATATGTGATATGGTGCATTTTATGGAAAAGGGTGACATTATCGAAAGCGCAACACCGCAGGATATGTTTGTAAACCCAACCAACCCATCGGTTATCAGATATCTTTCCAACACAGAGGTATCCTTTAAAAAATAACAGCAAGGAACATTTATAAATGAAATTACTTACAGTAGATACAATCGCTCAGGCGCAGGATAAGCTTTTTGGCTATGCACAGCACATTCTGCCCAAAACAGAGAAAATTACAATAGAAAATGCAGTTGGACGCATATTGGCAGAAGATGCAGCTGCAAAAGAAAATGTGCCGTCATTTTATCGCTCAACCGTTGACGGTTATGCGGTAAAAGCCACAGACACGCAGGGTGCAAACGACAGTATTCCAACTTTCCTGCGTGTTGTGGAGGACGTAAAAATCGGCTATCCTGCACAAAGTACCATAAAAAGCGGCGAATGTGCATATGTGCCGACAGGCGGTATGCTGCCAGCAGGTGCAGATGCAATGGTTATGGTGGAATACACCGAAATGTTCAGTGATGATGAAATTGCAATATACGAAAGCACAGCTGCAGGCAAATGTGTTGTAACCCCCGGCGAAGATGTAAAGCAGGGAGCAACAGTGGTAAAAAAAGGTACAGTACTTAAAGCCGAACACATCGGTGCACTTGCTTCTGCAGGTGTGTGGGAAATTGATGTATATATACCTTGGAGAGTATCAATTATCTCCACAGGAGATGAGCTTATAGCACCTTATGACACACTTTCTCTTGGTCAGGTGCGTGATGTAAATACATGGAGCCTTAATGCAATGGCAGCAGATTGCGGTTTTACCGTTGTGAGATGCATCAAGGTTAAAGACGACGAAGCAGTTTTCCGTGCACAGCTTGAAAGTGCAAAGCTGGACAGTGATGTGGTGCTTACCAGCGGCGGTTCCAGTCAGGGCAAAAAGGACATGACCAATGATGTAATGGACTCTGTATGCGACCAGGGCACCTTTACCCATGGGTTAAGCATCAAACCAGGCAAACCTACAATACTTGCTTTTGATATGGCAACAGCCACTTTTATGATTGGTCTGCCAGGGCATCCTGTGGCTTCACTTACGGTTTTTCAGGCACTGCTGGTAAATCTGTGGAAAGCGGTTACAAATCAGCCACAGCAGAAGCCGCTTGTGGCAAAAATGGAAACAAATGTGGCGGGCGCACCAGGAAAAACAACCTTTCTGCTGGCAAAAACCTATGTCAGTGACAGCGGCGAGTTTATTGCAAAGCCTGTGCTGGCAAAGTCGGGACTTATCAACAGTATGGTTGATACCGACGGCTACATCGAAATTGATATGAATAAAGAAGGATTAAAAAAAGGAGAAACGGTTTTAATTCACCGTTTTGGTTTGTAATATGGCAAAAAGAAACTTATATCTCAGCAATACACCTGTGCATGAAGCACTTGAAAAATATATAACAGCATTAAAACCAATCGTTAAACCGCAGTGTGAAACAATTGCAGTTACCGATGCCCTTGACCGCATTACTGAAACAGCAGTTTTTGCAAAATACTGTTCACCGCTTTTTAATGCGGCAGCAATGGACGGCGTTATGGTAAACAGTGATATCACCAAAGGCGCAAGTGAAGCAAACCCTGTTGTGCTTAAACAAGGCAAAGATTTTGTGGTGGTGGACACAGGGGACCCAATCAAAAATCCTTGTGATGCTGTAATTATGGCAGAAGACCTGATAGAACTTGAAAACGGTGATCTGCAGATTGTAGAGCCTGCTGCACCTTGGCAGCATGTGCGCCCAATAGGCGAAGATATCGTTGCAGGGGAGATGATTATTCCGTCCCGTCACAAAATCCGTCCTATTGATATAGGTGTTCTTCTTGCAGGCGGCATCACAAAAATTTCTGTTATCAAACAGCCTGCTGTTGCAATCTTCCCTACAGGTACCGAAATTATCGAACCTGACCAGGAACCAAAAGAAGGGGATATAATCGAATCCAACAGCCGTATGTTTGAGGCTATGGCAAAACATAATGGTGCAAATCCAACACGTTTTTCACCTATTGCAGATGATTACGGCAAACTGAAAGAAGCAATAGACAAAGCGGCTGATAAATACGACATGGTTATTGTAAATGCAGGTTCATCCGCAGGTACCGAGGACTTTACAGTTCACATTCTGCGTGAACTTGGCGAAGTGCTTGTTCACGGTGTTGCAATCAAACCTGGCAAACCTGTTATCCTTGCAATTGTAAAAGGCAAACCTGTTATAGGCCTGCCAGGTTATCCTGTATCAGCATATATCAACTTTGAAAATTTTGTTATTCCTGTTCTCAGCCTTATGAACGGCGAAATGCAGGCAAAAAATAACATTGTGGAAGCAGTAGTTTCCAAACGTTTGGTTTCTTCCCTCAAACACAAGGAATATGTGCGTGTTAAGGTAGGCAAGGTTGAAGACAAGTTGGTGGCATCTCCTTTGGCACGCGGTGCAGGCGCAGCAATGAGCCTTGTTCGTGCAGACGGTTTTTGCGTTATCGAGCAGAACAGCGAAGGGGTGGAGGCAGGCGAAACTGTAAATGTGGAACTGTACCGTGACCTCAGCGAAATCGACAGCACAGTTGTGGCTATCGGCAGCCATGACCTTATACTTGATGTTATTGCTGACCTTATGCCAACAGAATACCCTGGCAACTTCCTCACCAGCACACATCTTGGCAGTATGGGCGGTCTTATGGCTCTCAAACGCGGAGAAGCACATATTGCACCAACACATCTGTTAAACGAAGAAGACGGTGTTTACAATGTGGCTTACCTTAAAAAAATATTTAACCAGCCAATGGCGCTTATCAAAGGTGTAAACAGAATTCAGGGTATTATTGTTGAAAAAGGCAACCCGCTTGGCATAAAAACAGTAAATGACCTTGTTGGCAAAAGATATATCAACCGTCAGCGCGGTGCAGGCACACGTGTCCTGTTTGACTATCTGCTTAAAAAAGAAGATATCAGCACAGATTCAATAAAAGGCTATGACCGTGAGGCAGCAACCCATATGGCTGTTGCAGCAGCTATTCAGGGCGGCAGTGCAGATGCAGGTATGGGCATTCTATCTGCGGCAAAGGCGCTTAATCTGGACTTTATCCCTGTAGGCAACGAAGAATATGACTTTGCAATACCTGTAAAATATCTGGAACTTCCGCATGTTAAAAACTTTATCAGTGTACTTAAGAGCGATTTGTTTAAAGCAAAACTGAAAGAACTGGGCGGATATTCTGCAGATAAAGCGGGAGAAATTGTGTATATAGATTGATTTTGGGCGGAAAAGCTTATGGAAAAAGGAATTTTAAAAAAAATAAAAATTTTTTCACAAAAAGGTCAGCCGCCACAGATTGTACAAAAAGCAGACTGTATTGTAGACTTGGGTCTACAGGGTGACCGCTTTGCAAAAGGCGGTGAAAAACAGATTACAGTTATTGATGCGGTCTGTGAAGAATGGATGAAAAATCAATCTTTAAAAGGACTTTGTTTTGAGAAATTCAAAGCCAATTTAACCCTGGAAAATATTGATGTATCTACCCTTAAAAGCGGACAAACACTGGATTTTGGCAAGGTTTGCCTTGTGGTTTCAGATGCGGAAAAAGAGTGTTTTGAACAGTGTGAAAGGGTGCAAAAATGCATGGAATGTATGCTGCGCACCAACGCAAAATACTTTAAAGTTTCCAAAGGCGGAACAATATGTGTAAATGATGTGATTTCTTTATAAACCAATATATGACAGCCGACTGTAGACTGCAGTCGGCTGTTTTTGTACTGTCGGCCGAAAATCGCAAAAAATACCCCACTTGAAATAAAAAATAGACTATGTTATACTTTTATCGATAGTGAAATATTATGTTCGGAAAGTGTTTTCGGATGTATATTCTTATAAATCAACTCAATATAAACAAGGGGGAAATTATATTGAAACGCTTAGTTAAAGACGAATCTTTGTGTGTTGGCTGCCATAACTGCGAAGAAGCATGTGCAAAAGCCTTCACAAAAACAGAAGACCGTTCCAAAGCTTGTCTGCGCATTGAAGGTATGGCAAAAACAAATGACGTACAGATGCGTGTATGTACACAGTGCGGTATCTGTGCTTCTGTATGTAACACAGGTGTTATTCAGCAGAATAAACAGGGTGTTTACATGATCAACAAAAAAGAATGTGTTGGCTGCTACATGTGCGTAGGCTTCTGTCCTGAACAGGTTATGTACTATGTTGACGGCCGCAACGAACCAGGCAAATGCACAGCCTGCGGCATCTGCGTAAAAGCTTGCCCAGTTGGCGCACTCAGCATTCAGGATGTTTAGTAAGGAGGTAATGTTAAGATGATTAAAATGTGCGACATCAGAAAATATCACGACGTTGACCCTGCTGAAATCCAGAAGATGAAAGACGCTCACGTTGTGCTTAACCATGTGGATTACAAACCACAGCCAATTGTTAAGGGTTACACAGATAAAATTCTTACAATTGACGTTACAGATGCATCTGTAAAAATTGCTGATATCCCAGCAGAAGTTAAAGAAAAATTTACAGGCGGTAAAGGTTACTGCTTAAGATATCTCTGGGATGCAACAAACGCAAATACAAGATGGGATTCTCCAGAAAACGAAATCGTTATGTCTGCAGGCCCAATTGCAGGTATCACACAGTATGCTGGTACAGGTAAAATGCTTGTATGTACAATCTCACCAATGACAGATATTCCAATCGACTCCAACGTTGGTGGCTTCTTTGGTCCATACCTCAAATTCTCCGGCTTTGATGCTATCGAACTTAAAGGTCAGGCAGAAGAAGATGTAATTATTGTTATCGACGGTAATAAAGGTACTATTTCTGTAGAAAAAGCACCTCTTGAACATATGGACGCTCACCTTATGGGCGAAGAACTTACAGCTATGTATGCTGACAACGAAAACGACCGCAAACACGTTGCTGTTGTTTGTGCAGGTTCTGCTGCAGAACACTGCAACATCTCCATGCTCAACTTTACATTCTACGACCCAAACCGTGGCGTTGTACGTCTTAAACAGGCTGGTCGTGGTGGTATCGGCCGTGTATTCCGTCACAAAAAAATCAAAGCTGTTGTATGTAAATTCCAGGGTATCAAAAACGACCTTAACAACGTTCATGATATCTCCATCATCAACAAAACAGGTGTTAAATACCATCGTGAAATGGCAACACAGGACCCTAAACAGAACAACATGAGAAAAATTGGTACAGCAAACACCATGAAAATTCTCAATGACTACGACATTCTGCCAACTCACAACTTCAAATTCGGCGGCACACCAAACATCGCTGAAATGCACCCACAGGTATTTATCGAAAAATGGCTCACACAGGGCGCAGCTGATGGCTGCTGGTACGGCTGTTCCATGGCTTGTGCAAAAGCAGCTGACCACTTTGAACTTCTCACAGGTCCATACAAAGGACAGAAAGTTGTTGTTGACGGTCCTGAATACGAAACAGCAGCAGGTGTTGGTCCAAACTGCGGTATCACAGACCCACAGGTTATCCTTGAACTCAACTTCTACTGCGATACATACGGTATTGACACAATTTCCTGGGGTACAATGTGCGCATTCCTTATGGAATGTTACGAAAACGGCATTCTCAACAAAGAAAGAACAGAAGGTCTTGAACTCAACTTCGGCAACTCCGCAGCAGCTCTCGAACTTCTTCACCTGATGGCTAAAAACGAAGGCTTCGGCAAAATTGCAGCACTTGGCAGCCACAAACAGAAAGAACTGTTCATCAAAAACGGCTGGGGCGATGCAGCATTCCTTAACGATATCGCTATGGAACAGAAAGGCCTTGAATACTCCGAATACGGCTCTAAAGAATCCCTTGCACAGCAGGGCGGTTACGGCCTTACAAACAAAGGTCCGCAGCACGACGAAGCTTGGCTTATCTTTATGGACCAGGTTAACAACCAGATTCCAACATTCGACGACAAAGCAGAAGCTCTCTACTACTACCCAAGATTCCGTACATGGTTTGGTCTTGTTGGTCTTTGTAAACTTCCTTGGAATGACGTTGTGCCAGAAAACAACGCTTTGACAGATGAACCTGCAAAAGTTCCTGAACACGTTGACAACTACCTTAACCTCTTCTACGGCGTAACAGGTAAGAAAATTGACAGAGAAGAACTTCTCGTTATGTCCGAACGTGTTTACAACTTCCAGAGAATCTTTAACATCCGTCTTGGCAAAGGTCTCAGAAAACACGACGCAATTCCTTACCGTTCAATGGGTCCTGTAACAGAAGAAGAATATCTCTCCCGTCAGGATCGTTACGACGGTCAGCTTGTTGATAAAGCAGGCTTTACAAAAGAACAGGTTGCAGCTATGTCTCTTGCAGAAAAAATGGCTGAAACAAGAAAATACCGCGAAGGTGAATACGAAAAACTCATCAACGCAGTATATCCAAAACGCGGCTGGACAATGAACGGTGTTCCAACAATCGAACATCTCAAGAAAATCGGTATGGATCTTCCAGAACTTATCGAAATTGTTGAACCACTCCAGAACGTTGAACCATAATTAAAGCTTTAACGAGGTACAGTATTATGATGTTAAACGACCGTCCTTATCCTGACTGGCACAAAGGACTTACAATTCAGGGCGTAATCGAACATATGAACTTTACATGGCCTAAACTTGTTACAAAGGTTAACGGTCAGCTTGTATGGCCCGAGGATTACGATAAAGTTGTCCTGCAGGAAAATGACGATTTAAAAATCCATCATCTGCTTGCCGGCGGCTAATAATTAAACAAAACAGGGCTATTGTCGGCATACGGCAGTAGCCCTGCCTTTTTATACAAATTATCCGATGAATGTTGTGTGATAAGCGTTGGTTGTGTTAAAATAACAGTGCTGCATATAAACTTAACCAGTATTTAACAGACGGCATTCGTATAGCTTTTAATGCACAAAGGGGTGTTTTTATGGCATTGACACAAAAGGAACAACAGAGATATAAAAGGCATCTTATGCTGCCGCAGGTTGATGCTGCAGGCCAGGAAAAAATAAAAAACAGCAAGGTGCTTATTGTTGGGGCAGGCGGTCTTGGCTGCCCTGTGGCAATGGAGCTTTGCTGTGCAGGGGTGGGTACAATAGGCCTTATTGATTTTGATGTTGTGGATATTTCAAATCTTCAGCGTCAGCTGCTTTATACCGAACAGGATGTAGGTAAATCCAAGGTTTATGTGGCAAAACAGCGTCTTAATGAAATGAACAGCGATGTGGATGTTATATGTATTGAAGACAGACTGGACGAGAGCAATGCTACTGAAATATTTGAAAAATTTGATATTATAGTGGATGCAACTGACAATTTTGACGCAAGATATATAATAAGCGATACCTGTGTCAAACTTAACAAGCCCCACGTTTACGGTGCAATTTACGAATTTTACGGTCAGGTTGCAGTGCTTGGGGGCAATGGTCCCTGCCTGCGCTGTTTAAATCCGCAGCCACCTGAAAAAGGTGAAATTATCGAAGCTAAGGATGTTGGGGTTTTTGGTGCAATCCCTGGGGTTATAGGTTCTTTGCAGGCCTGTGAGGTGCTCAAACTTATTATCGGTGCAGGCACAACCCTTAAAGGAAGAATGATTTTTATAGATATGCTCAATATGGCATTTGACGAGGTGGAAATACCAAAATATCCCAAATGCACATCTTGCGGCAAAGGAGAATAAAATGGAAAACAAATTATCTCATTTTGATACACAGGGCAACGCAATTATGGTGGATGTGTCTGATAAGGCCGAAACCACGCGCACAGCGGTTGCCAGCGGTATTATCAAAGTTAACGATGCTGTTATGGAAGCAGTTGTAAACAAAACAGTGCAAAAGGGTGATGTGCTTGGTGTTGCGCGCGTTGCAGGCATTATGGCTGCAAAGCAGACACCGCACCTTATCCCGATGTGCCATCCGCTGCTGCTTTCAAAATGCTCTGTTGATTTTGATGTTGACCAGCAGCACAATACAATAAAAGCCAGCTGCACAGTAAAAATCAAAGGTCAGACTGGCGTTGAAATGGAAGCCCTGACAGGCGTTTCCGTTGCACTGCTTACAGTTTATGATATGTGCAAGGCTATAGATAAACGTATGGAGATAACCGATATTCACCTTGAATACAAGGCAGGCGGCAAAAGCGGAGAATTTGTAAGATGACAGACAATTTTGGCAGAAATATAGATTATATACGCATTTCCGTCACCGACCGATGCAATCTGCGCTGTGTTTACTGCATGCCTGAAGAAGGGGTGGAGAGCGTATCCCATAACGGAATTTTAAAGTTTGACGAAATTCTGCGCATCTGCCGCCTGCTTGCAGCAAATGGGCTTAAAAAGGTTAAAATCACAGGGGGTGAGCCTCTTGTGCGCCGTGGTGTGGCAAATCTTATCAAACAGATAAAGGATATCGAGGGTATAGAAAGCGTAACCATAACAACAAACGGTGTTCTGCTTACCGAGCAATATCATAACCTTGTGGGCGCAGGGGTGGACAGCATCACTGTAAGTCTTGATACCCTTGACCGTGAAAAATACGCACAGCTTACACGTCGTGACGAGATTGACCGTGTGCTGAAAGGCATTGCACTTGCGCAAAAAGAAAATAAGGTGCGATTTAAAATCAATGTTGTTCCTGTTTATGGTCTTGATAAGCAGGAGATAATTTCAATGGTAAGCTTTGCAAAAAATAACGACACCGATGTGCGCTTTATCGAGGTTATGCCAATAGGCAGCGGTACAGACTTTGAAACTGTAACTGAAGATGATATAAAAGCGGTTATTGAAGAAGAGTTCGGCAAGCTTACACTATACAGTGAAAAACGCGGCAACGGCCCGTCAGTGCATTATTCTCTTGAAGGTTTTAAGGGCAAAATCGGCTTTATAAGTGCGGTAAGCCACAAATTCTGTGAAAAATGCAACAGGGTGCGCCTTACTGCCGACGGACACCTTAAGGCCTGTCTGCAGTTTGAAGCAGGTACAGACCTTATGCCTTGTCTGCGCGGCGGCGGTACAGATGCAGATTTGCTGCAGGTGCTTATGGAAGGCATTGCAAACAAACCGCAAAGCCACCGTTTTGACGAAAAAGATTATTTTGACAACAGAGAGATACGCAATATGTCTCAGATAGGGGGATAAAAATATGGCATTTAAAGTAGCAGTTATCACTTCAAGTGATTCAGGATATGCAGGTCAGC
Source organism: Oscillospiraceae bacterium (assembly GCA_015067245.1). Lineage (GTDB taxonomy): Bacteria > Bacillota > Clostridia > Oscillospirales > Ruminococcaceae > RGIG3102. The sequence continues at coordinate 16,784 of SVMV01000011.1, read as the reverse complement.
GCGAAGATAAAAGCGGCCCTGTTATTGTAAATTTTGTTAAAGAGGCAGGTTTCGAGGTTGTGCACACAATTCTTTTGCCGGACGACAAGGCGATGCTGGAGAGCGAAATGGCAAGAATCTGTGACGAAAATATTGCCGACCTTATACTTACAACAGGGGGTACAGGCTTTTCACCCAGAGATGTAATGCCTGAAGCTACAAAAGCAATTTCACACAGGGACGTACCTGGCATACCTGAAGCAATGCGCTATTTCAGCCTGCAGATTACAGGCCGTGCAATGCTGTCAAGAGCAGCGGCAGGCATACGCGAAAAAACCCTTATTGTAAATATGCCAGGCAGCCCAAAAGCAGTTACCGAATGTCTGGAATACATTATGCCACACCTTACTCACGGACTGGAGATTCTTACCGAACAAACTTCCAACTGTGCACGAAAATAAAGTTTAAAGCAATACAACTGTTTATATATTTATTAAAGTAATACATATTATAAACAGTACATATTATCATTAGGTTAAAAAATTAACATTTCAAATGGCTTTACTTTATTTAAACAAAGTGGTAAAATATATTTGATACAATATAACCGAGGTGCTTTTCATGGCCAGAATAAACAAAACAAAAGCGAAAATAACAAAGGTTGCTTGGCAGCTTTTTCACGAAAAAGGCTACAGCGAAACAACAATCGATGATATTATAGCAGCATCAGGCACATCAAAAGGCAGCTTTTATCATTATTACAGCAGCAAGGATGAACTGCTTTCTTCGTTGTCTGAACTTTTTGATGCCAAATACGAAGAAGTTATGCAGACACTGGACCCACAGATGAACAGCTACGAGAAGCTGCTTTATCTCTGCTACACAGTGCATGATATGATAGAAAAAGAAATTCCAATAGGTCTTTTGTCTTCTCTCTACTCTTCCCAGGTTATCACAAAAGGGGACAAGCATTTGCAAAATCAGGACAGATATTATTATCAGATTATCACTCAGATAATAGACGAAGGTCAGCAACGCGGCCAGATAACAAAAGAAATGTCCGTGCGCGAAATTCAGCGCCTTTACACATTGGCAGAACGCGCTATTATCTACGATTACTGCATCTGCAATGGTAACTATTCCCTGGGTGAATACACAAGGGCAACAATGCCAAGGCTTTTTGGTTCGGTAAAGATTTAATTATCACAAATACAAACAGTGGTTTTGCCCAATCATTAAGCTTAGCTAATCTTGTAATAAACAATTTAATATAATAAAGTAAAATGTCATTCTGAGCACAGCAAAGAGTCTCCTTGTTTCATCAAACCGAGAGATTCTTTGGTATAAAGGCCTCAGAATGACATATTTTTTTAACTTAATAACATTGGTTTACTGCTGTTTTTTGGCTGTGCAGGCTGTGCGAAAATGGCAGTGAACAGCCAAAAATAACACAGCAAATATGATTATAAGCTGTTTTTTTGCATAAGGTTACACAAATTTTTAACAATGAATTAAGAATTTTAATAAAAATAAGAAAAAGGTAAAAATAATGGATTAAAACAAAGTTTAGACTACAGTATAATTTATAATACAACAAAGCAACAATGTATATTATATGTATAAATATGCATAATTGGAGCGGAAAATCAAATTTTGATATTATTCAACAAAATAAGACAATGTTTATTAATATCTTATATTAATAAAACACAAAAAAATTTGTAGTTTTAGACAAAAGTTTGAACAAATTTTAATACAGTTCACAATTTTTTAATAAATAATTGACTTTTTGTTACCAAATCGTTATAATTAACCTGTATTTAAACAGTGGTTTTGTGTGTAAATTTATACAAAGCCCTCAAAATATCAAAGGCCGCTTGCTTTTGCGGAAAGCAGTTGTACTATTACGCGCAGTACAACAAGGACGGCCACAAAAAAATCTTAATAAAGGAGAAAAATTATGGCTTCATTAATTGGAACACTTAATGGTTTCTTTTGGGGTCCTGCAATGCTCATCCTGATCGGTGGCGCAGGTATCTTCTTCACACTTTATCTCACATGCTTCCAGTTCAGACGTTTTGGTGACATGTGGAGACGTATTCTCGACAAAGGCGATTCAGAATCTGGTGTTTCTGCATTCGCATCTTTCTGTACAACAATGGCTATGCGTGTTGGTACAGGTAACGTTGCTGGTGTTGCTGTTGCAGTATACGCTGGCGGTCCAGGTGCAGTTTTCTGGATGATCCTTATCGGTATCACAAACTCTGCAGTTAACTTTGTAGAATGTGTACAGGGTTCCCTCTACAAAATCAAAGTTGACGGCGAATATCGTGGTGGTCCTTACTACGTTGCAGAACGTGGTCTTGGTTGGGGCCCATACGGCGCATTTATCGCTATCATTTCCTTCCTTGGTATCGGCTTGTTCATGCCTTCCGCAGCTACAAACACAGTTTGTGTAGCATTCGCACAGGCAACAGGCGCTCCACAGGTTGTATTCGCAGCAGTTATGGCTGTTATCATGTTCATCACAATCCTCGGCGGTATCAAACGTATCTCCGCAGCTGCTTCTGCAATCGTTCCATTCATGGTTGTTGTTTACCTTGCAGTTACAGTTATCGTTGTTGTTATGAACATCGGTGAACTCCCAGCAGTTATCGGCAACATCGTTCGTTGCGCATTCTCTACAGATGCTCTTCTCTCTGGTGGTATTGGCGTAGCTATCCAGCAGGGTGTTAAACGTGGTACATTCTCCTCCGCTTCTGGTATGGGTGAAGCTACACCTACAGCAGCAGCAGCAGAAACAAGCCACCCAGTTAAAGTTGGTCTTGCAAACGCAGCAGGCGTATGGCTCGATACAGTTATCGTATGTACAGCTTCTGCTCTTCTTATCCTCTTCACAGACTGCTACAACACAGCATTCGGTTACGTAGGTTCCGGTCACCCTGGTATGGCAGCACTCGAAGGCGGCTCCGCAGTATTCGTACAGTATGCAGCTTCCACAGTTATGGGCGGCATCGCTGAAATCTTTATTGCATTCATGCTCTTCCTGTTCTCCTTCACATGCTTGATCTCCTACTACTACGAAGCAGAAACAGCTTCCACATACCTCTTCCAGAAACCAGAACAGGCTGGCATCCGTAAAGCTCTTACATGGGTACTCAGAATTGCAATGCCAATCCTTATCTTCTTCTACGGTATCACAGCTGCTTCCGTTGCTTGGGACCTCGCTGACTTGGCTCTCGGCTCCATCACATTCTTCAACATGCTCGTTGTAATCTTGCTTGTTAAACCAGTTAAAGCAATGCTCAAAGACTATGAAGAACAGATGAAAGCTGGCAAAGACCCAGTTTACGATCCAGAAAAACTCAACTTCAAAGGCGTTGACGTTGAAATGTGGAAAGAAATCAATGCAAAACAGCTTGCAGCTAAATAATTGTAACTGTTTTTGTTGATTAATAAGCGCGTAACAGATAGTTTTATCTGAAAAAATCCCCTTGGAAATTCCAAGGGGATTTTTATTTGCACATCAATTAGAACTGAAAAATAAACATATTTATAAAACAAAAAAACAGTCAATTGACTGTTTTTTAGTGCGTTTAGCCCATAATGCAAAATCTTAAATTTACAGCAGGCGCGGCGTATGCCATGTGCCGCTTTCATCTAAGGGGGGACAGGAATTTTATCACGGCTTTGTCTGTGATAAAATTCGTCATGGAGGGAGATATCCCACTATGAAAAAAGATCTCGCAGAAAAATAAAAAGGTCTCAACCGCATTGGTCGAGACCTTTTGGTGCCGCTGACCGGACTTGAACCGGTACGGTATTGCTACCGAGGGATTTTAAGTCCCTTGTGTCTGCCGATTCCACCACAGCGGCAAGAAATCAGCTTAAGTATTATACTATGTTTATATATTTTTGTCAATAAATAGTTACAATAATTATATTTGATAACAAATATACAACAAGTTTAGTATAAAAACAGGGCACTGTCTATGTAAACAGTACCCATAAAATTATTATTTCTTTTCAACAACAGGCAGGTTTATATGCTTGATAATTGTCCACATTCTCAAACCAAAAATCACAACAAGAGAGATTGCAGCAGCAATACCCTGTGGAACAATCATCATACCATAATAGTAAATCACACTGCCAACCATTGAGGCAGTTGCATAAACCTCTTTGGTAAGAATAAGCGGTTTGACATTAACCATAATGTCGCGCAGCAATCCGCCGCCAACAGCGGTAAGCACGCCCATTGCACAAACCAAAAATGCTCTTATATGTCCAAGCTGCATTGCAAGGTCCATACCAACAATGGTAAATATGGCAAGGCCAAGGGCATCAAGAATGCTTATCATATCAAGAATTTTATCCTTAAATCTGGACTGAATAAATCTGTTGTAAATAAAAACTGTAAGCAAGCCTGTTATTATAGCCACGGTGATATAAACAGGATTACGGAACATCATTGGCGGTGTGTTGCCCAGTATTATATCTCTTGTCATACCACCGCCGCAGGCTGTTATACCTGCCATACATAAAATACCAAACCAGTCAAGGTCGTTGTCTATTGCAACAAGTGCACCAGCAAAAGCAAATGCAACTGTGCCTGTCATTTCAAGTAAAAAAGTCATTTTTCCACTCCATAATTTAAAATAATCAGCCTTACAAGCATAACACTTTAAAAATTGCAAGTCAATGAATAAAGCAAAAATATTGTTTATTTTATCACAATTTTGTGGTAAAGTATTTTTATTGATATATACTTTTTAAGGAGTTTGTGTATGAAAAAAATCCCTGTAATTATGGATGTTGACACAGGCATAGATGATGCGGTTGCCCTTATACTTGCAATGTCTTCACCACATATAGATTTAAAAGGCGTAACTGTTGTGGCAGGCAATCAGATACTGGACAAAACCATTTATAATACCTTGTCGGTGGTTGATTATTTTGGCGGTGGTGATATTCCTGTTGCAAAAGGGGCGTCAAAGCCGCTTGTTAAAGAGCTGTATTACGATGCCGCAACTCACGGCGAAAGCGGCCTTGGCACAGCACAGCTACCAAAGCCAGCTATAACTGCGCACAGACTAGATGCTGTGGATTTTATAAAAGAAACACTTGAAAACAGCGAAGAAAAAGTTACACTTGTGCCTGTTGGTCCGCTCACCAACATCGCGCTGCTGCTTATGTGCTATCCTCATATTAAAGAGAAGATAGACAAAATTGTTATGATGGGCGGCGGTGCATTTGAAGGCAATATGAACGCAGTTTGTGAGTTCAATATGTTTGTTGACCCAGAAGCTGCTCAGGTGGTTTTTGACAGCGGTGTGGATATTGTTATGTGTGGACTGGATATAACAATGAAAAGCTACACTACAATGGAAGATATCCTGCGCATAAAGGCCACAGGCACCAAAGCAGGCGAATTTTGCGCCGAAGCATTTGGTGTTTATTATGACAGATATGTAAACAACAGCCGATTGCCTGGCTGTGCAGTGCACGATGCAGTTGCGGTTACATATCTGCTGCACCCAGAGTGGATACATACAGAACGTGCAAATGTAAAGGTGGATATAGATGGCACCGAAACCTACGGCCAGACGGTTTGTGATATGCGTCCAAACCGCAACAGACATCTGGACAACGCCACAGTTTGTATGGATATAGACAGAGAAAAATTTATCGACCTGCTGGTTGCTGCCTGCGAAAGCTATAAATAGAAAGGAAGTTTTATGAGCAGAATACCTTTAATTATAGATACCGACCTTACACTTGATGATGTTGTTGCCATAACAATGCTGGCAAATAGCGATAAATTTGATATTAAGGCCATTTCCTGCTATGGAGAATGGTTTATGGAAACTGTGCAGCTGCGCAACAGCCTTGGTCTTGGCTGCCCTGTTTGCTGGGGGGCTATGAAACCTTTGTTCAAAGCAGAAAACGATGTGGATATCTATATCAGTGTTGACCCTGATTATAATGATAATACACGCATTAATCCTGAAGATGAAGAGTATCCTTGGGATAAAATTTATGCCGAAGCGGTTAAAGCGGACGGCAAGCTGGAGATATTGACACTTGGACCCGTTACAAATATAGCCCAGACCATTCTGCGCTATCCACAGATAAAACCGCTTATAAAGCGCATTTTCTGTTTTGCAGGCAGCGGTTTTGTGGGCAATGTGGCGCCTTACAGTGAGTACAATGCATGGGCAGACCCCGATGCACTTAAAATTCTTTTTGACAGCGGAATAGATGTAACCATGTGCGGACTTGACGGCATTGAAGCGTGCAGCATTACAGCGGAAGAAATAAGTAACATTCACCCTATAAACGAAACAGTAAAAAATGTGCTGGACAGATATAAAAAGGCGGCAGATGGCGAAATATCAATCCCTGCAGCAGCAGCAACAAGCTGCTATATAAATCGTGACGTAACACCGACAAAGGAATTTTATGTTGCGGTGGAAACAAAAGGCACACTTTCACTTGGCCAGACAGTTGTGGACCGCCTTGGCAAATACAAAAAGCCTGCAAATATAAAAGTGGTTGTGGGCAGCAATCCAAAACTTTTTGAAGAAAATTTAAACCTTATTACAACGTAATATAAAAGGGGATAATATGTCAGTAAAAACAATTATGTTCGATCTGGACGGCACTTTGCTGCCAATGGACCAGGATGTGTTTATCAAAGAATATTTTACAGGTCTTGCAGTTAAGCTTGCACCTTACGGTTACGAGCCAAAACAGCTTATGGACACAATCTATAAGGGTGTTGCTGCTATGGTTATGAATGATGGCAGCAGCAAAAACGAGGATGCTTTCTGGCGTCTGTTTACTTCTGTTTATGGCGAAAAATCAAGAGAGCACGAGCCCATTTTCCGCGATTTCTATGAAAATGAGTTTCAGAATGTGGCAAAATCCTGCGGTTTCAGCAAAGGAGCAAAAGAGGTTATTGACCTTTGCAAAAACAAAGGTCTGCGTGTTGTGCTGGCAACAAACCCATTGTTTCCGTCCGTTGCAACTGAAAGCCGTATGCGCTGGGCAGGGTTGGATAAAACTGATTTTGAATACTTTACAGTGTATGAAAACAGCAGCTACTGCAAGCCAAACCCAAAATATTACCTTGAAATTCTGGGCAAAATTGGTGCAGATCCAAAAGAATGTGCTATGGTTGGCAACGATGTAGGGGAAGATATGGTTGCAAAAGACCTTGGTATGCAGGTGTTTTTGCTTACAGACAACCTTATCAACAAAAAAGGTGCTGATATATCTGTTTATCCAAACGGCAGTTTTGAGGCCCTTAAAAACTGGATAGAACAGTTGTAAAATAGCAAAAGCCTTTGTGTTAAGGAGAACTTTAAAAACAATAAAAGACAAGCTGTAAAAAGCGATCTCCCAACAAGAAAACATAAACCCACTTTCTAACACAAAAAGGCAGTTACTGCGTCATCAACACTTGCATTACACAAAGTAGTGCTGTGTGTTTCTTCCTTGTACCTGCACTTTTTGTGCAAAAATGGGCAAAAATGTATCCCGCCAAACACTTGTAAATGTTTGGCGGGATATTTATGTTTTCTTATAGGGAAATCGCTAACGCAGCTTGTCTTTTTAACATTATTTGCACTAAATACCATAATACAATATATAAAAGTGTGCTCCTGAAGTTCGACAAATTTGAATTTATCGAACTATTTATATATTACTACACAAAAACATTTCATATAAGAACAGGCGTAGCCGAGTGAACTGCTATGCCTGTAACTGTCTTGTGAATACCGTTTCATTGACAGAGACTTACCATTTATGGGTTAATCTTCTTTTTTATCCCTTACAAATCTGATTTTGCAGATATCCGCACCATAAGCTATTGTGCACGGCAGTTCAAGGTGGCAGCCAAAGCTTTCGGCAATGCCGCGGTCACCGCACATTGCGTGGTCGCACAAAAGCTGAATTTCTTCATCGCTGCAGCCCTGCTTCTGCCAGGCTTTTACCAGTGGACAGTAGTGAAAATCTATATCAAGATTATCGTCTGTGCAGCGTTTTACATCCATTTCAAACACCCACTGTGCAGGCTTGGTGAAAAGTGTTTTTTTAAGACCTTTAAGACTGTCACCACCGCCTGCTTTTGCACGCAGATTTGCACCCTGATACAAGCCGCAGCGTCTGATAGCGGCAGGGGCATATTCTTCAGGAGGCAGCCCTTTTTTCTTTGCTTCATCACACAGCAGGTACATCCACAGTGCACGGTGCTCCAGCTGTTCGCGTATTGCCACAATCAAAGGGTTTTTTATTTTTGCTTCGTTTTTAATGTTACTCATAATAACACCTCCATAAAGATATCTATGTTATTATTTTGACATATACACGGTGTTTTGTAAAGAAAAGATTGTTTGCAATAAAAATGAATGCACTGAAAATATGTACCGCAATAAAAAACTCCCCTTGAAAAAGGGGAGTAATTTTGCATGCAGATAAATTATCTGTTAAGGATAAGTTTTGTAAGTTCAACAGGGTCGATTTTTTCGTTGCCACGGAATACACGCATATTGCCAGAAGCAATTTCGTCGATAAGGATAACTTCGCCGTTGTTGTAACCAAATTCAAATTTGATATCCCAAAGGTCAAGACCGATGGATTTAAGGTCGTCAGCAACAACTTTTGTAATTTTGAGTGTCTGTTCTTTCATGCTGTCGAACATTTCCTGTGTCATAACACCAAGAGCAGCAAGACCTTCGCTTGTTACAAGTGGGTCACCTTTTGCGTCGTTTTTGAATGTGCATTCAACATATCCGCCTTCAAGAGGAGTGCCGTCTGCGATGTATTCGCCATATCTGCGGATAAAGCTGCCTGTTGCAACAAGGCGGCAGATGATTTCAAGGCCCTGACCAAATACTTTGGCTGGAAGAACTTCCATTTCTGCTGCTTCAACATTAGCATCTACATAATGTGTTTTGATGCCAGCTTCTTTAAGAAGGTTAAAGTAGTAAACAGATGTTTCAAGGTTAGCTTTGCCGATACCTTCGATTGTAAGGCCTACAGCGTTTTCGCCTGGATCAAACACACCGTCTTTACCTGTGCAGTCATCTTTGAATTTGAGCAGTACATTGCCGTTTTCAAGGCTGTAAACGTCTTTTGTTTTGCCTTCGTAAATCTTTTTCATAAACTTTCTCCTCTTTTTACAATGTGTATTTTATTTAAAATATAAACAGAGCTGGGAACTGGAATTTGCAACAAAATTCCCTTTTTATAGTATATCACTTTGTGTTAAAAAATCAATATTTTCAATGAAATTTTAACATATTTTTTAAAATGTTTTTATAACCGTAATTGTGTATGAGGCAAAAATCCATAACAGAAAAAACAGAAAAAATGCTCTGAATTTTCAAACATAGCATTTTTTTGGCACCTAAGAGCTGTAATCGGTTACGCCAGAAAAGTTGTTTACCTTATCCTGCATATAGAACAGGGGATTTAAAAGTTTTTTGTCTGCAACATTTTCGCCATTTTCACTCCATGGCGGTGTGCCCCTGTCGGGTATCTGTGGCGGCTGGCCGTTTGCATCGGGCGGCATTTTGCCTTTCTCAAAAGGCGCAGTTGCTGTGTCGGAATTGAATTTTTCACTGTTAAAAGGCTGCGGTCTGCCGTCGTTATTGTCAGCTTCTGCAACTTCAGAAGGGGGAAAGATTTCTCCTTCTGGCATTGGTCTGTCAGGCATACCAGAGAGCTGACCGTCAAAATTTATTTTGCCAAAATGCATTTTTATGTCACTGCTGCTGTATCCCTGTTTAATGGCTTCATCAAAACCTGTAACGGTTGCAATATCATAGATACCTGCGGTTTCATCTCCGCTTATAGTGCCGCCAATATATACATTATAGCTTTCTTCAAGCGCAAAGGCAGGGCAGGAAACAACAGCACCCATAAATCTTCTTGTGTTGCTGCCCACAACCTCATCTTCTGAAGGATCATAGGCAAATACAATGCTGTTGTCCTCTTTTGTAATTATGATGGCACTGTCGCTTTCCTTGTACTCTGCAAACTGAAGGTTCATTGTAACCTGGTTGCTGTCGCTCTCGGCCCAATCCATTGTGCTGCCAAGGGCAACCACTGTGCCGCCATTTACAAAGCTGCCCATATCGCTGTCTAACCCTGCATCAGCAGCGGGATTTGCGCTGGCAATCACATTGCCGCCATTTATAACCAGCCAGCCATTGCTGTCTATGCCATCGCCTTCTGCACCAAGGCCTGCAATGATATGCACATTTCCGCCGTTAATTGTGGTTACAGAAACACCATCTTCGTTGGTATTAATACCGTCATTCTGTGCAAATATATTTATATTGCCGCCATTTATGGTAAGGTGCAGCTCACTGTCAAGCCCTTCGTTGTCGGCTGTTATGTTAAGCACACCGTTGTTTGCTGCTTCACCGTTTATGTTCATGGACATATACGAATAGAAAGCGCCGTCCTGTTTCCACAGTTTCTTTTCGCCTTCTTTATCTTTGAAGATTTTTGCCACATAAGCACCTTTGATGTTGTTTGTGCTGTTGTCAGAAATAATTACATTTGCGCCGGCGTTGGAAATGTCAACATCTTTTGATGCAGTTTCTATATTCCAGTCATTGTCACATTCATAAACATTCAAAAATACAACAGCAGGGGCAACATCACAGCTGATATCAACGCCGTCCAGCACAAGTGTAACAACGGCGTTTTCATCCTGGGCCGCATCTTCGCCAAGGTCAACTCTTATCTGACCGTTGCTCAGCCTGCCGCTCAAGCGATAGGTGCCTGCCTCAGTGATATTTACAACCGTTACGGCAGCAGCTTCTTCGGCAGTGTGCTTGTCGGCATCAGTGCCCTCGCCATAAGGGTTGCCGCTTTCGTAAAAATTTTTATCTTCATAATAAATTACGTCATTGCTTACAAAAACAGCGCTGCCTTGGTCAACGTTTTGGCCATCTGCTGTTATTTCGCCATCAGACAAAACAACATTTATCTCGTTTTCATACTTAATTTTATCTGCTTGTGCTGTTAAAGAACTGTTGCTGTTCTGTAAATCTGCTGAAGAACAGCCACTCAAAGCAGTGGCAAGCAGGGAAACAGTAAGCAGAACTGATAAAAATTTGCTGAAATACATATTGCTTTCCTTTCGCATTTTCTAAGAGTATTGGATATGTTTTCAGTCTTATATTAGCACTGTCACCTTAAAAAACTCTTAAAAAATATTGAAAATTTTGTGTAAAAAACAGCGGATGCTTCAATAACATCCGCTGCAAAATTATATTGTAATTTGTAAATGGTTTAACCTGTAATTTCTGCAAAGCAACTTACAGTGCGATTAAAAGCAAAGTTTGCATCAGCAGTATATTCTTTTGCAGGATTTGGAATAAATCCGCCGCGCTCAAAAATTTCGTCACTGTAGTGCATCTGCTGCACAGCATTATTAAAATCTTTTACAGAAGCGGCATCATATATACCCATTGTATGTTTGCCGTTTACAGTGCCGCCAAGATACAGATGATAGATTTCTCCAAGATTAAACTGTGGGCTTGAGATGATAACACCGCGGCAGTTTCTCAACTGGGTGTTTATCACAGTATCTTCACAAGGATTATAACAGAATACAACTTTGTCATTTTCATCAGTGATAATAAAAGGAGTGCCGTTGGAGATGTAATCTTTGAATTGCAGATTAAACGTTGTGTTTTTGCTTTCCTGTTTTGGCCAGTCAACTATACCGCCAAAAGAAATCAAGGTGCCTCCGTCAATATAAGCCCCGTTTTCATTGTCTATACCACTGTCACTATCCCAGTGAGCAGCCGAAACAACAGTACCGCCATTAACAACAACCCAGCCGTTAGAGTCAATGCCGTCGCCGCCGTTTTCACCAAGACCAGCAAGGATATGAACGTTGCCGCCATTTATCGCAGCTACAGATACATTGTCTTCGTTGGTGTTTATACCATCGTCCTGAGATATAATGTTAAGATTGCCGCCGTTGATTGTCAGGTGAAGTTCAGCACCGAGTCCTTCGTTGTCGGCTGTTATGTTAAGCACACCGCTGTTTGCTGCTTCACCGTCAATGTTCATGGACATATAAGAATAGAAAGCGCCGTCCTGTTTCCACAGCTTTTTTTCGCCTTCCTTATCCTTGAAAATTTTTGCAACATAGGCGCCCTCAACATTGTTTGTGCTGTTATCAGAAATAATAACATTGGCACCTGCAGCAGATGTATCAACATCCTTTGTTGCGGTTTCAGCATCCCAGCTGCCGTCACATTCATACACATTCATAAAAACAATGGCAGGTGCAACATCGCAGTTGATGTCGATGCCGTCCAGAACAAGTGTAACAACCGCATTTTTATCTTCGCTGGCATCTTCGCCAAGGTCAACTCTTATCTGACCGTTGCTCAGCCTGCCGCTCAAGCGATAGGTGCCTGCCTCAGTGATATTTACAACTGTTACGGCCGCAGCATCTTCGGCAGAGTGCTTGTCTTTGTCTGTGCCTTCGCCATAAGGGTTTCCGCTTTCATAAAAATCCTTATCTTCGTAATAGATTACATCGTTGCTGGCAAAAACAGTGCCGCTGTCACCAATTTTTTTGCCATTTGCAGTTATATCTTTGTCAGATAAAATGATGTGAGTTTCGTTTTCGTAGTATATTTTCTCCGCATAGGTCTGTCCGCTTGGGTTATTGCTATGAGAGCCACAGCCAGCAAGAGATAAACTACACAGTGCTGATGTCAGAATAAGTGAAATAATTTTTTTTGTTTTATTATTCATTTGCTTTCTCCAATTATAAACTTTGTAAGCTTTATTAATACTTGTCTTTAATTATACACAATATTGTGATAGAATAAAAGTCAAATATAAAGTGATGGAGGGCAAATATATGAAAGATAAATTGCTTTATATAACAAATATTTTAAGCTGTATTCTGCTGATAATCTGCTTTTTCAGAATAGGCAGTCTTAACAGCAAGATTGATATTATAGAAAACAATATGTCCAACTATTACAATATGACACAAAGTAGTATCAACAGCATCAGCGGCAGTGTGCGCTATGAGCTGGAGCAGGCTGCAAATCTTGTTACCGAAATCAGCTGTTCAGTGACAGATGTAAACATTGAAAAAGAAACAGCAATCCTTGACTGCTTTATTGTACCAAAGGAATACAATCCTGACATTACAACAGTCTCGGTTATCTGTAACGATAAAGAATATCCAATGGTCCTGGAAAATGACAGATATGTGGCAAAAATTGAAATACCAGTGTTTTCAAACAGCCGTGTAACAGCAGTGCATTTTAAAGATAACGGCACAATCCGCACCCAGCAGCTTGACTGGTATGTGAATCCCAAAGATGATATGCTGCCACAGATTACTGCACATGCAAGCGGTACGGTTTCCAGCCTGAGAGACAATGGTGTTGCAACAAGGAAATACAGCCAGGATATAAATGTGGATATATATTATCCAAATGCAGATTTTACACTGAAAAGTGCACAGGTAGTTGCCGAAATCGATAACAAGGAAATATACCGCAAAGATGTTGAATGGACTGATGCACATTCAAGCAGAGGAGAGCAGGTAAAGCCTTATGAAGCAATTGCTCCTTTGGATGACGGCTGGATAATGTGCTATGCAAAATTTGAAGAAATTTTTGATGTGCCTTACAACAGCAATATCTGTATATACATAGAATTTAAGGATAACACAGGTCTTATCTACCGCAACGTGCTGGATGATGTAACCATAGCGGACAATGGCGAGCCGATAGATAATAACATATACGGAGGATACAAATCCGATATCTACACGTCAGACGGCAAGCCTTTGTATCTTAAAATGAACGACAGAGCGTATAACTGATTATATTAACTGCTGTGTTGATTATTGTTGAATTGTATTTTACAAGGGAAAAATATCTATGAAAAAACGTTTAAAAAAAGCAGTAATTGCGGCTGCTGCAATTGCGGCCTTGTGCTGTGGCGGTATAGCGCTTTATGCAGGGGATTATTATCACGCAGATGAAACTGCCGCTATGACAATACAGCAGGCAGAACTTTTGAAAGAAGACGGTGTAACGGCAGAAATAACTGATAATATGATTATCTTTCGCCCAGATGAAATAAAGGCAGGCTTTATATTTTACCCTGGCGGCAAGGTGGAATATACTGCCTATGTTCCTGTTGCTTATCAGCTGGCTCAAAATGGTGTTGCCTGCATAATAACAGAAATGCCGCTTAACCTTGCGGTTATGGACATAGATACGGCAGATAAAGCCTATGAGAGAATTGCCAATGTGGATAAATGGTATATTGGCGGGCACTCCCTTGGGGGCAGTATGGCAGCAAGCTATCTTGAAAGCACTGGCACAAGCTTTGACGGCCTTATATTGCTTGCGTCTTATTCCACAGCAAACCTGTCTGCAAAGGATATAGATGTGCTTTCTGTGTATGGCAGCAACGATAAGGTGCTGAACATGAAAAAATATGCCGATAATTTTAAAAATCTTCCTGATGGAACCACAGAGATTATTGTTGATGGGGGCAATCATGCCCAGTTTGGCAGCTATGGCGTTCAGGACGGTGACGGCGAGGCGCTTATAGAAGCAGAACAGCAGTGGAATATCACAGTTAATGCTATATTGGAATTTATGGAAATACAATAAAAAATAACGCCTGCAGAACAACAGCTTCTGCAGGCGGATTTTATATCAGTTAAAATAATTTTTAATTACGGCAACGGTGATTGCAACAATAACGCCAACAACAGCAGCGCCGCCTAAAATAAATACCATACTGAATGCCATAACAAAACTCCTTTAAAACAATTCTATATACTTTATTATAACATATCAAAAATTATTAATGTGTGAAATATTTATGTCCAAACACCATAAAACGCTGCAAAAGCGCAGTCGACTGAAAATCGGTTGCAGTATAATTTTTAATACATTAATATAACTGTGAGGTGATACTATGTACGAAATAGATAAGGAAAAATTTGGCGGCTTTGTGGCACAGCTTCGCAAAGAAAAAGGCTTTACTCAAAAAGAGCTTGCAGAAAAACTGTTTATATCGGCAAAGGCTGTCAGCAAATGGGAGACAGGCACAAACCTGCCTGATACAGCAATGCTTATGCCGTTAGCAGAAATTTTGGATATTTCGGTTACTGAACTGCTTTTGTGCAAACGGGAAGAAAAGGATATGCCAGTCACTCAGGTGGAAAATGTTGTAAAAACAGTTATTGCTTTTTCGGATGGCAGCAGCCAGAGAGGTGTACAGATAAAAAGACGCAATATTGCTGTTGTTGCTGTGCTTGTGGTTGCCGTTTTAGCGGAGCTTGTTTTTGTAAGTGAAAGGGGATTGCTCAATGACGATATACTGACCTTTGAAGTGATTGCCTTTATTGCTGCTTTATACTTTTTTATCTTTGCAAAAGAGAAACTGCCTGCAT
This sequence comes from Oscillospiraceae bacterium, assembly GCA_015067245.1. Taxonomy (GTDB): domain Bacteria; phylum Bacillota; class Clostridia; order Oscillospirales; family Ruminococcaceae; genus RGIG3102. Next base: position 1,327 of record SVMV01000011.1, on the reverse strand, counting down.
ATTATGACCAAAACCGCATTTCCACATACAGTGACGGATTTTTCAGGATGAATGTACCATTTTTAACCTTTAATAATTCCAATTGGCCGCACATTATAAACGTGGGACGTATATGGGCAGCAGTTTCTATGATAGTTTTGCCAATATTGTATTTACTGGTGGATATATTTGCCCCAAAAATATGGATGGCAGCGGATTTTGTTTTTATATTACTGTTTTTATGCGGTTTGTTTGTGCCTGTGTACATTGTAGGCAAAAAGTATGAATAAGTGTAAATTGTGTTATAAAAAGGCGGTTTTGTTGACAAAAACACTTAAATATTATAATATATAATCTACACCAATTTTACGGAAAGGGGATAGAAACTATGTCAATCACAGTCAACCGTGCCGCAAGACACGAATACTTTGTGCTGGAAACATACGAAGCAGGTATCGAACTTTTTGGCACCGAAATCAAATCTATCCGCAATGGTTCTGTAAATTTAAAAGAGTCCTGGGCGGATATCCAGAACGGTGAAGTTTTTGTCTACGGCATGCACATCAGCCCATACGAAAAAGGCAATATCTTCAACCGTGACCCATTCCGTGTGCGCAAGCTTCTTTTGCACAAAAAAGAAATCAACAAGCTTTTGGGCAAAATCAAGCAGGACGGCCTTACACTTGTTCCGCTTTCGCTATATTACAAAGGACCAAGAGTGAAAATGGAACTGGGACTGTGCAAAGGTAAAAAACTGTACGATAAGCGTGACGATGCCGCAAAACGCGACGCAAAACGCAATATCGACCGAGCTATGAAAGATTTTAACCGACGTTAATCTTCACAAAACACTTGTCTAAAACGGCACAAGCCGTTTTATATATGGGGGCGTATTGGCTTCGACAGGGAGTTTGCAGTGAGGGCAGCAGGTAGTGGTGGGGCAGCACTTTAATCGCCCCGAAAAAATAAACGCTAATCGTAACGAATTAGTAGCTGCTTAATTAAGCAGCCGTCATGCCCTGTTTTCTATCGGCAGGGGTCATGGCGTCACGCAGATAGAGCCCGTGAACGCGCTTAAGCTTTGCGGCACGTCACGCATTTATGAAGCTACCAAGCAGGCAGCCTGTTTATTGGCTTGTCTGTAAGGGAATGTTGTAGATAAACTAAACTTGTAGATACCGTCATGAATAGCTTTTTGGACACGGGTTCGACCCCCGTCGCCTCCACCATCAACAACCCCCTGAAAAATGGCTAAAACAGCTGTTTTCAGAGGGTTGTTTTTGTGCATAAATTTAATTTATTCAACATATTTTTACTGATTTTTTACAATAAATGTACAATGTGCCAA
>SVMV01000087.1 GCA_015067245.1 Oscillospiraceae bacterium | reverse complement strand
GCATTTGCAGAACAAAGGAATGTATCACAGGTGTATCGGCCCTGCATAAGTTTCTCCTTTTCTGCTGGGTCAGTTTCTTTGTATGGGTCTATGTAGCCACAGTTTTTCAGGATATAATCCAGCGCGCCAATCTGTTCGATAGTCATTGAACCGCCGCGGTCTACTTTATCCCCTGCTTTTATAAGGCTTTTTACAATTTCCAGTGCTTCGGCAGAAGTTTCGGCATAGTAGGCGCCAAACTGGTTTGTTTTTAAATTCTCAAGAGTTTTTGCAATTATAGCATCCATAAATGTATCCCCCTTAAATTCCATTATTTGCATATTATACACCAAATATATGCAGTTGGCCAATGCAAACTTTATACTGTTTGATTTTTACACAAAAATCAACAAAAAGTGCAGGACATTCAGCTGCCCTGCACCGTGTTAATATGCTATTTTTCAAAAACTTTTATTTCTTCGTCCAAGTTGATAAGTGCGCCCCAGTAGCCTTCGTTTTCAAGACGGTTAAGAAGCTTGCCCAGTTTTTTTGGTCTTTCGTACATACCAACATCAAACTCTGCGCGCAGCTCTTTTGCTTTTGCAACGCACTGTGCATAACTGCTTTCTTCAAAGATTACTGCCAGTTTTCTTTTTGCTGTAGGCGGTGTGAATTTCTGTTCGCTGAGAATTGCAAAAATTCTTTCAAAGCCTATGGAAAAACCAACCGCAGGAATACTTTCGCCAAGGAACTTGCCGATAAGATTGTCGTATCTGCCGCCCCCTGCAATTGCACCTTTAAACTCGTTGGATACAACTTCAAAAACTGTACCTGTGTAGTAACCCTGACCGCGAACAAGGGAAAGGTCAAAGACCACATCATATTTGCCATCTGAAACTGCATTTGCTGTTGTGATAATTTTTTCCACATCAGCCACAGCGCTGTTTTCAGGCATAAGCTTTTTTACATATTCCAGTGTAAAATTGCCCTGTTTTAAAAACTCTGTAAATTTTGCAACGGCATCGGCAGAAAATTCTTTTTCGTTAAGTTCTTTTTCAACGCCGTCGGCACCAACCTTATCCATCTTGTCAAATGTGATGCAAACGCTCATAAGGTCTTCTGACTTAAAGCCCATAGAGAGCAAAAGGTCGTTGAGTATACGGCGGTTGTTTACACGCACTGTAAAGTTTTTAAGTGTGATTGCAAGCAGCGCTTCGGTAACTGTGTTGATAAGCTCGATTTCGCTGTATATGCTGTCAGAACCGATAATATCAACGTCGCACTGCATAAACTCGCGCAGACGGCCTTTTTGTGGGCGTTCGGCACGGTAAACACGGTCCATCTGAATTATTTTTGCAGGGTAAGGCAGTTTTGAGCGGTTGTTTGCAAAATATCTTGTAAGCGGCAAAGTGAGGTCATAACGCAGACCCATGTCTGCCAGATTGTTTTCGGTGAGTTCGCCTTCAAAGGCTTTCTGCAGTTTGTCGCCGCGTTTTAAAATTTTAAAGATAAGGTTAAGGTTTTCGCCGCCTTCAGATTTATCCAGATTTTCGATATCTTCAATAATCGGTGTTGTGATGCGTGTAAAACCATTGGATGTATACACCTTGAGAATTTCGCTTTGGAGATAATCGCGGATGGCAACCTCCTGTGGAAGATAGTCCACTGTGCCTTTTACATTGCTTATTTTCATGTATTTTTGCCTTTCTGTATATTACTTTGTGCCCTTTTCCAGTTTTTCAACAAGAAACTTGTATGCAAGTCTGATTACAATAATTTCCATTGGGATAAGCACAATGTTGCTGAACATTCTTGTTGGCAACAGTGCAAGATAGCCTTTGCCTGTAAAAAGGGTTGTCCAGTAGGTGTTGATACCCAAATGGTAAACAATATTGATTATAATTGATGCCGCTGTAACTTTTGCCCAGCTGTTTGCACCGCCTTTTTGCAGAAAAAATCCATAGGTTGCACCTGACAAAGCTGCTGTAAGGGTATATCCTGGAAAATATGCCCCAATCGGAAATAAAATTGCACCTATAAAGTCACACAAAGCACCTGCTATGCCGCCGTAAAGCGGGCCGTACATCATACCTATCATAGAAAGCGGAATAAATGCAAAGCCGATTTTTGTAATTGGTGTGGATATTGACAAAAACCTTGAAAGCACAATTTCAACGGCAATCAGCAGGCCGATTCGGGTGACTTTGGTAACATCAAAACTGTTTTTACCAGCCATGTATAATTCCTCCTTTTTAAGTATTGCGTATTTAATAATAATACATTGAAAGTCGCCAAAAGTCAATTATCCTTTGCTTTGCCGCAAACAAAAAAGCGTGCCGCCAGGAAGAATCAGAAACAGCACGCTTTGGATAAAGGCCTAATTTATCTTAATTAATAATACACTATTCTGATAAAATAATCAACAGAAATTTAATTGCACACAACCATTTTTCTGTTTTGTTATCGGTTGCCAATCGGTGTTTAATGTAGTAATATATTTAAAGAAATATTTATATTTACGAATGGGAATTATAGATGAAAAACATTGTTCTGGGCATTCTTGCCCATGTTGACAGCGGCAAAACCACATTGTCTGAAAGTGTGCTTTACCGCTGCAAAAGCATACGCAAGCTGGGCCGTGTGGACCACGGCGACACCGCTTTGGACACAAATGAAATAGAAAAAAACCGCGGCATCACAGTGTTCAGCAAACAGGCAAAATTTGTGTACAACAATACAAATGCCTATCTGCTGGATACTCCTGGTCATGTGGATTTTTCCAGCGAAATGGAAAGGACACTTGCCGTGCTGGACTATGCCATTTTGGTTATCAGCGGCAGTGACGGCATACAAAACCATACCGAAACATTGTGGGGCCTGTTGCAGCGATATGAAATACCAACCTTTATTTTTGTAAACAAAATGGATTTAAACGGTGCTGACAAAAATGCCGTGCTGCAGCAGCTTAAGCTGGGCTTGAGCAGTCAGTGCGTGGATTTTACCACTCTTGATGACGAAACCTTGGAGAACATATCTGTTGCTGACGAAGAAATTATGGAAAAATTTCTTATGGAAGGCACTGTAAGCAACGAAGATATAACCAGCCTTGTGGCACAGCGCAAAATTTTTCCATGCCTGTTTGGCAGCGCACTTAAAGGCGACGGCGTTGACGAGCTTTTGGATATTATCGACAGATATACACAGCAGCCAGGATATCCTGCAGATTTTGGCGCAAAAGTTTATAAAATCGGCCACGACGAGCAGGGCAACCGCCTGACCTATCTTAAGGTTACTGGGGGCAGCCTTAAACCAAAAGACAGCATAAAACAGGTTAAAGCCGACGGCGAAGCTGTAAACGAAAAGGTTAACCAGATAAGAGTTTACACAGGTGAAAAATTTGCCGCCGAACAGCTTGCCGAAAGCGGCACCGTGTGTGCGGTTACGGGGCTTACTGCCACATACGCAGGCCAGGGCCTTGGCATAGAAGCCAACCTTGCACATGCACTTACACAGCCTATCTTTACCTATAAGGTTATCCTTGATGAAAAAACCGATGCCTTTACCGCATTGGCAAAATTCCGTATTTTAGAGCAGGAAGACCCCCAGCTTAACGTTACCTGGAAAGAACAGCTTAACGAAATACATATCAGCCTTATGGGCGAAATTCAGCTGGAAGTGCTTAAAAGCGTGGTTAAAAGCCGCTTTGGTATGGATATTGAGTTCAGTCAGGGCAATGTGGTTTATAAAGAAACCATTAAAAACACCGTTGAGGGCGTTGGCCATTTTGAACCACTGCGCCACTATGCCGAGGTGCATTTGCTGCTTGAGCCTTTAAAAAACGGACAGGGCCTTGTGTTTGACACCCTTTGCAGCGAAGACAAACTGGACAAAAACTGGCAGCGTCTGGTGCTTACCCACCTTGCCGAAAAAACGCATATTGGCGTGCTGACAGGCAGCCCTATAACAGATATGAAAATTACACTTGTAAGCGGCAGGGCACATATAAAACACACCGAAGGGGGCGATTTTCGCCAGAGTACCTACCGTGCTGTAAGACAGGGGCTTATGCAGGCAGAAAGTGTGCTT